>DATCFG010000083.1:0-17895 GCA_036509655.1 Solirubrobacteraceae bacterium | reverse complement strand
GACGCCGCCTGGGTTCGGCCCATTCGAGAGCTACGAGGCCGACGAGACGGTCGCCGGCGGCGAGCGGCTGAACTTGGCGGGGCTCGATATCGAGGTGCTGTTCACGCCCGGGCACTCGCCGGGGCACGTCACGTATGCGATTGAAGGAGCGCTGCTGTCTGGAGATGTTCTCTTCCAGGGCTCGGTCGGTCGTGTGGATCTCCCGGGCGGGGATTGGAACGTGCTGGAGCGCTCGATTGGTGCTTTGCTGAAGGCATTCCCAGCAGAGACGATCGTTTACCCGGGGCACATGGGCACGACGACTCTCGGCCGCGAGCGCGACACCAACCCTTTCCTCGCCGAGCTGCGCGCCCCCGTCGAGCGCTCGACGCCGGGTGGGGCGCCCGCGCCGGCGGCACGCCAGTCGCCGGACCCGGCCGGAAGTTGATCCCCGCGGGGGAAAGTTGAGCCGCGGAGAGCAGATCAAAGCCCCGCGCGGCACGTTCGACGTGCTCGCCGAGCAGGCCGGGGTGCGCGCGAGCCTCGAGCAGAGCGCGCGGAAGTTGCTCGAGGGCGCGGGGTACGAGCGGATCGAGACGCCGGTGCTGGAGGCGACCGAGCTGTTCGCGCGCGGCGTCGGGGCCTCGACGGACATCGTCCAGAAGGAGATGTTCACGCTGCAGGACGGCGGCGGGCGCTCGCTGACGCTGCGCCCCGAGGGGACCGCGCCGATCTGCCGCGCCTACGTCGAGCACGGCATGCACAAGCGCAAGCAGCCGGTCAAGCTCTGGTACCTGTCGAGCTTCTTCCGCCACGAGCGCGCCCAGGCGGGGCGCTACCGGCAGTTCTGGCAGGTCGGCGCGGAGGCGCTCGGCTCGGAGGACCCGGCGGTCGATGCGGAGTCGATCGTGTTGCTGGCGGCGCTGCTCGGGGAGCTGGGCGTGCGCGAGGTGCGGCTGCGGCTCTCGAGCCTCGGCAGCAGCGAGAGCAGGGCCGCCTACCGCGAACTGCTGCAGGCGCACCTGCGCGCGCACGAGGCGAGCCTCTCCGAGGAGGTGCGGGGCCGGATCGAGCTGAACCCGCTGCGCGCGTTCGACTCCGATCACGAGGGCACCAGGCGCGCGATGGCGAGCGCCCCACGGCTGCTCGACCACCTCGACGACGACGACGCCGAGCACTTTGCGCAGGTTCGCGAGCTGCTCGACGTCGCGGAGGTCTCTTACGAGGTCGATCCGACGCTCGTGCGCGGCCTCGACTACTACACGCGGACCGTCTTCGAGTTCACCTCCGACGCGCTCGGAGCGCAGAGCGGCGTCGGCGGCGGCGGCCGCTACGACGGCCTGGTGGAGAAAATCAAGGGCACGGCGACCGGCGGGGAGCTAATGAAGGGCCCGCCCACCCACGGCCCGACCACCCCCGGTATCGGCTGGGCGGCCGGGATCGAGCGGATCCTGCTCGCGGGCGAGCCGGTGCCGGTCGCGGCGAGCCCCGTCGACCTGTTCGTGGCGCTCGGCGAGGGTGGGGAGACCAGGAAGGCCTCCTTCGCCGTGCTCGGCGCCGCTCGCTCCGCCGGCTTGACGGCCCAGATGGAGCTCGCGGGACGCTCGCTGAAGGGGCAGCTGGGCCTGGCGAACGCGCTCGGCGCGCGCTACGTCGCGATCGTCGAGGGTGCGGAGACGGTGTTGAAGGACATGCAGGGCGGCGGCCAGGAAACGCTCGCGACGGACACCGTCGTGCACGCCGTCCTGCGTGCGCTGCGCGATCTCTGACGGGCCTCGCGAGACCCTGCCGAGACCTACAGAGAGTCCAACGGGTTTTGCCCGGTTCAACTCTTGGGGGAGAAATGCCGAAAGGGGAGCGTATGGCACAGCTTTCCCGTCCCTTCCAGATCGCCCTCGCTGCGGTGGTGCTGTTCGCGCTCGTGTGGTTCGTCGCGCTCAGCGGGCACGGCCCGAGCTCCGGCTCGACGCCTGTTGCGAGCACTCCCGCGCCCACACCGGCTTCCACCCCGTCGGCGAACCCCGCGCCGGGTAGCACGCACATCGAAGGCATGACACGCGCGGTCGCCCACGCGCGTGAAGCCGTCGCCGCCTCGCAGCGGGCGGCCGACAAGTCCGCCAACTCATCGGCTGAAACCCCCAGTCAGGGCGCCAGCGTCAGCTCGTCGAGCAAGACGGTCCTCACAAAGCACGGCGCCGCACACACGAGCACGACGGTAGTCACCAAGCACGGCGCCACCGGGTCGAGCACCACGGTGGTCACGAAACACGTCGTCCACACGCCCGCGCCGCCGCACAAGGTCGCGGCCGGCGCGATTCCCGCCCAGCAGGCCGCGATCGAAAGCGAGCTCAAACACGGCGAAGTCGCGGTGATCTTGTTCTGGAACAAAAAGGGCGCCGACGACGTTGCCGTGCACCGCGAATTGCAGGTACTGCTTGCGGCGCATCACGAGGCTCGCACGTTCGGTAACAAGCAACTGCTGAACAAGCTGCTGAAGGCAACGGGCCTCGAACTCGAAAAGAAGATCGCGGTCCACTACGCCTCTGCGGCACAGGTCGCCTCGTTCGGCACGTTCACGAAGACCATCCAGGTCTACGGGACACCGACGATTCTCGTTATCAACAAGAGCGGCGCGGTGACGATGATCGATGGTCTCACCGACGCGTTCGCGATCGAGCAGACGGTCGACGAAGCCCGCCAGGAATCGTAAACTCGCTCGGGTGACCAGCCCCGAGGCCCTCTCCCAGCATCTCGAAGCACCGCTCGGACGCGGCCAAGTCCCCGCCGACGCCCACACCGGCGCGGCCGGCGGCGCCGCGTGCGGCGATCTGATTCGGGTGTCGTTAGCGCTCGACCCCGACAGCCCCGATGGGCGGATCGCCGACGCCGGATTCGACGCGAGCGGCTGCGGCGCAAGCATCGCGGCCGGCAGTGCCGTCGTGAGCCTCGTGCGCGACGTGCCGCTGCTGGCGGCGGCGATGATCGGCGTGGAGGAGATCGCCCGCGAGCTCGGCGGGCTGAGCGCGGCCAAGCGCCACGCGGCGGAGCTCGCGTCCGACGCCCTGCACCGCGCGCTCGGCGCCGCCGTGCGTGCGAGCACGGTCCTTGCGCGGCGGGATGACCGCACGCTCGTGGCGATGAGCGGCGGCGTGGACAGCGCCGTGGCGGCCCTGCTCGTCACGCGTGCGGGCGAGCAGGCGGTCGGGGTCACGCTGGAGCTGTGGTCCGACCGGGAGAACGACGGCGAGGCGAGTTGCTGCTCGGCGCAGGCGGTGCGCGGCGCGCGCGAGGTGGCGCACGGCCTGGGGATGCCCCACCTGTCGATCGACCTGCGCGCCGAGTTCCGCGCCGGGGTTGTGAATCCGTGGCTGACCGAGCACGCGGCCGGGGAGACCCCGAACCCGTGCGTGCGCTGTAACGGGAACGTGAGGCTGGACGCGATGCTCGAGCTGGCGGGGCGGCTGGGGGCGCGGACGCTCACGACCGGTCACTACGCCCGGGTGCTCGAGGGAGGCGAGGGCGAGGCCGGGGAAGACCCTCGAATCCCGCTGTTGCGCACCGCGACCGACCCCGGCAAGGACCAGAGCTACGTGCTGGCGGCGCTCGCGCCCGAGTCGCTCGCCCGGCTGCGGTTCCCGCTGGGAGCGATGCCCAAGGCGCAGGTGCGCGAGCTGGCGGCGGCGGCCGGCCTGGCGGTCGCGAACAGGCGCGACTCGCAGGACCTGTGCTTCCTCGCGGGCACGCGTCAGGGCGCCTTCCTGGCGCGCCACGGTGGGCTCGGGGAGCGCCCCGGACGGATCGTCGATCGAGCGGGGAACGTGCTCGGCGAGCACGCCGGCGCGCATACGTTCACCGTCGGCCAGCGCCACGGTCTCGGCATCGGCGGGGGGGAGCCTCTATATGTGCTCGCGACCGATACGCGGGCGAGGACGGTCACGGTCGGCCCGCGCGAGCTGCTGTTGTGCGACGGCGTGCGTGTGCGCGGGGTGACGCTCCACCGCCACGGCGCCTGCGTCGACGGCGTGAAGGTGCGCTCGCGCGGACGGCGCCTTGCGTGCCGGCTGGCCGGGGAGGTGGGCGCGGGGCGCCACGAGCACGTGAGCGTGGAGCTGAGGGAGCCGGCCGAGCGCACGGCCCCCGGCCAGTTCGCGTGTCTGTACGCGGGCGATGTCATCGTCGGCCACGGCACTGTAACCGTGTAGCGCGCGGGCGTCCCTCCTCTCCACACGGGGATAGACCTAAGATCACCCGCACGATGATGAGCTCCGACGAGATCCGCGAGCGCTACCTGGCCTTCTTCGAGGAGCGCGGGCACGCGCGCGTGGCCTCCTCCTCGCTCGTGCCCTCCGCGCACGATCCCTCGGCGCTCTTGACGGTCGCGGGGATGCACCCGCTGAAGCCGTATTTCCTCGGCCAGGAGGAGCCGCCGGCGACGCGGCTGACGAGCTGTCAGAAGTGCTTTCGGACGGTCGACATCGACAACGTGGGGAATACGACGCGGCACCTGACGTTCTTTGAGATGCTCGGGAACTTCTCGTTCGGCGACTACTTCAAGCGCGAGGCGATCGAGTTCGCGTGGGAGCTCTCGCGGGAGGTGCTCGGCCTCGCCGAGGACGACATCTGGGTGACGGTGTTCGCGGGCGACGAGGCGCTGGGGTTGGGCCCCGACGAGGAGGCGATCGGCATCTGGCAGCAGGTCGGTGTCCCGCGCGGGCGGATCGTGGAGTGCTCGCGCGAGGAGAACTTCTGGCAGGCCGGCCCGACGGGACCGTGCGGGCCGAGCTCGGAGCTGTACCTCGACCGCGGGCTCGATTTCGGTACACCTGACGATCTGCCGGGTGGCGAGAACGAGCGCTTCCTCGAGTTCTGGAACCTCGTGTTCACGCAGTACGACCAGTCCGTCGACGCGGACGGGGCGTCGAGCCTGACGAGCCTGCCCGCGAACAACATCGACACGGGCCTCGGGCTGAACCGCATGGCGGCGATCCTGCAGGGCAAGGAATCGGTGTTTGAGACCGACCAGTTCCAGCCGCTGATCGAGCTCGGCGAGGAGCTGTCGGGCAGGCGCTACGGCAAGGAGTACGCCACCGACCGCGCGCTGCGGGTCCTCGCCGACCACGCGCGCGCGATGACGTTCCTGGTGGCCGACGGCGTGGTGCCGTCGAACGAGGAACGAGGCTTCGTCCTGCGACGGGTCATGCGCCGCGCGATCCTGCAGGGGCGGGCGCTCGAGCTCGAGCCGGGCTTCCTGAAGCTCTACGGCGAGCGCGTGGCGGAGGTGATGGGCGACGCCTACCCTGAGCTTCGCGAACAGGCGCCCGCGGTCGACACGTGGCTGGGCGCCGAGGAGGAGGCCTTCGGGCGCACGCTCGAGACGGGCCTGGCCAACCTGAACGCGCAGATCGCGCGGGCGCGAAAGGACGGCAGCGAGCGCATCGACGCCGAGGACGCCTTCCAGCTGCACGACACGTTCGGGTTTCCCTTCGACCTGACGAAGGAGCTGCTGGCGGAGGAGGGCCTCGGCGTCGACGAGGAGGCTTTCGAGCGCCTGATGGACGCGCAGCGTGTGCGCGCCCGCGCGTCCGCCGGCGGTGGTGAGCTCCGGGAGCGCAGCCCGCGCGAGCGAGCGAGGGAGTTCGCCGAGGGGACCGCCGCGAAGAGCAGGTTCACGGGCTATGAGACCGAGGAGCAGCGGACGACGGTCGCGGATCTGCGCGGTCTCGCGGCCGGCAATGGCGCGGCGGGGTCGTCGACCGGCGACTCCAACGGGGAGGCGCTGGCGCAGGCGCGCTACCTGGTGAAGCTCGCCGAGTCGCCCTTCTACGCGGCCGGCGGTGGGCAGGTGGCCGACGTCGGCACGATCGAGTGCGCGGACGGGGACTGCCGGGCGCGCGTGGAGGACGTGTTCCGCCTCGGCGAGGACCAGGTGCTCGCGGTCGTGCTCGAGCGGGGTGAGCTGAAGCCGGACGAGCGCGTGCTCGCGCGGGTCGATCGGGTGGCAAGGCAC
The DNA here is from genome assembly GCA_036509655.1 of Solirubrobacteraceae bacterium. Taxonomy (GTDB): domain Bacteria; phylum Actinomycetota; class Thermoleophilia; order Solirubrobacterales; family Solirubrobacteraceae; genus Palsa-744. The sequence continues at coordinate 11,909 of DATCFG010000083.1, read as the reverse complement.
GCCACCGAGGCGAACCACACCGCGACGCACCTGCTGCAGGCCGCGCTGCGCGCGCGCCTGGGTGGTCACGTGCGCCAGGCCGGCTCCTACGTCGGGCCGGACAAGCTGCGTTTCGACTTCAGCCATGGCCAGGGCCTCGGTGTGGAGGAGCTGCGCGACGTCGAGGACCAGGTGAACGCGTGGATCGCCCGCAACGACCCGGTGTGCCCGATCACGACGACGCTCGACGAGGCCAAGCGGCTGGGGGCGATGGCGCTGTTCGGAGAGAAGTACGGCGAGGTCGTACGGATGGTGGAGGTCGGCGGGGGGGAAGGCGGGGGGGGAAGTCCATACTCGCGCGAGCTGTGCGGCGGCACGCACGTGCGCGCGACCGCCGAGATCGGCCCGTTTCGGATTCTCAACGAGACCTCCAGCGCCGCGAACGTGCGGCGGATCGAGGCGGTCACGGGGCCGGCGGCGGTGGAGTTGCTGCGCGAGCACGATCGGCTGCTGGGCGAGGTCGCGCGGACGCTGCGCACGACCCCCGGGCAGGCGCTCAAGACCATGCAGGAGCGCGAGCGCGCGCGCAAGGAGCTCGAACAGCAGTTGAAGCGGGGCGGCGGCTCGGCGGCCGACGCCCAGGTCGACATCGCAGCCCTGGTGGCGACGGCTGTGGAAGTGTCGGGCGCGCGAGTTCTGACGGCGGGAGTGGAGGGGCTCGACGCGAAGGCGCTGCTCGAGCTGGTCGATCGCCTCAAGGGGCAGCTCGGCGAGGCCGCGATCGTGCTCGCGAGCGCGGTCGAGGATAGGGTCGCGCTGGTCGTGAGCGTCGCGCCGGAGCTGGTGGGGCGGGGCGTGAAGGCCGGGGCGGTCGTGAAGGCGGCCGCCGCGGTCGTCGGCGGGGGAGGGGGCGGTCGCGACACGCTCGCGCAGGCGGGCGGCCGCGACGCGAGCAAACTGGAGGAGGCGCTCGCGACCGCGCGTGAGCAGATCGCGGTCGCGCTCGCCGGCTGATGCGGGTGCTGGCGCTGGACTACGGCAGCGCGCGCTGCGGCTGCGCGCTGAGCGATCCGACGGGCATGATCGTCACCCCGATCGAGATCGTGCCGCGGCCCGGAACCCGGCGCGGGCTGGCGCGGCTCGAGCAGCTCGTGCGCGAGCGCGAGGTCGAGCGCGTCGTCGTCGGCCTGCCGCTGTCGCTGAGCGGCGAGGACAGCGAGCAGACGCGCGAGACGCGCGCGTTCGCCGAGGTGTTGTCGCTGCGCCTGGGGGAGGGGGTGCCGGTCGAGCTGCACGACGAGCGCTTCACCACGCGGATGGCCCAGCGCGACGATGCTGGGTCACGGGCGGCGGAGGACTCGCGCGCCGCGGCGCACCTGCTCGAGAGCTGGTTGGCGGCCCGGTCTCGCTGATCGCGTTAGGGTCCCTGCCTTGGCCCGCGGCAACCGATCACAGTCCCCCGGCGAACGCACCGAGGAAGAGCGCGAGCGAGACCGAGAAGATCGAGTACGGCGCACGCAGGTGAGGCATCGACGGAGGAGTGCACAGAAGCCGGGGCGGGCAGGCGTCGTCGCGATCGCGGTTTTCGCGTTGCTGGTCGTGGCGCTCGGCGCTGTGGTGCTCGTGCGCGCGCTGCGGGACTCGACGCCGCCGCCACGGCCGACCGCGATCGTGCGCGTCGTCAAGGTCGTGATCCCGGAGGGGGAGAGCCGCCTGCAGATCGCCGAGATCGCCAAGGCGGACGGTCTCACAGGCAGCTACAGGAAGGCCGCCAAGCGCTCGCCGCAGCTGAACCCGGCAAGGTATGGGGCGCCGAAGGGCACGCCGGATCTCGAAGGCTTCCTGTTCCCCGCCACCTACGACATGAACGCGGGCGCACCCGCGAGCAGGCTGGTGGCCGAGCAGCTGGCGGCCTTCCAGGAACGCTTTGGCCCGGAGGAGATCCGGCGCGCGCGCGAGCTGCACGTCACCCCCTACCAGCTGCTGACGGTCGCTTCGATGGTCGAGCGCGAGGCGCAGCTGCCGGGGGACAGGGCGAAGATCGCCGCGGTGATCTACAACCGCCTGCGCATCGGCATGCCGCTCGGGATCGACGCGACGCTCTACTACGCGGTCGAGGAGGCACGGGGGATCGCCACCTACACAGGCGAACTGACCGAGTCGCAGCTGCACATCGACTCGCCCTACAACACGCGCACCCATCGCGGCCTGCCGCCGACGCCGATCTCCAACCCCGGGATGGCCTCGATCGAAGCCGCGGCCCATCCCGCACACGTGCCCTATCTGTACTACGTCGCCGGCGCCGACGGCTGCGGCGAGCAGGTCTTCTCGACCACCGGCGCCCAGTTCGAAGTCGACGCCGCCGCCTACGACGCCGCGGTCAAGAAGAACGGCGGCAAGCCTCCCGCGTGCAAGAAGAAGTCGTGAGATGACGGAGAGGCGGCGCCTGGGGGTACTCGGCTGGCCGGTGGCGCACAGCCGCTCGCCGGCTATGCACAACGCAGCGTTGCAAGCGTTCGGGATGGAGGACTGGCGCTACCAGGCCCTGCCGGTTCCCGAGGAGCTGTTCGCGGAGACCGTGCGGGCGCTGGGTGCGGCGGGCTTCGTCGGCGCGAACGTGACAATCCCCCACAAGCAGGCGGCACTCGCGCTGGCCGACCGGGCGAGCGATGCGGCGCGGGCGATCGGGGCCGCGAACACGCTCACGTTCGGCCCCGATGGGACGATCGCCGCGGAGAACACCGACGCCCCCGGGCTGATCGCTGCGCTGGGACAGCTCGCCGGTCTACCCGCCAAGCCAAGCGCGCTCGTCCTTGGCGCCGGCGGCAGCGCGCGCGCGGCGGTCTGGGCGCTGAAGGAGGCCGGCGCGCGCGAGGTTTCGGTGTGGAACCGCACGCCCGAGCGTGCCACGAAGCTCGCGCGGGAGCTGGCCGCGCGCGCCGTGAGCGCGCCCGAGCGCGCCGACCTGCTCGTCAACTGCACCTCGGTCGGATTGATCGGAAAAATCGAGGGGCCCGACCGAAGCCGGGAGACACGCGCCTTCGGCGCTGGCCGATTCGGGGATGCGAGCGAAGCGGGTGTCTCCCCAATCGGTCCCCGTTTCGACCAGCCGGCCTCCGGCCGCCTGCGCCACTCTCTAGAACGGTCGGCCAGTGAGCCTGCGGGACTCAACCAACTCGGGCTGACGTTCGATCAAGTCGGTGAGTACCCCTATGTCGTCGACCTCGTCTATCGCTCCGATCGGACCCCGCTGCTCGTCGCGGCGCGGGCGCACGGGGCAGGCACCGTTGACGGGCTGGAGATCCTCGTCGCGCAGGGGGCGCTCAGCTTCGAGCTGTGGACCGGCCGCGAGGCGCCGCGCGATGTCATGCGCCGCGCCGCCAGAGCGGACGACGACTCCGGATAGCGGGGCCGGCACAAGATGAGCGAGGCTTCCCAGCGAACGGGCCCCGATCTGCACGCGATCTTCGGCATCGACTCCGCGGAGGACCGCGAGCCCGAGCACACGGTGGAGATCGAGAGCGTCGCGGAGGCCGGGCTGACCGAGGAGCTCCAGGTCGCCCCGCCCGACGAGGCGTGGACGGGCATCACCATCCCCTCGCGCCGAGGCTCATCGTCCCGCTTTCTAACGGACGTGATCGTCGATCTGGGGCTGGTCTCGCGCGAGCTGGTCGAGAGCGCGATCGAGACCTCGCGCGGTACCGGCACGATGCCCGAGCGGGTGCTGCTCGACAGCGGCGCGCTGACGCAGGACGGGCTGACGCGCGCGCTCGCCGAGCGCTACGGGCTCGACCACCTCGACCTCGGCGTCTTCTCGATCGACATGAACGCGGCCAACCTCGTCTCGAGCGCCGCCGCGAAGCGCTATCAGGCGGTGCCGGTGGCGTTCGCCGACAAGACAACGTTGCTGGTCGCGATGGCCGATCCCGCGAACGTGCTGGCGGTCGACGACATCGCGATCATGACCGGCTACGAGGTGCGCGTCGCGGTCGCCCCGCCGGAGGACATCGCCAGCCTGATCTCGCGCCTGGACCGGCTCGATGATGTCGTCTCCGAGCAGGACGGCCAGCTCGAGGAGCTCGAGCGGGAGGGGGGCGAGGTCGTCGACCTGCGCGAGACCGCCGACGACGCGCCGATCGTCAAGCTGATCAACCAGATCATCGCGCAGGCGGTCGAGCAGGGCGCCTCCGACGTGCACCTCGCGCCCGACGGGAAGGAGCTGCGCGTGCGCTTCCGCGTCGATGGGGTCCTGCACGACGTCACGACCGTCTCCCGGCGGATGGCGGGCGGGGCGGTCTCGCGCGTGAAGATCATGGCGGAGATGAACATCGCCGAGCGGCGCCTGCCCCAGGACGGGCGCGTCGGGCTGACCGTCGATGGGCGCCACATCGACCTGCGCGTGGTGACGCTGCCGAGCGTGCACGGCGAGGCGGTCGTGATGCGGGTGCTCGACAAGGAGTCGGTCGTGACGAGCCTCGGCGAGCTCGGCTTCTCGGAGGACGACCGCGAGCGCTTCGAACGCGCCTGCCACGAGACGCACGGGGCGGTGCTCGTGACGGGGCCGACGGGGTCGGGCAAGTCGACGACGCTGTACGCGGCGCTGCAGATGCTGAACACGCCGGAGAAGAACATCATCACGGTCGAGGATCCGGTCGAGTACGAAATGGAGGGGCTGACGCAGCTGCAGGTGGCGGCGAAACACGGCCTCACGTTCGCGGCCGGGCTGCGCTCGATGGTGCGCGCCGATCCCGACGTGATCATGGTCGGGGAGATCCGCGACGCCGAGACCGCGCGGATCGCGATCGAGTCGGCGCTGACCGGCCACCTCGTGCTCTCGACGCTGCACACCAACGACGCGCCCTCGGCGATCACGAGGCTGATCGAGATGGGGATCGAGCCGTTCCTCGTCGCCTCGGCGCTGGACTGCGTCGTCGCCCAGCGCCTCGCGCGGATGCTGTGCCCGAGCTGCAAGCGGCGCACGATCGTCTCCGCCGAGGTGCTGCGCGAGAACGGATATAAGGCGCTCGTCGACCTCGAGGCCTACGAGCCGGTCGGCTGCCGGCGCTGCGCCGGCAGCGGCTACCGCGGGCGGCTGGGGCTGTACGAGGTGATGAGCGTCTCCTCGGAGATCAGATCGCTCGCGCTCGAGCGCCGCCCCGCGGAGGAGATGCGCGAAGTCGCGGTGCGCCAGGGGATGCGACGTCTGCGTGACGATGGTCTGGAGAAGGTCAAACAGGGACGGACGTCGATCGCCGAGATCGCTCGAGTGATTGGCAGCGGTTAAGAAACTCGCCAGATCGCCCCCAACGGGCCCACGAGCCACCGTCAGCGAGTTTTCGGACAGTTTCTAAGGTGCTCGAACCTTCGTCCAGTTCGCTGGGCGCAAGCCGCAAGGGCTAATGGCCCGGGCTGGATCTGTCGATGGGCGAGCATGGACATCGACTTTGCGGACATCCTGATGGAGGTCGTCACGCGCCGCGCCTCGGACCTGCATCTCAGTGCCGGGGCGCATCCGACGGTGCGTATTCGCGGGCGGCTGACGCCGCTGGAGGACTATCCCGTCCTCGCCGAAACCGACACGCGCGAGATCGTCTACTCGATCCTCACCGGCGACCAGCGCCAGCGGTTGGAGACGAACTGGCAGCTCGACTTCGCCTACTCGATCCCCGGCCACGCGCGCTTCAGGGTCAACGCCTACTACCAGCGCGGCGCGATCGGCGCGGCCTTCCGCCTGATCCCCTTCGGCCTGACCTCGATCGACGAGCTCGGGCTGCCCGCGGCGGTGCACGAGTTCACGCGCCGCCCGCGCGGCTTCGTGCTCGTGACGGGCCCGACCGGCTCGGGCAAGTCGACCTCGCTGGCGGCGATGATCGACGAGATCAACCGCACGCGCGAGGAGCACATCATGACGATCGAGGACCCGATCGAGTTCCTGCACGCGCACAAGAAGTGCCTCGTCAACCAGCGCGAGCTGGGGTCGGACGCCCACAGCTTCTCTGAGGCGCTGACGGCCGCTCTGCGCGAGGACCCGGACGTGATCCTCGTCGGGGAGATGCGCGACCTGGAGACGATCTCCACGGCCCTGACCGCGGCCGAGACCGGGCATCTCGTGTTCGCCACCCTCCATACCCAGGACACCGCGCAGACGATCGACCGCATCATCGACGTGTTCCCCTCCCACCAGCAGGGCCAGGTCAGGGTGCAGCTGTCGGTCGCGCTGCAGGGGATCATGACCCAGCAACTGCTGCCCACCGCCGACGGCGCGGGCCGCGTCGTCGCGACCGAGGTGCTCGTGCCCAACCCGGCGGTGCGCAACCTGATCCGCGAGGGCAAGACGCATCAGATCTACTCGGTCCTGCAGACGAGCTCCGCGCAGGGGATGCAGACGATGGACACCTCGCTGGCGGAACTGGTGCGGGCGGGCAAGATCACGCGGAAGCTCGCCGAAGCGCGCTCGGCCACGGCCGACGAGCTCGGGCGCCTGCTCGGCGCGACGTCGCTGGCGGCGGCATAGGAGGCACGGCAGGATGAGCACGTACGTCTTCAAAGCGATCGACATGGCCGGCGTCAAGGCCAAGGGCGAGGTCGAGGCCGACTCCAAGCAGGCGGTCTCCGACCAGCTGAAGTCGCGCGGGCTGGTCGTGCTCGAGATCGCCGACAAGCACTCCTCGCGCGAGATCAACCTGACCTTCTTCGAGAGCGTCAACGCGACCGAACTCGCCGTGTTCGCGCGCCAGCTCGCGACGATGATCTCCTCGGGGATGAGCATCCTGCGCGCGCTGTACGTGCTCGAGGAGCAGACCGAGAGCAAAATGTTGAAGGAGACGATCGTCGCGACCCGCAAGGACGTCGAGGCGGGGCTCTCGTTGAGCGACGCGATGGCGCGCCACCCGAAGGTGTTCAGCACGCTGTTCGTCGCGATGACGCAGGCGGGGGAGGCCGGCGGTGTGCTCGAGGGCTCGCTGCTGCGCGTCGCCGACCAGCTCGAGAAGGACGCCTCGCTGAAGCGCCAGATCAAATCGGCGATGATCTACCCGATCCTCGTGGTCGTCGTCGCGCTCGGGATCATGCTCGCGCTGTGCGCCTTCCTGATCCCCGTATTCATCAACGTCTTCAAGGAATTTGGGGGCGAACTGCCGGCGATCACGAAGGTCTCGGTGTTCGCGTCGAACATCGTGACCGGTTACTACTGGGCGATGTTCCTCGTCACCGGCGCGCTGGTGTTCACGTTCGTCAAGTGGAAGAAAACCTCGTGGGGGCGCAAGCAGTGGGATCACTTCAGGCTGCACATCCCGATGAAGATCGGGACGATCGTGCAGGAGGTGGCGGTCGCGCGCTGGTCGCGCACGCTGGCTTCGCTGACGAGCGCCGGCGTACCGCTGCTGCTGGCGCTCGACATCACGGGGCGGACGGGCGGCAACGTCGCGATCGAGGAGGCGATGACGGGGGTGATCGACTCGGTCAAGCGCGGCGGCACGATCGCGGCGCCCTTGGCGCAGGCGCCGGTCTTTCCGACGATGGTCACGCACATGGTCGGCGTCGGCGAGGAAACCGGCGCGCTGGACGCGATGCTCGACAAGGTCGCGGAGTTCTACGAGGACCGCGTCGACGCCTCGGTGAAGGCGCTGACCTCGATCATGGAGCCGATCATGATCATGGTGATCGGGTCGATGGTGGGGTTCATCGTGATTTCGATGTATCTCCCACTATTCGAAGTATATAGTCACATCGAATCTTGATTCTCGGCTCGGATAGCCCGGTCTACGACGGACAGCGAGATGCGGCCGTCGAGCAGCTCCAGCAGCTCGGCTCCCACCAGCTCGCGGCGCCAGCCACGTAGCGTGCGTACATCCGCATCGAGGTCGCCCACGCGCCGGGCGGCGACGATCGCCTGCAGGTCGGCGCGCGCCGCAAGCAGCTCGTAGGCGAGGCCGGCCTCGCGGGCGCGGGCTCGGATGAACGCCTCGGAGAGGGCGATCAGGGGACCGTCCGCGGGATCCGGCGGCGGCGGACGGCCCTCCTGGGGCAGGGGCTCGAGTGGGCGTTCGCCGCCGCGGTGCACGGCGTCGAGCAGCTCCGAGGCGCGGCGGTGCAGGCTCGCCGCGCCCAAGCCGCGGATCTGCTCGAGCTGGCGGGTCGAGGACGGTTTGCGCTTGGCGATCTCGACGAGCGGCGCGTCGCCGAGGATGCTCTGCACCGGCCGGTCGGCGCCGGCGGCAGTGCGCTCGCGCCAGGCCACGAGCTCGCGCGCGATCGTCTGCGCGGAGGGGCCGAGGCCGCGAACCCGCGGCAGGCGCGCGAACACCGCGTCGAGGTCGCGCTCGTCGCTTGAGTCCTGAAGGAAGCGGCACTCCTCGCGCGCCCACTCGAGGCGGCCGAGCGCGGTCAGGCGGCGTTCGAGCTCGGCCGCGAGCGCGAGCAGGTGGACGACGTCCTCGCGCGCGTACCGCGACTGCTCGGGGGAGAGCGGGCGCGTGTCCCAGCGCGTGAAGCTCGCGCTCTTGGACAGGCGCACGTCGAGGATCTCCGCGAGCAGCGTGTCATACGAGGATTGCGCTCCGAGTCCCGCGAAGCCGGCAGCGATCTGCGTGTCGAACACATTGCGCACGTCGGTGGCGAAGCGCCGGCGCACGAGCGCGACGTCCTGGCGCCCTGCGTGGACGACCACCTGGATCGCGGGGTCGGCGAGGATCGCCGCGAGCGGCGCGCCGTCGAGCTCCCGCTCGAGCGGGTCGATCAGCTCGATCCGCTCGGGATTGTCTCCATCGGGAACCGCCAACTGGATCAGGCAGAGCAGCGTGCGGTAGCGGCCCTCGCCCATGAACTCGGTGTCGAAGGCGAACCGGCCGGCGGCGCTGGCCCCGGCCGCGAGCGTATCCAGCGAGCCGTTCGCGAGCTCGCTCACGGCTTCGCACCGGGCAACAAATAGAGGAGCTTGTGATGTTCGAGGCCCGCCTGGGCGGAGACGTCGGTGCCGTGGGCGCGGATCCACCGCGCGGGCGCCGCGCAGGCGGCGTTCGTCGTCGAGTAGGTGGCGCAGTAGGTGTTGAGAAAGGCGTAGCGCACGGCCCCCGCGGCGATCAGGCGTTCGAGCTGCGCGACCGTCGTGAAGAGGCGCGCTTCGTACGTGGTGAGGACGACGACGGGCCGCGCGTCCTGCACGATCAGCGAGCCGATCCCGGTGGCCGACTCCGCCGCGAGCTCGTAGCGCGCGCTGCCCTGGTGGGCGATCAGGTAGGCGCTCAGCTCGCGCTGCTGCGCGCCGGGCAGGGCGCCGATGTAGCCGGCGTCGCTGACGCGGTTTTCGATCGCCGTTTTGTCGACTTCCACCGGGATCGCGACGAGCGCGAGCAGCGCCAGCGCGAGCGTGGCGCCCGCGAGCAGCGCCGAGGAGCGTGGCGACGGTCGCACACGGATGCGCGCAAGCACCGCGAACACGACCGCGCCGAGCGCGCCGGCACCTGCGATCCACCAGCTGCCGGGCCGCCCGTAGAGCAGGCGCTCGCCGTAGTAGAGGAGCGCCGCCATGCCGACGATCAGCGCGATCAGCCGCGCGCGGCCCGCGGACGAGGTCGCCCACGCGAGGCCGATGCCGAGCGTGGCGGTCACGGCCGGCACGAGCCCCTCGACGTAGCGGGGGTGCAGGCGCGCCATCTCGCTGAACAGTCCAATGCCGGTCAGGAGCCACACGCCGAGCCCGGCCGCGACGGCGCGGCGCATCCGGTAGCCGTCGACGTCGTCCGCGTCGGCCACGGCCGTTTCAGAGGACGGGGGATCGGATCCGGAGGGTCTCCCCAGCACACCGCCGATCAGCGCCGGGATGCCGAGCAGCAGCGCGAGCAGCAGCTCGAGACCGAGGCGCTCGCCCGAGAGCGGGCCGACCCGCGCGAGCAGGCGCGTGGGGGAGGGGAGCACGATCGGGATGTGGTCGCGCTCGGACTGGGTCGCGGTCGGGTAGTCGTGCCCGGGCTGGTATTCGGTCTGCGGTTCGATCGACTTGCCCGCGAGCCGGTCGGTGCCGTTGAACACGAACGCGGCGTTCCAGGCGCTGCCGTTGGTCGAGCCGATCGCGTAGGGGCGATCGTGGGCTCCGAACAGCAGCGTCGCTCCCAGCCACGCCAGCGCGACGACGACGTACACCGCGCTCGCGGCGAGCAGCTGCAGCAGGCGCCGTTTGCGGGGTCCTGGCAGACCGAGGTAGGCGAGCACCGCGAGGCCGGGGAGCGCGACGAGCGACTCGAGCAGCTTCACGTCGAAGGCGATCCCCAGCGCGGCCGCGCCCGCCAGCAGCCAGGCGCTCGAGCCGCGCTCGTTCGCGCGCACGATCAGGTAGAGCGCGAGCACGATCAGCGCCATCATCACGCCGTCCATCGTGTCGCTGCGCGAGCTGATCACGTCGATCGGCAGCACCGCCTGCGCGACCGCCGCGGCCAGCCCCGCGCGTGTGCTCCACATGCGCCGCACGGCTCCGAACAGCAGGGGGACCGCGAGCGTGCCGGCACCTGCCTCGGGCAGCTTCAGCGACGCGTTGGAGAAGCCGACGAGCTTGACGGACGCGACCTGCAGCCACAGGTCGACGGGCGGCTTGTCGATCGAGACCGAGCCCCCGGGCTCGAACGCGCCGAAGAAGAAGTTGTGCCAGGAGAGCCCCATGCTGCGCACGGCGGCGTCGTAGAACGGGTCGGGGGGAACTTGGGCGATGTGGACCAGGCGCAGCGCCGCGGCGCCGAGCGTGATCAGCGCGAGCGCGAGGAACGTGGGCCATCCGGCGGACCTTTTCATCGGCGGAACGCTAACCTCGCCGGGCGATGGCTGACGAGGCGGACGACGACGAGGTGGCGGTTGAGGCCCATGGGCCGCGGGAGTGTATGCCCTGCCGCGGCACGGGCAAGGTGATCTCCGCCCTCGGCGGCGAGCCGAAGACGGTCACCTGCCCCTGGTGCGACGGCAGCGGGCAACGCCAGACCGGCGTCGACGCCCAGGCCAAGTGGCTCGCATAGTCATCCGTCCAGGCCTCATGCAGCTATTCAGTTTCTCCGCCCGGCGGCCGATGGGACTTTGACAAGGCCAGTACCAAGGTGCCAAGGCAAACGCCTGTAGCAGGTGTTTCTAGCAAAGCCGGCGGCTCTCGCAAGGGGGACGTATCGCCATTTGGGGCGGTGGAACCAGGGGCTGGCACCCTGAAGTGGATCCTAGGAGGATTCAAATGTTGAAGTCACTACGCGCGCGCACCAGCGATGAGGGTGGTTTTACCCTGATCGAACTTCTGGTCGTGATCCTGATCATCGGCATCCTCGCCGCGATCGCAATCCCCGCCCTGCTCAGCCAGAAGAGCAAGGCCTATGACTCATCGGCCAAGACGGTCGCTCAGACCGCCCAGACGGCTGCCGAGACGTTTGCGACCGAAAACGGCGGTGCTTACTCGTTCACAGAAGCAAAACAGCTCAATGCGATCGAGCCGTCGCTCAACTATACGAAGACAACTGAAGCCGAGTTGACCGAAGCAAAAGGCACAGAAGAAGAAAAGGGTTACAAAATCGTCGCGACGGCGCAGACTACCGGCGACAAGTTCATCATCGTCAGGAACAAAGAAGGCGAAGTTGAACACAAATGCGAAAGCACGACCAAAGGTTGTCCGGGACACGAAAACAGCAGCAACAGCTGGTAGACCTAGTCCTGAGTTGAAACTGGTCTTGAGCTAGTTCTCCAGACGAGATCCAAGCAGTCACAAGAGAGGCGGCCTTCGGGCCGCCTCTCTTGCGTTCCGGCTCAAGCGCCACCCCGCGATAGCCGATCATGACCCATATGGAGGCAATTACCTTCGCCGGAATCCTCGGCGCGATCTTCGGCTCGTTCCTGAACGTCGTGATCCACCGCCTGCCCCGGCACGAGTCGGTCGTCTCCCCGGCCTCGCACTGCCCCGGCTGCGA
>DATCFG010000082.1:0-8831 GCA_036509655.1 Solirubrobacteraceae bacterium | reverse complement strand
GCCATCTGGCTGCCGTACGTAGCCAAGCGGCGTGGGACCGATCTTGGCACCCCGTTCCATCGCGCGTGCCTTCGCGGTCTTCCATCCAGAGACGATGTTGTCCCTCTCCAGCGTAGCGACGGCTAGAAGTACGGTCAGGATGAACGAGCCGAAAGGCCCAGTCGGGTCAACGTCCTCCTCGACGAAGGCTATATGCCCCCCCGAAGTCTGTATCCGCTGCACGTCCCCGATCGCCCCAGCGACGTTGCGTGCGAAACGGTTGAGCCGCCAGCAGACGATCCCATCGGTCTCGCCGCGATCTATGCGCTCAAGGATGCGTTGAAGACCCGGTCGCGCCTGCGTGCCGCCCGACTCATCCTCGTCCGTCTCCCAGACGGGTATTGTTACGCCCCGATAGTCGGCCCAACGCTGGATCGCCTCGCGCTGAACCTCGGGGGAGATATAGCCGGGGCCTTCCCGACCCATGCGGCGGGACACACGCACATAACCGTCCATTCGAGTCGGCTTCTTCATGATGCCGTTATTGTAGCGCCAAACATGCTTTAGGAGGATTTCTGTTGAGTAGCTTTCTGATGAACCATGGGGTCCTCGTCGCCCTCGTCTGCGCCGCCTGTGCCGTGGTCTATGGCCTGGTGACCACCCGTTCTCTGCTGGCGCTTTCGCCGGGCAACGAGAAGATGCAGAGCATCTCGCTGGCCGTCCAGCAGGGCGCGCGCGCCTACCTGAACCGCCAGTACACGACGATCGCCGTCGCCGGGGTCGTGCTGTTCATCGCGCTGATCTTCATCCAGAACATCGCGGTCGCCTGCGGGTTCGCGATCGGCGGCTTGCTGTCCGGCTCGACCGGCTACATCGGGATGAACATCTCGGTGCGCTCCAACGCACGCGTGGCCGAGGCCGCGCGCGGCGGGGTCTCGCCGGCGCTGAAGGTCGCTTTCCGCGGTGGCGCGATCACGGGTCTGCTCGTCGTCGGCCTCGCGCTGATCGGCGTCGCCGGCTACTACGGCGTACTCACCTCGTTCTTCAACGACAGCCCGAAAACGGCGGTCGACGCGCTGATCGGCCTCGGCTTCGGCGGCTCGCTGATCTCGGTCTTCGCGCGGCTCGGCGGCGGCATCTTCACGAAGGCGGCCGACGTCGGCGCCGACCTCGTCGGCAAGGTAGAGGCGGGTATCCCCGAGGACGATCCGCGCAACCCGGCGACGATCGCCGACAACGTCGGCGACAACGTCGGCGACTGCGCCGGCATGGCGGCCGACCTGTTCGAGACCTACGCGGTGACCGCGGTGGCGGTGATCCTGCTCGGCGTGCTCACATTCCACGAGTCCACGCAGGTCGCGCTGTATCCGCTCGTGCTCGGCGGGGCGGCGATCCTCGCCTCGATCATCGGCACATTTGCGGTGCGCACGAACTCCGACAACGTCGAGCGTGCGCTGCTGCAGGGCCTGGCCGTCTCCGGCGTGATCGCGGCGGCAGCATTCGCCCCGATCACCTACTGGCTGATGCACAGCCTGACCTTCAAGGACGTCGGCAGCGCTGTCAACACTCCGAAATGGTGGCACCTGTACCTGTGTTCGCTGATCGGCATTGCCGTCACGGCACTGCTATTCGGAATAACCGAATACTACACCTCGACCCGCTTCTCGCCGGTGAAGAAGACCGCGAAAGCGTCGATCACCGGTCACGCGACGAACATCATCCAGGGCTTCTCCTCGGGCCTGCAGGCCACGGCGCTACCCGCGCTCGTGATCGTGCTCGGCATGCTCGGCGCATGGAAGCTCGCGGGCGGTGGCGTGACCGGCATCTACGGGATCGGCGTGGCCGCGGTGGGCCTGCTTTCGCTGACGGGCCTGATCGTCGCGCTCGACGCCTTCGGCCCGATCACCGACAACGCGGGTGGGATCGCGGAGATGGCCGATCTGCCCGAGGAGGTGCGCAAAGTCACGGATCGGCTCGACGCGGTCGGGAACACGACGAAGGCCGTCACGAAGGGCTACGCGATCGGCTCCGCGGTGCTCGCGGCGATCGTGCTGTTCGCCGGCTTCCAGAAAGAACTCGAAGGCAAGCTCGGACACTCGATCTCCTTCGGCATCAACGAACCACCCGTCCTGATCGGCCTGCTCCTCGGCGGGCTGATGGTGTGCCTGTTCGCCTCGCTCTCGATCGAGGCTGTCGGCCGCGCCGGCGGCGCGGTCGTCGAGGAGGTGCGCCGTCAGTTCCGCGAGCACCCGGGGATCATGGACTACACCGAAGAGCCCGACTACGCGAGGTGCGTGGACATCGTCACGAAGACCGCGCAGCGCGAGATGATCCTGCCGTCGCTGCTGCCGATCATGTTGACGTTGATCGTCGGGCTGATCGACCAGCAGGCGCTCGGCGGCCTGTTGATCGGCGTGATCGTCGTCGGCTTCTTCTTCGCCGTGCTGATGACCGCGGGCGGTGGCGCGTGGGACAACGCGAAGAAGCTGATCGAGGACGGCGCCTTCGGCGGCAAGGGCTCCGAAGCCCACGCCGCCTCGGTGACCGGCGACACGGTCGGCGACCCGTTCAAGGACACCGCCGGCCCCGCGATCAACCCGATGATCAAGGTCGCCAACATCGTCGCGATCCTGATCATCCCGCTGATCACCTGATTGGTCACCTGACAGCTGCACTCGGGTGCGGGACGCTCCGGCCGATCGAAGGTCGTCCAGCGTTCCGCACCGGCCGCTTTCATTTTCGCAGCAGGCCCTAAGCTCACTCACAGATGACCGGTCAACAGGCGCATCGCTCGGCGACGTTCGTGTTCTCCCTGGTGATGGTCGTCATCGGCGTGTCGCTGATCGCCCAGGCGGTGGACGGGCACGGGGGCGTCATCTCTCCGCGTCTGCTGCTGGGCCTCCTGTTCATCGCGGCCGGTGGCGGGCGGCTGTACCTGGAGACGAAGCGGGGCAGGCGGGGGTCGTGAGCACGCCGGGCGACGGTGGGGCGAGGGGCGCCGGCAGGGAGGCCGAGCGCGCCACGGCGGCGCTCGCGGCCCGCTCGCGCGTGACGGTGCGGCGCAGCATCGGCTCGCCGGTGCTGTTCACGGTCGTCTACACGTCGCTGGCGAGCGCGATCTACTTCTCGCTCGGCGTGATCGCCGGGCACGCGCTCGGGCTCACCCCGCTCGTATTCCTGTTCGCGGCGCTGCTGTTCGTGCTGACGGCGATGAGCTACGTCGAGGGCGCCTCGCTGCACCAGGATCGCGGCGGCTCGACCGTTTTCGCCCGGTATGCGTTCAACGAGCTCGTCAGCTTCATCGCCGGCTGGGCGATCCTGCTCGACTACATCATCCTGATCGCCGTCTGCGCGTTCTCGGCGACCCAGTACCTGCGCGTCTTCTGGGCTCCACTGGGCCATCACACCGAGGCGCTGCTGCTGTCGCTCACGTTCATCGCGATCGTCGTGCTCGGCAACATCCGCGGCTTCGGCAGCCGCCGCTCGCGGCGCGTTGGCCTGCTGGTCGCCGGCGACCTGCTCGTGCAGCTGCTGATCGTCGTGATCGGGCTGATCCTGTTCTTCAACCCGAGCAAGTTGGTGGACCCGATCGACCTGGGCAGCGCCCCGAAATGGTCGGATCTCGTGTTCGCGATGACGGTCGCCGTGATCTCCTTCACCAGCCTCGAGTCCGCGGCCGGCCTGGCGGGAGAGGTGCGGATCGGCCGTCGCGGCCTCAAGCAGATGGTCGGCAGCGGCGCGGCGACGGTGATCTTCGGCTACGTCGGGATCGCGCTCGTGGCGATCACCGCGCTGCCCGTGCACGCCGGCCATACCGAGCTGGCGGGGCGCTACCTGAACGACCCCGTGATCGGGATCGTCACGCAGATCCACCCGAGCTGGCTGGCGCACACGCTCAGATACGTGGTGGGGGCGCTGGCGACGCTGACGTTGATCGCCGCCGCGAACTCGGCGATGCTTGGCCTCTCACGGCTGGCCTACTCGCTCTCGACCAACCGCCAGATCCCCAGCGGCCTCGGGCGCCTGCATCCGCAGCGTTCGACCCCGTATGTGCTGATCGTCCTCGCGGGTCTGCTCGCCGCGGCGCTGGTCGTGCCCGAGGATCTCGACTTCCTCGTCGGGATCTACGCCTTCGGGGCGATGCTCGCGTTCACGATCGCGCACCTGTCGATCTGGCGGCTGCGCTACTCCGAGCCCGATCGCGACCGCCCCTACAGGGTGCCGCTGTCGGTGCGCGTGCGCGGCGGCGAGCTGCCGCTGCCCGCGGTCCTCGGGGCGCTGATCTGCGGGGCCGGCTGGGTGGCCGTGATGATCCTGCACGAACCGGCGCGCTATGTCGGGCTGGGATGGATGGCGTTCGGGATCCTTGGGTATGTCGTGTACCGGCGCGCGGACGAGACCTCGCTGACGGCGCGGGTGACGGTCTCGCCGCAGATCCTGCGCGCCGAGCCGCCGGCCGAACGCGACTACGGCTCGATCCTCGTGCCGCTGTTCGGAACCAAGCTCGACGAGGACATCGTGCAGACGGCGGCCCGGCTGGCCGCGGGCGAGTCGACCGACGAGGCGGATAGCGAGACAGAGACCGAGACGGCGACGATCGAGGCGGTCTGGATCTTCGTGATGCCGATGTCGCTGCCGCTCGACGCGCGCCTGCCCGAGGAGCAGGTCAAGCACGCCCGCCAGGCGCTCGCGCGGGCGAAGGCGGTGGGGGAGGAGTACGGCGGCGTCTACGTCGCCACCGCCACCGTGCGCACGCGCCGTGCCGGCTATGCGATCGTCGAGGAGGCGCGCCGCCGCGGCGTCGAAGCGATCGTGCTCGGCGCCGAGGAACCATCCAGGATCCGCGGCGGCGCGGGCCTGGGAGGACGCGGCGGGCCGCTGGAGAACTTCGTGGGAGAGGTCACCAAGTACGTGATCAGCAAGGCCACCTGCCGGGTGATCGTGACGGCGCCGGCGGCCGGCTCGCCGGAGGACCGCGCCGCGGCCGATCGTGCCGCCGGCGAGCAGTCCGAGGGGCCTCAGCGGGCGGAGGCTCCCATCGTCTAACCTCCACCTCCGCACGATGTCTGTCCTTACTCAATGTTCGTCCTGATCATCGGCGCCGGCCGTGTCGGCTCGGCGGTCGCCAAATCGGCGCTGGCGGCGGGGCACGAAGTCTCCGTGCTCGACCAGGACCCCCTCTCCCACGAGCGGCTCGATGCGGGCCAGAGCGAGAGCTGGGAGGACGCGCAGGGTCAGTTCACGGTCGGGACCGCGCTCGAGGTCGATGCGCTCGTCGAGGCCGGGATCGAACGCGCCGACGTGTTCATCGCCTCCACCGGCGGCGATAACACCAACCTGATCATCGCCCAGATCGCCCAGAAGCGCTTCGGCGTCGAGAAGGCGCTCGTGCGGGTGATGGACCCCGCCCGCGCCGGCTGGTACGGCGCGCAGGGCCTGCAGACGATCTCTCCCACCCGGCACGCGATCGAGATGTTCGAGAGCGCGCTCTCGATCCAGCCGGCCTGAGGAGGAGGAACCGAGACCGTGTACGCGATCATCGTTGGGGCGGGCAAGGTCGGGCGCAACCTCGCCCGCGAGCTGATCGTGAAGGGCCACGAGGTGACCCTGATCGAGTCCTCGCGCGCGTGCTACCTGGCGATCGAGGAGGAGTTCGAGCACGCCGCGCAGTACGGCGACGCGACCGAGCTGTGGGTGCTGGAGCGCTCGGGGATCCAGCGCGCCGACCTCGTCGTCGCGGTGACCGGTGACGACGAGGACAACATGCTCGTCTGCCAGGTCGCGAAGGAGAAGTACCTGTGCGAACGGATCATCGCGCGCGTGAACAACCCGCGCAACCACGATCACTTCCGGCTGCTCGGGATCCAGCCGGCGGTCTCGGCGACCGACCTGATCCTGCGCCTGATCGAGCACGAGGTCCCGCGCTACGGGCTCGTGCACCTGCTGGCGCTCGAAGAGGAGCGCCTGGAGATCATCGAGCTGGAGGTCAGCGACGACGCGCCGACGGTCGGCCTGAAGGTCTCCGAGATCGCGCTGCCCGACGGCAGCCTGATCATCTCCGTGCTCCGCGATGGGACCGGCTTCGTGCCCAAGGTGGACACCGTGATCGAGGCCGGCGACGAGGTCCTGCTGGTGCTCGACACGGGCCTCGAGGAGGCGCTCACCGCCTTCTTCGCGCCGAACGGTCAGCCGGTCTGAGGCTGGCGGGCCGAGGCCTCTCGGCGCCCGTCACGTCGAAGCGGGCGGGACGTCTGCATTTACTATCCTTCTCCGCGAAGGCACTGTCCGGGATAGTCCAATTGGCAGTGACGCCCGGTTCTGGTCCGGGAGATTGGGGTTCGAGTCCCTGTCCCGGAGTACGCTTGCGCCCCGTGTTTACGGGGCGTTTCGCGTTTCAGGGGGCATCTCGCGCCAGTTCTCGCGCCAGTAATGCAGCCGGCGTGCGCCGGGGCGGTCGCAGACGCCCGATAGTGGCCGGCGCTATGCAGCGCGTTGGTGGATCTCCTACATCCGGCCATCGCAGCGGCGTCGTCTGCCATGATCCTGTTAGGCGGCCGATGGTCGCCAAGCCAGAAGGGTGCCTGTTGGCGCCGTCTCCAGGAAAGGATCAGGCAATGGCTGTTCTGGATCAAGCCTCTCTAGCGCCCAGGGAGGATCTACGCCCCTATGCGGGCAAATGGGTTGCCCTGCGCGATGGCTACGTGGTCGCGAGCGCGGATGACTCCGTGTCGCTGCGTGATGATGCTGCGGTGAGGGCGAGCGATCAGCTTCTCCCGGTGCCCGCTGCTGATAGCGGAATGTACGTCCTCTGAGCCCTGCGGCAGGACTACAGGTCCCGTATCGAGACCTTCTCGGTACCGGCGATCGACCATATCTCTATCTGATCGTTGAAGGTCCCACTGGCCGCTCTGGGCCGGTAATGGGGCTCGTGGATTCGGGGGCGGATTCGAGCTGCTTTCCGGATGGTTACGCCCCGCTGATGGGCTTCGCTGACAGCGACTTGGAGTCATTCGCGGGTACGCAGGCCGGTGGCGAGGCCACCTTTCGCTGCGCGAAGCTTCCGGTCGAAGCATGGCTGCCGGAGATGCCAGGGCTGCGCATCAAGTTTCAGCCCACGTTCATCGGCGGTAGTCAGCCGTTGTGGGGACGGCACGACTTCTTCAACGCGTTCCGCGTCAGCTTCGACGAGCCCGGCAAATGCCTTGAAGTAACCCCGCACCACTGACTGCGCCAGCTCGCTGTCCGCGCGGCTTAGGTTGCCCTCGTCACGGGCGTCGGTGACGGCCTGCTCAAACTCGCCGGCAGGGGCGTCGGCCATCGCGTAAAGCGGCGCGACCTCGGAGCGATGCTTGGCACCGATCACCTCGGCAGGACCGAGTACATCACGTTGTACTCGGTTGCGGGTGTCACTCCCGCGTGTCGCGATCTTCCCCTCCCGCTGCCCCTCGCGGACAAGCTCACCGATACGCCGCTCGCACCGCCGCACGATCTCCGTCGCTGAAAGCTGCGCGTCGAACGCCAGCTCCTTCTCACGGATCACACTCTCATAGCCGACCGCGACCGTGAGACCGGCCGCGTCGGTCGGACTTACCCGTTCATCGCGGTGAACTCGTAGGGTGTGTCTGACCTAGTTGTGCGCGTCCAACGGCGTCTGTGGCGCTGACGTAGAAGCAGCTAGCCGGCGAACCCGCGCATCTACGGCAGCACGACGCGATGCGAGGACCGTGCGTCGGCGTCGGGGTTAGTCCCCGGCGCGCGCCGCGCACGACTTGAGTAGATCCCGCACTCTCGACCTCGCTGTGCGTTCGGCGTAGCCGTCGCCTCTGCTCTTACCGGCATCATGATGCTCGCAGCAGATCGGGCGAGCGCCGGGGCGCGTTTTGCGTTCCGTGTTCCCGTCCGCGCCTTCGTAAAACGCCGCCGTCTCGACGCGAGCCCGCTCCCCGCACCCCGGAACGGCACACTGCCCTTCGAGGATGCGGTGAAGGATTTCGCAACGCTCCAACACCTGCGGGTACCGGGGCTGCCGCGTGCGCGCGGTGAGCGGCGCGTCGCCCGGAGCCCAAACCATCTGCGCGCCGCGCTGGACGAGATCGACGCGCGCCAGGTCCTCGGGCGCATCGCGCACGTACGCGCGGATACGGTCGGGGTGTTTCGATAGGCGGCGGGCGTTCCCCTCGACCGTCGCGGCGAGATCGTCTCGCTTGAGGGCATCCGCCGGCGGCATCGGGAGCTCACGCAGCCACGCTGAATACTCCTCCAGGTCGCTGATGGCGTTTACCGTCAACTCGCCGGCGAGTTCGCGATGTGCAACCAGCCGCTCGGCCGCGAACTCGATCAGGTCGATCACGACGACGAGCGCGTCGCGCTCCACCTTCGCGAGCTCCTCTGCGGCGTCGCGCGTAGTCCTTCGCCGCGCCGCCTCTACCCGCGCGCCCGTGCCCGTGCGGCGCTCCGCGTGTTTGCCGGCGACGTGCTCGACGGCCCGCCAGAAATGAGGCGACCGTGCGAAGACCGCCGCGACGTTCGCGCGGATGTACTCGTCGCTGAACTGCAACTCGGGGGCGACATCAGGCATCAGGCTTAACTCTCTATATAGGGGGGTGCGTGGCGCGCATCATCCTCGCATGGACACTCACCGTATCGACACGCCGACCAGTCATAGCGCCCAGCCTACCCCGCTGCGCGGTCGCCGCGTCAGCCACGTGCGCCGCATCCGGCTGCTTTCCGGGCTGGCTCTCACGGAGGTCGCCGCGGCCGCCGGCATCAGCCGCCAGACCCTGACAGCGATAGAGCTGGAGCGCAGCGTGCCCCAGCTGGGGACCGCCCAGGCGCTGGCCGACGTTCTGACC
>DATCFG010000081.1:0-8351 GCA_036509655.1 Solirubrobacteraceae bacterium | reverse complement strand
GCGCCGATCGATTCGACGGCGCTCATCAGGCGACCGTGCAGCGCCGGCGGTGTCAGCCGCTGGACGAGGCTGATGACGGAGGCCCACTCGACGCCGTTGCCGACCCCGCCGAGCACGGCCGCGAGAGAGGCGAGGCCGATCGAGCCCGCGACCGAGAAGGCGATGTAGGCGAGGCCCATCGCGAGCGTTCCCACCGTCAGCATCGTCCCCAGCCCGCGCTTGGGCGAGCGCGCGAAGACGAAGCTGCCGATCACCACGCCCACTCCCCAAGCTCCGAGCAGCAGCCCGTAGCCGCGATCGCCGGCGTGCAGGGCGGTTTTGGCGTAGGCGACCTCGATCGGGCCGGCGGAGTCGAAGAACACGAGCGCGAGCGCCTCCGCGAGCAGCAGTGTGCGCAGCGTGGATACCGCGTTGACGTGCAGCCACGCGGCGCGCAGGCGCGCGCGCACGGACAACTCCCCGGCCTCCTCGGCGTGGGGGCGCAGGTCGAGCAGCATGCCGCCGCAGATCAGGAACGAGGCGGCGTCGATGAACAGCGCGGCGGGCGCCCCCGCGGCGGCGACGACCACGCCCGCGATCGCCGGCCCGAGCATGAACGTGGCCGAGAAAGCGATGTTGAGGGTCGCGTTCGCCTGCCGCTCGGCCGCTTGCGCGAACGTCTCCAGATCCTCGCCGCGTGTGGCGTCCCACTCGACCTCGGCCTGCTCGCGCGCGGCCCGCGCCGTCTCGGCACGCAACAGCGCGCTCGCGGCCAGCGCCGCCGTGCCGTCGAGCGCCGCCAGGATCAGGATCGCGGGCAGCGAGAAGTGCCACAGCAGCACCGCCAGCAGCGTCGTGACGACGCCCTCGAACACGTACAGCCCGCTCAGCACTCCGCGTCGCGAGGAGGCTTCGACGCGCGCCGCCAGCGCCGGCGCCGCGAACGCCGGCAGCGCCTGCCCCGCGATCAGGAGCGCCGCGACCGCGAGCGCGCTGTGCGTGTGGTCGAAGACGGCTACCGACAGCGCGACGAAGCCGAACCAGGTGCCGAGCCGATTGACGGTATAGGCGCCGATGATCCGGCGCAGCCGGTGGGATCTCAGTGTCGATGGCACGCCGCCACGCTAACGGTTGTCTGCGACGGGATCGAGTGCTGCAAGGACGCGCGCGGGCGGTGGCGGGCGGCGAGTGCCGGCGGGCGCGGCTCGTCCTCGCCCCGCGCCGTAGCGACCTTCCGCGAGGCCCCGTGCTATCCGTGGCGCAGACGGA
The DNA here is from genome assembly GCA_036509655.1 of Solirubrobacteraceae bacterium. Classification (GTDB taxonomy): domain Bacteria; phylum Actinomycetota; class Thermoleophilia; order Solirubrobacterales; family Solirubrobacteraceae; genus Palsa-744. The sequence continues at coordinate 7,103 of DATCFG010000081.1, read as the reverse complement.
GCTCGTCGTTGTAGACGGCATGCGGTCCGTGCGCTTCGGCGGGTCCCTCGACGATCAGCACCGGCAGCTCGGGGTGCCGGTGGGCGAGCGTCTGCATCAGCGACTCCGCGGGCGCGTCGTCGAGGTCGCCGGCGATGAACGCCATGCGGCTGCCGGATGCGTGCTCGAGCGCCTCGCAAACCGCGTTGGCATGCTCGAACACGGTGCTCTCCGGCAGCGTCTGGCTGAGCTCGTCGAGCAGCGTCGCGCGCCGGCCGGCGTCAGCTCCGGCGAGCAGGATGCGGGTCGGGCCCGCGATCACGTGCAGCGACGGCGGGTGGGTGTCTCCGCGGCGCAGGGACTCCGGCCGCGTGTGGGGCTCGGCGGGATGAGGATTGGGCAGCAGGCGCAGCGCCGGGACGCGGGAGTCCGAGCGCCGCCTGGCGGACATATACATGGGGCTCATGTGCGGCATAGCCGACATGATGGGCCCTCGCGGGGCATTTGTCTGTAGGCGGAAGGTGCCGATCGTGTGGTCCCAAAGGTGCCGATCTGTGTAGTCCTTCCGGTGCCGAGTCCGGTAATCCTCAAAAGCTGTCCCGGCAAGGCGGTACTGTGCGCCCGATGGAGGGCGGCATATCAGGGGTCGATCGACCGGTCGACGTGATCATCGCGGACGATCACGGGGTCGTTCGCGACGGCATTCGCATGGTGCTCGAGCGCGAGGCGGGCGAGTTCCGCGTCGTCGCCGAAGCCGGCGACGTGCCCGCGACGATCCGCGCGGTCCGCGAGCACAAGCCCGACCTGCTCACGCTCGACCTGTCGATGCCGGGCGGCTCGAGCCTCGCGGCGCTGCCGCAGTGCTTCGTCGCCCATCCGACGCTCGCGGTAGCGATCCTGACGATGCGCGAGGACCCCGAGTACGCCCGCCAGGCGCTGCGGGCCGGCGCGCGCAGCTACGTGCTGAAGGAGGCCGAGCCGGCGGAGCTGCTGCAGGCCTTCAGGCTGGCGGTCGCCGGCGGCACCTACCTGCACCCGCGCCTCGGCGCGCTGATCGCCACCGGCGAGGAGACCCCCAGCGATGGCGTCGCGCTGTCCGAGCGCGAGCGCGAGGTCGTGCGGCTGATCGCCAACGGCTTCACCAACCCCCAGATCGCCGAGCAGCTGCACGTCGCCGAGCGCACCGTGAAGACCTATCGCGCGCGCGCGATCGAGAAGCTCGGGTTCTCCTCGCGCGCGGAGATCACGGCATATGCGCGACGTCTCGGTCTGGTGGATTAGAACCCGCCCACTCCGGCCGTCCCGCGAGCGGGACCGTGAGGCGCATGACGGTGCCTTTACCCGGCGCCGGCACCAGTTCGAGCTCGCCGCCGACGAGCTCGGCGCGCTCGCGCATCCCCGACATCCCGAACCCGCCCTCCAGGCCGTCCCCGCGCGGCCCCAGCCGGTCCGCTTCGGGGAGCCCCTGCCCGTCGTCGGTGACCGACGCGCGAATCGCCCCGTCGCGCTCGACGACGCTGATCGTCGCGCTCGTCGCCTGCGCGTGGCGGCTGACGTTCGTGAGCGCCTCCTGCACGACGCGGTAGATCGTGCTCTCGAGCTCCGCGTCCAGACGATTTTGCTCGGGTTCGGGGCCGAGGTCGATCTCGGTCTGCACCTCCAACCCGTCGATCGCCTGCGCGCGCCGCGCGAGCGCCTGCAGCGCGGCGGCGAGCCCGAGGTCGTCGAGCGCGGCGGGCCGAAGCTCGGTGATCAGGTGGCGTAACCCGTCGATCTCGTCGCCCAGGCCTTCGAGCACGGTCTCGACAGCGACGCTCAGCGCGGCCTGCTCGTCGAGGTCGCGCGCGTTGGCGAGACGCATCCGCAGTGCGCCGAGGCCCTGGATCGTTTCGTCGTGGATCTCGCGCGCCCAGCGCGTGCGCTCGCGCTCGCGCGCCTCCATGCCGTAGCGCAGGCGCTTGATCTCGACCGAGCGCTCCGCCGCCATCCGCTGGGCGACGCTCGTCGCGAACGCGTTCAGCGCCTCGCGATCCGGGCCGCGGAAGCCGCCGTCGCGGCGCAGCGCGATCACCAGGCCGCCGCCGTAGCCCTCCATGCTCAGCGGCTCGACCAGCGCGGCGCGCGCCTCCAGCCCCAGTTCGTGCAGCCAGGCCGCCTCCTTCCCGCGCGGGCGATCGAGCGACACGGCCTTGCCCTGGCGATAGAGCTCGCCGAGCGCGCTGCCCTGTACGGGCGCGATCCGCAGGCGCACGGTTTCCTGCCCGCTGGACGCGGCCACGCGCAGCTCGCCGCGCTCCTCGATCACCACCAGCAGCGTGCCGGCGTCGAGCAGCGCGAGGCCACGATCGGCCATCAGCCGCAGCAGCCACAACTCCGATCCCGAAAGCATCGGGCGGGATTATGTCTGGATCGTCTCGAGGCCGTTCTCGCGTCGTGCGGCGGCCCTGGTCTGGTCGAGCAGTTCCTCGCCGTCGAGATCCTCTCGCCACACCGCCAGCCCCACCGACACGCGCAGCGGCCGGCGCTGTCCACCGGCTTCGATCTTGATCGCGCGCAGGCGTTCCAGCGCGCGCCTGGCGACGATCTCGCCGCGTGGGCCGTCGGCGCCGGGCAGCAGCACCGCGAGCTCGCCCTCGCCGGGGCGCCCGACACGGTCGAAACGGCGCAGCTCGTGCCGCAGCGCCTCGCCCACGTAGAGGAGCGTCTGCTCGGACAGCTCGCTGCCGTGCGCTCGGGTCAGCTCGTCGAGGTTCTCGATCACGACCAGCAGGCAGCTCAGCGGCGTGCCGTGGCGCCCGGCGCGGTTGATCTCCTCCGCCATCCGCTCCGCCAGGGCCGCTGCCGTCAGGCACACGATCGCGCCCGCGGGAAGCGGGTCTGCACGGAGGTTCAGGTTGCCGGGCCGCATATGTCCATCATCGTCAATCTGGCGCGTTCGCTCAAGCAGCGGTAATAGGTCTGTCCCCATCCGCTGGTACACCTGCCCCTGTGCTCCAAGAGCTGAACGTCGAGAATCTCCTGCTGATCGAGCGCGCGCAGCTGCGGCTGGCGCCCGGGCTGAACGTGCTCACCGGCGAGACGGGCGCCGGTAAGACGGTGCTCGCCCACGCGCTCGACCTACTCCTCGGCGGCCGCGCAGGGGGGGCGGGATCCTCGCTCGTCCGGCCCGGCGCTCCCGAGGCCTACGTCGAGGGCGTCTTCGAGCTGCCCGACACGCTCCCCGAGGAGCTCGCCGAGCGGCTCCCCGATGGCGCCGAGGAGATCGTCCTCGCGCGCCGCCTCGGCGCCGACGGGCGCACGCGCGCCTATCTCAACGGCCGCTCCGCGACCGTCTCAGAGCTGCGCGAGATCGGCTCGCGGCTGGTCTCCTTCTACGGCCAGCACGAGCACCGCAAGCTGACCCTCGCCGGCGCCCAGCTGGAGATCCTCGACGCAGGTTGCGGCCCCGACCACGCGCTGCGCCTGCGCGCCTGCGCGAAGACGTTCGCGCAGGCCAGTCGTCTCGCCGCGGAGCTCGACACCCTGCGCGAGCTCTCCGCCGCGCGCGAGCGTGAGCTCGATCTGCTCGAGCACGAGCTCGCGGAGATCGACGGGGCCGGTCTTGACCAGCACGAGTACGACGAGCTGCTGGCCGCGCGCGCGCGGCTCGGTCGCCTCGACGCGTTGCGCCTGGCCGCCGGTGCGGCCGCCGACGCGCTCGCCCCCGAAGATGCCTCCGTCGGCCTCGGCAGCTCCCAGCTGATGGCCGCCGGCGCCGCGGGCTTGGACGGGCTCGCCGCTGTCGATCAAAGCCTCGACGCGCTCGCCGAGCGCCTGCGCGCGCTCGTGATCGAGTCGCAGGACCTCGCCGCCGAGCTGCGCGGCTACTGCGAGCGGATCGCCGGCGAGGACGGCTCGCTCGACGCGGTCGAAGAGCGCCTCGCGAGCATCGAGCGGCTCGTGCGCAAGCACGGCGGGACGCTTGCCGCGGTACTCGACCACGCCGCCGACGCGCGTGCACGACGCGACGAGCTGAACAACGCCGAGGTCGCGTTCGCCGACACCACGGCGCGCCTCGACGATGCGCGGGCGGCGCTCGCGGGCCACGTCGCCGCGTTGCGCGAGGCGCGCGAGCAGCACGCCCCCCGGCTCGAGCTCGCGGTGCGCGAGCAGCTCGCGGCGCTGGCGATGGCGGACGCCACCTTCGCGGTCTCGCTCGCCCCGCGCGAGCCGGGCCCCACGGGCGGCGACGCGGTCGAGTTCATGATCGCGCCGAACCCCGGCGTGCCGGCCGGCCCGCTGCGCGAGATCGGCTCGGGAGGCGAGCTCTCGCGCGTGATGCTCGCGCTCGCCACGGTCTGCAACGGCGGTGCCGGTGCCGGCGCCGCCAACGCATCGTCCCTGGATACGACGCTCGTCTTCGACGAGGTCGATGCCGGCATCGGCGGGCATACCGCACGCGCCGTCGGCGAGCGCCTGCGCGAGCTGGCTGAGAGCAGGCAGGTGCTGTGCATCACCCACCTGCCCCAGATCGCCTCGCTCGGCGCACGTCACTTCTCGATCGTCAAGGACACCTCGGCCGATCCCACTCGCACGTCGGTTCTGCAGCTCGCCGAGCCCGATGTCGTCTCCGAGCTCGTCCGCATGCTCGGCGCCGACGCCACCGACAGCACCGCCCGCCGTCACGCCCGCGGTCTACGAAAAGCAGCCTGAACGGTTACTCTCGGCTGCTATGGCCGCTACCAGGCAGTCGCGGGAAATTGCCTCCCAGCCGCATGGGCCAGGTCCGCTGCCCGGAGGCGATGTCGCGCCCTGGCGCACGGTCACCGGGCCGGTGCGCCCGGGCAGGAAGACGAAGTTGCTCGTCAAGCACCTCGCCCGCGGCGATATCGCGCTGATCGACCACCTCGACATCGACCGAGTCTCGGCCGAGGAGCTGATCGGCGCGAACGTCGGCGCGGTGTTGAACTGCCGGGGCTCCTCCAGCGGCTCCTACCCGAACCTCGGGCCCCAGCTGCTCGTCGAGGCGGGTATCCACCTGGTCGATCTGCCGGACGATTCGCTGTTCGATCTGCTCTCCGACGGTGAGGCGATCACAGTGCGCGACGGCGAGGTGACGCACGACGGCGAGGTCCTGGCCCGCGGCGAAGTGCTCGATCTCGCCCGCGTGCGCGCGGAGACCGACGCGCGCCGCCAGGAGATCGGCGAGGCGCTCGAGCGTTTTGCGCACAACACGATCGAGCACATGCGCGAGGAGCGCGAGCTGCTGTCCGGGAAAATCGAGATGCCGCGCTTCGCCACCGACTTCCGCGACCGCGCCGCGCTCGTGGTCGTCCGCGGCGTCGGTCACCAGCGCGACCTGCGCGCCCTGCGGCCGTTCATCCGCGACATGCGTCCCGTGCTGATCGCCGTCGATGGTGGCGCCGAGGCGTTGCTGGAGGAGGGCCTGCGCCCGGACATGATCGTCGGTGACATGGACTCCGCCGGGGAGGCGGCGCTGATGAGCGCCGCCGGCGGCCGTGGCGGTCGCGGTGGATGGGGTCGCGGTGGATGGGGTGGGGGTGGATGGGGTGGGGGTGGGGCGGGTGCCTCCGCGAGGAATGGCGGCGCGGAGCTCGTCGTGCACGCCTACCCCGACGGGCGCGCCCCGGGCCGCGAGCGCCTGGAGCGCCTCGGCCTGCCCTTCAAGCTTGTGCCGGCGCCCGGCACGAGCCAGGACGTGGCGATGTTGATCGCCGCCGAGAAGGGCGCCAACCTGATCGTCTCGGTCGGCTCGCAGTTCAACCTCGTCGAGTTCCTCGACCGCAACCGCGAGGGCATGTCCTCGACGTTCCTCACGCGCCTGCGCATCGGTGAGATCCTCGTCGACGCTAAGGGCGTGAGTCGCCTGTACCACCCGCGACCGGGCCTGACCCCGCTGCTGGTGGTGGTCGTCGCCGGTCTGCTGGCGATGATCGCCGTCGTCTGGCTGACCCCGGCGCTGCGCGACGTCGTCGACCTGCTCTGGCTCAAGCTCCAGATGCTCGTCTGAGCGTGTTCGACTACCGCTACCACGCGCTCTCCCTCGCCGCCGTCCTCTTCGCCCTCGCGGTCGGCGTGCTGATCGGCGTGGCGATCGGCGACTCGAACCTCGTCTCCTCCGCCAAGAACGGGATCGTGCACAACCTCGAATCGGAAGTGAACGGCGCGCAGGAACACGCGGCGACGCTGCAGACGCAGCTGGGTGCCGAGGAAACCTTCGCGAACGACCTCTACCCGCTCGCCGTCCACGGCCTGCTCGCCAATCGCAACGTCGGCTTGGTGTTCCTCGGCGGCTCCTCCAATCGCGTGAACGGCCTCGTGCGCGGCGCCGTCACCCAGGCCGGTGGCAACCTGGCGACGGTTGTGGCCGTGCGCGAGCCGCTCGACCTGGCGGGGCTGGCGCAGGAGGCGAACGGTACGGTCTACGCCGGGCTCGGGAGCGATCCCGAACTGGTGCACAAGTTCGGCGGCCTCGCCGGCCGCCAGCTCGTGAGCGGTGGCTCGCAGGTCAGCCGTGAGCTGCTCGGCCGCGTGAGGAGCAGCCTGCTCGGCGCCTTCGACGGGCAGCTCGGCAAGCTCGAAGGGCTCGTCGTGATGCGCGCCGAACCGGCCGGCATGAGCAGCGAACAGACGCAGGCGAGCGTCGCCCTCGAGTCGGGGCTGCTGGCCGGCGCGAGCGCCGTCGGGGTCCCGGTGGTGGGGGTCGAGCTGAGCAACACCGAACCCTCCCAGGTGCCCTGGTACAAGAGCGTCGGCGTCTCCAGCGTCGACGATCTCGACGCGCTCGCCGGCCAGGCGGCGCTCGACTACGCGCTCGCGGGCGCCCAGGGCGCCTACGGGACCAAGTCCACCGCGGACTCGCTCCTCCCGGCTGTCGCCGGCGGCTCGAGCCAGCCGTGAGGCGCGCGACCGGGCCGTGAGGCGTCCGCCTCCGTCGCTAGCTTTCGCCCATGCACGCCCTGCCGTTCCTGCTCGCGTTCGCCGCCGCCGCGCTGCTCGGCCCGGCGGTGCTGCGCACGCTCACCGAGGGCGGTCACACACGCGCCAACTACCGCGAGCGCCTGCTCGCCTTCCCCTTCGGAGTGCTGATCGTGGCCGCGGCGCTGATCGCGCTGATCCCGCTC
>DATCFG010000080.1:0-11668 GCA_036509655.1 Solirubrobacteraceae bacterium | reverse complement strand
TGTATTCGCCGTTGCCGTTCGTTTCGACGCAGCGAGTCGATTCGTAACTGCACACTTCGACGCCACCTGCGCCCTGGCCGTTGGACGCGCTGGTGACCCGGCCGGCGACCGAGCCTTCGCCCACTTCTTCCAGTTCGGCGTTAGCTTCCGCGAGTTCGCCGGATTCGACAGTCACCGTGCTGGTCTTCCGTTCGTGCTGAGAGGCACTGAATTCGACCCGGTATTCTTCGGCTTTGAGCCCTTCGATCTTGTACTTGCCGCTGGATTCGGTGGGTTCGCAGACTTTTTCCGACCCGCTACCACTGGAGGTGGCGCAGACTTCCGCTCCCGAAATGGGTTCATGCGTGCCGGAGTCGGTCACCTGACCCTTGATCCCTGTGTTCGGCAGAGCGCTGGCCATCGCCGGCAGCAGCATCGCGCCGAGTGCGATCAGGCCGGTGAGGATGAACGTGACTGGGATCTGGCGACGCATGTATGGCTCTCTCTCTGTCTGGATGACGGTGCTGGCGGCGCGGGCGTGATGCCGCGAGTCACAGGACTTCGGCCGGGACTTCGACCACAAGACGACAAGTCCTGCGGGACTGTATCCGATTTCTGCCGACTGATCGGATCCGAGCCGCCAGGTCGTCGGGGCCGAATACTCTCACCGCCGCCGCCGCTTGAGCACGATCCCCTCGAGCAGATGCGCGACCGTCTCGCAGGCGTCGACGGCGGCCTCGAGCGACTCGAAGATGTCCTTCCAGCGAATCACCACCATCGGGTCGGTGCCCTGCGCGAACAGCGAGGCGACGCCGTCGCGCAGCAGGCGGTCGCCCTCGTTCTCCAGGCGGTGGATCTCGACCAGATAGGGCGAGAGGTCCTCGCCGGTGGTGAGGCCGCGCAGCGCCGCGAGGATCGGCTCGCCGGCCGCGACGAGCACGTCGGCGAACCCGACCGCCTGCTCCATCGGCGCTTCGACGCCGTAGAGGCCGAGCTGGGCGGCGGCCTGCTCGGTGTGGTCGACGATGTCGTCGAGCGCGGTCGCGAGCACGTAGCCGTCACCGGAATCGAATGGAACCCCCCCACCCCTCCGACTACCACGCCCGGGGCGGGAACCGTTCAAGCGGTGGATGATGTCGTGGGTGATGCGGTCGCCCTCGCGCTCGCACGCGGCGAGCTCCTCGGCGAGCGGCGCGTGCTCGGGGAGCTCGGCGAGCAGCTGTTGCAACAGCAGGCTCGAACGCTGCACGTTGCGCCCGGCGTCCTCGATGAGGTTCGTCAGGGTGCTGTCGACGTGACCGCGGAGCAAGCGCATCCACGAAGAGTATGGAGATCTGCCGGCGAGTGAGATTTCCTTTACGACTTCTTCACGACTCGATCACAGCTTGGCAACCCCGCCGGAGCCGTTCGCGGCGAGGCTATATGCCGGTGGAGGCATCGGCGGAAAACGCGAACACCCTGTACGCGGGCGAACTCGAGATCAGGCTCGGCGAGGGTCTGGTGCTCGCCACCGGTCGCGCGCTGACGCTGTCGGTACGCGAGTTCGAGCTGCTCGCGGCGATGGCCCGCCGTCCTGGGGCGGTCGTGACGCGCGGCGAGCTCTACAGCGCCGTCTGGGGCGGCGAGCTGCGCGGCGGCGACCGCTCGGTCGACGTCTACGTGAGCAAGCTGCGCGGAAAGCTCGAAGCGGCGATGCCCGACCGCCGTTTCATCCACACCCACCCGGGCTTCGGCTACCGCTTCCAACCCGAGCTTTCACGAAATGTTCACAACGGGGCGTCCGCAGCTTAAGAGACTTACCCGCAACACCGGACCCGGCATGGGCGCGCATGGCCCCGCCGTCATCTAGCAATCCAGCCAGAGGAGACGTAGTGATCAAAACGAAGAAGGTAGGTTCGATCTTGGGCGTAGCGGCGCTCGCTCTCGGAGTGGCCGCCTGCGGCTCGAGCTCATCCGGCGGCGGCAGCAGCTCCAAGAATCTCGTGGGCGCGGGCAGCACGCTGGTCGCGCCGCTGGTGTCGGTGTGGCAACCCGAATACCTGAAGGAAACGGGCGTCGCCGTCGCCTACAGCGCGATCGGCAGCGGCGGTGGAATCGCCCAGATCACGGCCCGTACCGTCGACTTTGGCGCCTCAGACGCGCCGCTGACCGAAGACCAGCTCAAAGAAGCGACCAAGGAAGGCGTGGGCGTCGTACAGATCCCCTGGGCACTCGGCTCCGTGGTGCCCGTCTATCACGTGGAAGGCGTGTCGACCCATCTGAAGCTCACAGGCCCGGTGCTCGCCGAAATCTACCTGGGGAAGATCACGACCTGGAACGACCCCAAGATCGCGGCGCTCAACCCCGGAGTGACGCTGCCCGCCACGAAGATCACGCCGATCTACCGCAGCGACGGTAGCGGCGACACCTACGCGTTCACCGACTACCTCTCGAAGATCAGCCCCGAATGGAAGTCCCAGGTCGGCAACGCCACGCAGGTGAAGTTCCCCGCAGGCGTGGGCGCCAAGGGCAGCTCTGGGATCTCGGCGGCAGTCAGCTCCACGAACGGCTCGATCGGCTATTTGACGCTCGCGTACGTGCTGCAGGGCAATCTCGACGACGCCCTCGTCCAGAACGCCGCCGGCAAGTATCCGGTGCCCGGCGGCCCGTCGATCGAGGCGGCTGCCAAGACGCTCAAGGAAGTGCCATCCAACAACGAGATCCACATCGTGGACCCCCCCGCCTCGGCGCCGGAAGCCTACCCGATCTCGACCTTCACATACGCGCTTGTCCCATTGAAGGCGACCCACGCAAGCACGCTGAAGGCGTTCCTGCATTGGGCGATCACAACGGGGCAGAAGTTCGGGCCCAAGCTCGACTTTGTGCCGATCCCGGAACGGATCCGCACCGCGGATGAAGCAACGATCGACAAGGTTGAAGGCTAGAGTGAACCCATCAGGACCCGTCCCTCCCGCGGAGGCCTCTAATCTCCGCGGGAGGGCGACCTGCGTTGCGCCGCGCCTGCCCACCGCTCGGCCTCGCGAGCGAACCGGCGCGCGGCCGATCCTGACGCCATCGCATAGGTGACTTGTGTCCATCCGACCATCCACAGCTCCGGCCTCCATGCTTCGCCTCACCGGAGCGCACCGCAAGCTCGCCGACCGCCTGGGCGACCCGGTCTTGCGCGCGCTCGCGTGGTCGGCCTCGGCAATCGCGATCGTGGTTTTGGGGGCGCTGGCCTACAAGGTCTTTGCCCTCGCCGGCGAATCCTTCTCGCGGTACGGGCTGGGGTTCATCGGCGGCGAAAACTGGAACCCGAGCCAGGGCACCAGCGGTTACGGCTTCGGCGCGGCCGACTTTCTGTTCGGCACCGCCGTGACCTCGTTCTTTGCCCTGCTCATCGCCGCTCCCCTATCGGTCGCGATCGCGCTCTTTCTCACCGAGCTGGCGCCGCGCGGGACGCGGCGCCCGGTGGCGACGCTCGTGGAACTGCTGGCGGCGATCCCCAGCGTCGTGCTCGGGCTGTGGGGCATCGTCGTGCTCTCGCCTGTCATCGGCAACACGATCGAGCCGGCGCTGGGCTCCGTCCTTGGCTGGATCCCGCTTTTCTCGGGAGCCCCGGCCCCGTTCGGTCTGTTTACGGCAATCGTGATCCTCACGATCATGACCGTGCCGATCGTCAGCTCGATCACCCGCGAGGTCTTCTCGACGGTCCCGACGGAGCTCAGGGAGGGCGCGCTCGCCCTCGGCGCGACGCGCTGGGAGATGGTCCGCATGGTGATGCTCCCCTACGCGCGGTCGGGAATGGTGGGCGCGGTGATCCTCGGACTGGGGCGCGCGCTCGGAGAGGCGATCGCGGTGACGATGGTCATCGGGCACACCGCCGGCATCCACGCCTCGCTGTTCGCGACCGGCGACACGCTCGCCAGTCGCATAGCGTCCGAGTACCAGGGCGCCGCCACCAGCCTGCAGATCTCCTCACTGGCCTATCTCGCCGCGATCCTGCTGGTGCTCGCGTTGATCGTCAACGCGGCCGCACGCCTGATCGTCAGGCGCACGACCGTGCGCCTGCCGGCAGGCTTGGGGGGGTCGAGTTGAGCCCGCCGGCAACGACGCCGACCGCCGCGCGACTGCTGGCTGGCGACGTCCGCCTGCGCAGGCGCCGGGCGGTCAACCGCGGCATGGAGGTGCTCGCCACGCTGGCGGCCGTGCTCGCGGTGGCCGTACTGGCGGCTGTGATCGTGTCGGTGTTCGTCAAGGGCATAAGCGCCATCAACCTCGACTTCTTCATCCACAGCGAAGTTCCGTTCGGACAGACCGGGGGCGGCATCGCAAACGCGATCGTGGGCACCCTGCTGCTCGTGGCGCTGGCCAGCGCAATGGCGATTCCCGTGGGAATCCTCGTTGGCATCCATACCTCCGAGTTCGCGCAGGCCCGCACGGCCACCGTGGTGCGCTTCGCGCTGGACATGCTCAACGGCGTGCCGACGATCGTGACCGGCGTCTTCGTGTTCGGCCTGCTGGTGGCGGGCCACCAGCAGAGCGGTTGGGCGGGCGCGTTTGCGCTGGCGATCGTGATGCTGCCGATCGTCGCGCGCTCCGCCCAGGAGGTGCTGGCGCTCGTGCCGGAGGCACTGAAGGAGGGCGCGCTCGCGCTTGGCGCCCCGCGCTGGCGCACCGTGCTGAGGGTCGTGCTGCCGACCGCCGCCGGCGGCCTGATCACCGGCGCGCTGCTGGCCGTGGCGCGGGTCGCCGGCGAGACCGCCCCGCTGCTGTTCACCTCATCGATCATCTCGAGCACAGGGGCCTCGGCGAATCCGGGGCAGGCGCTCACCTCGATCCCCGTGCGAATCTTCGAGCTGTCGGAAGGCTACAGCGCGACCGAACGCGCCCAGGCGTGGGCGGCGGCGCTGCTGCTGATCTTCTTCGTGCTCGCGCTGAACGTCCTGGCGCGCGCTCTCTACGGCCGCGCTCGAACCCGAGCCGGAACCGCGCGATGAACCCGGCGCCGGCCCGATTCCACTGTGCCCTGCCCGGCGTCTGCGCAACGTCTGCCGGCGTGCCGGGCACGGCCATCTTGAAGTGGAGGACAAGGGTGGCCATCCCGAGGTGGAGGACAACATGACCCGAGACGGGCATACTGGGCAGGCGACTCCCGTGACCGAGCCCCAGCCACACTCCCAGCCTCAGGTGCCACCAGAGCCCTCGCCCCAGGCACAGTCAGATGCCTCGACCCGGGCAGAGCCGCCCACCTCCGAGCTTGGCACGGCGCCGGGTGGCGCAGTGGAGTCCGGAACGCTTGAGGGCACACCCACCAGAGAAGTCGAGCTGGACGGGCTGCGCGCGTTCTATGGCAATGCCGAACAGGTCAAGAGCATCGACCTGAAGTTCGAGCGCAACCTGGTCACGGCGATCATCGGACCGTCGGGATGCGGCAAGTCGACGATGGTCAGGTGCATCAACCGCATGCACGAGGAGATCTCCGGCGCGCGCGCGGAGGGCAGAGTGCTGCTGGACGGCATCGATGTGTACGGCCCTCGGATCGACGTGGTCGCCGTACGCAGGGCGATCGGGATGGTGTTTCAGAAGCCCAACCCGTTCCCGACGATGTCGATCTACGACAACGTCGCTTCCGGGCTGCGCCTCACCGGCGCCAAGCGCCGCAGCGAGCAGACCCAGCGCAGGGTCGAGAGCGCGCTGCGCGGGGCGGGGCTGTGGGAGGAGGTCAAAGACCGGTTGTCCGAGCCCGGGATCGGGCTCTCCGGAGGCCAGCAGCAGCGGCTGTGCATCGCCCGCTGCCTGGCGGTCGATCCCGAGGTGATCCTGATGGACGAGCCCTGCTCGGCCCTGGATCCGATCGCGACGCTCAAAATCGAGGAGCTGATCTCCGAGCTGAAGACGCGCGTGACGATCGTGATCGTCACGCACAACATGCAGCAGGCCGCGCGCGTGGCCGACCGCACCGCGTTCATGCTCGACGGCAAGCTCGTCGAGGTCGGCCCCACCGAGGAGATCTTCACGACGCCCACCGACACGAGGACCGAGGAATATGTCACCGGCAAGTTCGGCTGACGACGCCGGCGCCCAGCGGCAACCAACGGCGGGCTCCTCCGTAGCCACCACCGACGCGCTCGCCGGTGGCGGCGGGCCTTCGCAGGGGCGCGCGCACTTCCAACAGCAACTGCAGGAGCTCGAGGATCACGCGCTCGGCGGCCTCGACCTGATCGTCGAGCAGCTCGACCGCGTGCTCGAGGCGCTCAACCACCAGGACGTCGAGCTGGCGCAGATGGTGGTCGCCGACGACGACCGCGTCGACGGGCGCTACCTCGAGGTCCACCAGGGCATCCTCTCGCTGCTCGCCCTGCAGGCGCCCGTCGCCGGCGACCTGCGCCTGGTCGCGGCGCTGCTGCACATGATCAAGCACATCGAGCGGATGGGCGACCAGTGCGTGAACATCGCCAAGCTGATCCCCCTCTCCGGGCACGAACCGCCGGTGCGGCTGGAGGTGCTGGAGGCGCTCTCGAAGATGGGCGCCTACGCCCGCTCGGAGGTCGTGCAGTCGAAGGCCGCCTTCGCCGGACGCGACGTCGGCCTGGCGGAGGACCTCGTCCGCCAGGACCGCGAGATCAACCGCCTCAACCGCGAGATCTTCCGGATGGCTTTGGACATCGGCGGCGACGACGCCGACACGCGCGAGTGGGCGATGCACATGATCCTCGTCGCCCGCGCGCTGGAGCGGATCGGCGACAACGCCGTCGACATCGGCGAGCAGGTCGCGTTCGTCGTCACCGGCCTGTTCCGCGAGTTCTCCGACTCCTCCCACCCGGCCGGCGCCCACGTCGACGCGGCTGAGGACGCCGGCCCCGAGACGGCCCGGTAGGCAGCGCCCCGTCAGCCACTCAAGCTGGCCTTCATCTCGGTCATCGCGTTGTGCAGCGCCGCCGCGCTCTGCATCCGCTCCTGCGGGCTCATCAGGAGCTGATCGGAAAGCGCCCCGCGGTCGCTGCGCCGGGGCAACGCTGTGACCCCGACGATCATCGATTGCCTCCTGGTGTGGGTTGCTTCGGTCGCGTTGCACTGCTGTAACGCGGCGGGACCCAGAAAGTCAGGCACTACCGGCAGGCAAGCCGGATGGAGCACACAAAGCTCCCCAGCGCAGCGAACGCGAGGGCGCCCAGTAGGAATGCGTAGATGATGGTGGGGATCGAGGTCATGGCACTCGGAGTCTCAGGCGCGCGCCTTGCGGTATCACCGCCTTGGTCTCGCTGGGCGATGCCCAGCGGTATGAGCATGAAAACGCTGCGTGTCCGACATCTGACCGAATTCGTCGCTCAAGGCCGGCCCATAGCCTGGCTCGTCTGTTTCGGACACGCCTGCTCTTGAAACGACGGTTCTCGATGAAAGCCGCCACTGCGCGCGAGGCGTATCGGCTCGTTGCGTATCGGTGCCTCCTGGTGGCGCAACACGCGACGCGACAGAGCAGATGAGACAGACCGGCGCTGCTGGTCGGTGATTGCTGCTTGATCGGTCACTGGCGTCTCCTGTGAGCTTGTCGGGGACGGTGACTGGAATACCTCCTCTCGGGATCCCAGGTGAGAGCTTTAACCCCACGGGTGCTGCTCCTCACCAAGTCTTCTACCACTCCACCGCAGCCACGAAACCGCGACCGTCGCAGTTCTGACGATTTACCCGAAAAGGCTGGGAGCTGCGGAGATGCTCAGTCGAGAATGTTGAGGCGCTCGAGCTCTCCCGGTGGTCCGCCGTGGAGCAGCCAACCGTCCGGTGAGTAGGCGATCTGCCCGCAGTGTTCGAGGTTGCTGAGGGCGCTATTGACGGTGGGGCGCCGCGCGGCGACGAGCTCGGCCAAGATCGAGTGCGTCAGCTTCACCGGGACGAGCACCCCGTCCCTGCCGACGCCCAGCCCGTCGCGCACGCTGGCCGGCCACTGCTCGGACCAGTCGCCACGCGCGACTGCGATCACCGCCGCACGAACCTGGACGGACGCGCTCGAAAAACGAGCAGCATCCAGCCCCTGGCCGAGCTCGGGATCCTGCTCGAGGATTCTCGCGACGCGATCGGGCACAGATGCACGGTAGCCTGATAGGTGGAGCTGATGCGTACAGCGGCCGTGACCTTCTTCTCGAGAATGGGTAGGTGTTGAACCCGAGTGCAAGATGATCCGCGCATCGGAGCTGTGCTGTCCGGAGGGGGAGCTCGTGGCGCGTATGAGGCCGGCGCGATCTCGGTGCTCGGGCCAGCGCTGCAGGAGCGCGGTGAGCGACCGACGCTGTTCGTCGGCACGAGCGTCGGCGCGTTCAACGCCGCGTACCTGGCGTCGAGCCGTCATCTTGATGCCGGGGAGCAGGCCGAGGGTCTACTCGACCGGTGGCGTGAAGCGACCAAGGGGAACGTGATCCGCCCGATCCTCAGCCGCCAGCTCCCATTGACGGCACTGCGCTACGCGGGTGGGTTGCTGTCGATCCCCGGGGTTCGCGTGCCCAGCCTGCTGGATCCCACGCCGCTTGCGCACAGTCTCGAGCGCTGGATGAGCTGGGATGACCTGCACCACAATGTCGAGCGGGGTCCTGTGCGGGCGGTCGCCGTAGTCGCCACCGCTGCGCGCACCGGACGAACGGTCGTGTTCGTCGAGACCGCACACGAGCTGCCCGCGAACAAGTCGCATGCCGTGCGCTATTTCTCCACCGCGCTTGACAACGAGCACATTCGGGCCTCCGCGGCGATCCCGATCCTGTTCCCGCCGGTCCGCGTCGAGGCGCCCGCGGGGGCTCGCGGCTGGTACGTAGACGGTGGCACGCGGCTGAACACGCCGATCAAGCCGGCGCTCGATCTCGGCGCCGATCGGCTCGTGGTGATCGGCACCGAATCGATCGCGGAGCCCGCCCCCGAGCCCGACGGGCGCGACAACGAGCCCCCGGACTTCGGCGACGGCGCTTTGCACGCCCTGCACGGGACGCTCGTGGATCCATTGAGCGAGGACATGCGCATGCTCGGCAACGTCAACGAGTTCTTCGCCGGCGGCGACGGCGCATCGGCAGCGACGCGCTACCGCCACGCGCGCGGAAAGCCACCGTACCGTCGTGTGCCGTACATCTTCATCGCCCCGGAGCGTCGCGGGATTGTCGGCGAGCTCGCCTCGGAGGTCTTTCGTGCCCGCTACAGCGGCCTGAAGGGCCTACGCTCGCCGGACTTCCCGCTGCTCGATCGTCTGCTCGGCAGTGACAGCCCGTCCCACGGTGAGCTGCTCAGCTATCTCCTGTTCGACAGCGAGTTCATCGAGGCGCTGATCGATCTCGGGCGCGCCGACGCCACTCGCTGGCTGAACGCCTCACCCGGACCACAGCGGCCGTGGCAGACCGAGCCACTCGACGCGTTCATCGACGCCCCTACACCCAAGAACGCCACCACGCCGCGCAAGTCACCGGGTCGTTCTCGCCCAGTTCTTGGCAAATAGATCAGGCGGCGCGCGATCGCCCTCCTAGTTAGATCGAGGAGGAGGAGGAGGAGGAGTCGTCGTCGTCGCGAAGCTTGCGGCGGCTCCCGCTTGCGAGAAGCGACGTCAGGAGGAACGACGCGAGCTATATCGAGGAGTCATCGACGCGGATGCCGCGCTGACTTCGTGCCGCGATGCTCGAACGGGAACCAGATGCGCAGCGCCCCACCGTGCACGCCAAGACCTTTCGGGAGCCGCTTCTCCAGCTCGTCATTTGGATCTCCGCGCTCGAGCAGCACGAGCTCGGCGTCGCCGATCACGTCCGCGAGCGCGGTCATGTCCACGATCAGACGGGGCGACCACTTGGGTACGGTCGCGCAGATGATCGGTTGCTTGCGCTGCCGGTCTTGGATGCGCGTAGCCAATCGGACCGCGGAGCCGAGCTTCATGCGCGCGAGCTCGCGCGCTCCCCCGGCGACGAGAACGGCTATGTCCACGTCGGCGTCGCGCGCCCCGTCAACGGCCGCCAGCGCCAGCCGCTGATCATCACACGCTCAGTTGTGAGCCCTAAGTTGCCGTGAGGATCGTCTGGGCGACGAGTTGAGGGTCGTCGAGCATCGCGACGTGTCCGACATCGTCGAGCACGACGTAGAGTGCTCCCGGGATCAGTTGGTCGGCGTTGGCACCGTTGATATCGACGGGGAAGACTCGGTCCTTCCCGGCCCAGGCGAGCGTGATCGGGCAGGTATCCCGTAGGAGCCGAACGGGTCCGTCCTGGCGGGCTCCACCTCTACATGCCGACGGGGGCGCCGGAGCTGGCTAGCGCATGATCTTGGCGTCGGTCGTTGGTGTATTCGTGAGGGGGGGCGGCGAGGACGCGGTCGCGTCCCTGATTCTTGGCGACATAGAGCACAGCGTCGGCCGCCGCCAACACGTCGCGATAGCGGAAGGGCTCTCCCCGTGCGGAGGCGCTGACGCCAAAGCTCATCGTCACTGGCGATCCGTCCTCGAGGGGCTCGGCGTCCACCGCGATGCGCAGCGTTTCGGCGATCGCCTCGGACTCGCCGAGGTCGGCACCTGGCAGCAGCACTACGAACTCATCGCCGCCGAGCCGGTAGAGAAGATCGAACGCCCGCAGCTGGGTGCGCAGGCGACCCGCGATGTGTGCCAGCGCCGCGTCGCCTGCCGCGTGGCCACACCGGTCATTGACCTTCTTGAAGCAGTCGATGTCCCCGGCGATGATCCCAACCGGCTCACCGGTGATCTCGGATTGCTGGACGAGTTCCTCAGAGCGACTCGCCAGCGCCTTGCGGTTCAGCAGCCCGGTCAGGTCGTCTATGAGGCACTCGCCGCGATGCTCGATGTCTGAGCGCATGAGCGCCATCGAGAGCATCGCCACGGCGATGATGAGCGAGGCGGGCGCGATCACCAGCGGTGGGTCCTGGAGGACCGCGTGGGCGTTGGTCGCGAACGCCACCGCCAGTAGCAGCCCCACCGCGATCACGACGCCGACGCTGACTCCGCGTGCGGAGAAGCGCGCGGGGAGCGTCACGATCGGGATGGCAAGCCACGCCATTGTCGCGACCTTCGGACCGCCCGACAAGGCGACGCTCAACGCGATGATCGCCTCCGATCCGATCCACGCCCCGAAGAGCGCGTACTCGGGATGTGCCACACGGGTCGCCTGCCGGTCCGCGATCTTGAACAGCGCGATGGCGAGGACGAGCGGTGCGAGCGTCCACCACCCGAGCCACGGTGCGCTGATCAGCAGCGCAGCCGCAAGCACCGCCATCGCGTTGCGGCGTACCGGCTGCACCCGCCTGTCCATATCCAGCATCCGCTCTCGGTCAATCTCTCCGACCATCCACGAATGCACGCCCATATCCTCGAATCGGCATGGTGCCCACGCGGCATTACGAAGGGCCCGCCCCGCCGACATATGTGCTGAGACCAAGGGGCGTGCCGTGTGCCCTAGCCAAACGCTGCCAGCCAGCCGTATCGGCGGGTGTTGCACGCCACCTTGCACGGAGGCGGGCAGGCCACTTCACCAGCGCGCGATCAGGCTAGGCTCCTCGCAGCCGCGAACGGCTCGGCATGCCCCCGTGATTGGAAAACGTCGGAGCAGGCCAGGCCGCAGCCGGTAGCAGAGCACTTGGGCTGTCTGTCCTATGAGTAGGGGTAGTGCCCGGGCGCCGAGCGGTGAGGACCCGGAGTAAGTCGACCCGGGTCCTCATTTTTATCGGCAGTCGTGCTGAGGAC
>DATCFG010000079.1:0-37266 GCA_036509655.1 Solirubrobacteraceae bacterium | reverse complement strand
CGATCCGGTCGCGCCAGTTGGACGCCCGGTCGTTCACCGCCAGGCCGTCCAGGAGGTCGTCGGGCAGAAGCCCCCGGTAGGCGGCCCGCCACGAGCGTACGTGCACGGCGGCGATCGCCTCCGCGTCGTCGGTCGTCGCATCGCGGATGACCAAGTGCACAGAATCGGTAGCGTAAACAGCCCACCGAACAGGAGACAACCCTTTGCGAAACCCCCGCGATTTCGGCAAGGCGCTGGCCATGGGCGCCCCCGACCCGATCCTCGAGATTCCCTTCAAGCCGTCGCGGATGATCCATTTCCTGGACTTCTCCAACGAGAAGATGGTCGCCAAGGTGCCCGACATCGCGCCGACGGTGGACATCCTGCTGGGCAACCTCGAGGACGCGGTGCCCGTCGATCGCAAGGAGGCCGCCCGCGCCGGCCTGGTCACGGTCGGCCGCGAGATGGAGCTCGGCGACACCCAGCTGTGGACGCGCGTCAACAGCCTCGAATCGCCGTGGATCCTCGACGACCTGACGACGCTCGTCTCCGAGATCGGTCACAAGCTCGACGTGATCATGGTCCCCAAGGTGGAAGGGCCGTGGGACATCCATTACATCGATCGCCTCCTCGCCCAGCTCGAGGCCAAGGCCGGCCTGGAGCGGCCGATCCTGGTGCACGCGCTGCTCGAGACCGGCCTGGGTGTGGTCAACGTCGAGGAGATCGCCGCCGCCAGCCCCCGCATGCAGGGGATGAGCCTCGGGCCCGCCGACCTGGCCGCCAGCCGGCGGATGAAGACCACGCGCGTCGGCGGAGGTCATCCCGGCTACCGGGTGATCAACGATCCCGACCCCGCCGGGGGGGCCGGGTCCGATTCTCCGCGCGCCTCCGCCCAGCAGGATCCGTGGCATTACACGCTCGCCCGCATGGTCGACGCCTGCACGAGCGCGGGGATCCTCCCCTTCTACGGTCCGTATGGCGACATCAAGGACGTCGAGGGCTGCGAGGCCCAGTTCCGGGCGGCGTTCCTCCTCGGCTGCGTCGGTACCTGGTCGCTGCATCCGGTGCAGATCGCCATCGCCAAGAAGGTGTTCAGCCCCGATCCCGAGGAGGTACTGTTCGCCAAGAAAGTGCTCGAGGCGATCCCCGACGGCCGCGGCGTCCACATGATCGACGGCAAGATGCAGGACGACGCCACCTGGAAGCAGTGCAAGGTGATGGTCAACCTCGCCGAAATGCTCGCCCGCAAGGACCCGGAGCTGGCGGAGGCGTACGGGTTCACCCCGGTCGCGGCGTAGGAGAGCGCTCGATGCAGACGGCTTCGGTCCCAACACGGTGGCGCTTCGGCACGCCCACGCCCCGAAGCGCCGTGTAGGGTTCCCGGCCGCATGAGATTCTTCGAGTTCGAGGCGCGCGAGATCGTCAAGCGCGCCGGCATCCCCGTCACCGACTACGGCTTCACGACCGACCCGGCCGAGGCGGCGCAGATCGCCGCGCGGATCGACGGGCCGACCGTGATCAAGTCACAGGTGCTCGCCGGCGGGCGGATGAAGGCTGGCGGCGTGAAGTTCGCCGACACGCCCGCTGAAGCCGAGTCCTATGCGCGCGACATCCTGGAGCTGGAAATCGGCGGGCACATGCCGCGCGGGGTGCTCGTCGACCCGAAGGCGGAGGTCGAGCAGGAGTACTACGCCGGCGTCGTCTGGGACGGCACCGCGAAGAAGCCGCTGATGCTGTTCAGCGACATGGGCGGCATCGACATCGAGCAGGTCGCCGAAGCGCACCCCGACCACGTCGGCCGCGGCCACTTCTCCACGCTCGAGCCGTTCTCCGACTTCCAGGCCAAGCAGGTGATCGCCGCCGCCGGCGTCACCGGCAAGGCCCTCCAGCGCGCCACGCCCGTGCTCGCTCGCCTGGCCCGGCTGTTCCTCGACAACGACATGACGCTCGCCGAGATCAACCCGCTGGCGCAGCTGAAGGACGGCTCGTTCGTCGCGCTCGACGCGCACATGGAGATGGAGAACGAGGGCATGCCGCGTCAGAAGGGCCTGCTCGAGGCGCTCGGTATCGGCGCGGAGGAGGGCACCCGCGAGAGCTATACCCCCACCCCGTTCGAGGAAGCCGTCAAGGCGATCGACGCCGCCGATCATCGTGGTGTGATCCAGGGCAAGGACACCGGCTTCAACGGCAACATCGGCCTCGTGATCGGTGCGGGCGGCGGCTCGCTGACGCTCACCGACGCCGTGCGCCAGCAGGGCGGCAGGCCCGCCAACTACTCCGAGATCGGAGGAAACCCGTCCGTCGCCAAGGCCTGCGGCCTGGCCAAGCAGGTCCTCCAGAAAGACGGCGTGGAGAAGATCGCGGTGATGATGTCGATCGTCTCCAACACACGCGTGGACATCGTCGCGCGGGGCGTTATCAAGGCCTGCCTGGAGCTCGGCAGGGACCCCGGCGAGACGATCGCGATCTTCCGCATCCCCGGCGCGTGGGAGGAGGAGGGCTTCAAGATCCTCGACAAATACGGGATCGAGTACTGCGACCGCTCCGTGTCGTTGTGGGAGGCCGCAGGGCGTGCGGTCGCCAAGATCCAAACCGACTCGAGCGCCGCCTGATGTGCCGGAAGATAAAGACGGCGGATGTTTGTATAGAGATTGAAGAGTGCGTATAACTATGGTTTCACAGAGTCTTCAAAGAGGAACATCCCCATGTCGATCCTGATCGACCAGGACACGACGTTCATCATCCAGGGCATCACCGGGCGCGAGGCGGTCAACCTCACACGCGAGTGCCTGGACTACGGCTCGAAGATCGTCGGCGGCGTAACCCCCGGGCGCAAGGGCCGCGAGGTCCACGGTGTGCCGGTGTTCGACACGGTCGAGCAGGTCGTCGAGCACAACGGTGGCGTCGTGCCCGACGGCTCGGTCGTCACCGTCCCCCCCGCGGGCACGCGCGACGCCGTCTTCGAGGCGCTGCACGCCGGCATCGAGACGATCGTGATCGTCACCGAGCGGATCCCGCGCCGCGACGTCGCGATGATGGTCGAGCTGGCCGACGGGAAGGGCGCGCGGATCATCGGCCCCAACTGCCTCGGCGTGATCGTCCCGGGCGTCGCCAAGATGGGCGGCATCGGCGGCCCGGCACGCAACGCCGCAGTCGCCTACCAGCCCGGTGCGGTCGGCGTGATGAGCCGCTCCGGGGGCATGACCACGGAGATCTCCTCCACGCTGACCGCCGCTGGACTCGGTGTCTCCACGGCGGTCTCGATCGGCGGCGACGCGATCATCGGCTCGACCTACGCCGAGCTGATGCCCTACTTCGAGGCCGACGAGCAGACCAAGGCGATCGTGATCTACACCGAGCCCGGCGGGCGCATGGAGGCCCAGCTCGCCCAATGGGTCAAAGACAACAACTCGCGCCTGCCGATCATCGCCTTCATGGCCGGCAAGTTCATGGACGACGAGGAGATGCAGGGCATGTCCTTCGGGCACGCCGGCACGATCGTCGAGGGCAAGGAGGACTCAGCGACGGAGAAGATTGCCCGCCTGGAGGCGGCCGGGATCCCTGTCGTGCAGCGGATCGACGAGATTCCCGATCTGGTCAAGGCCAAGCTCGCCGAGCGGAGCGCCTCGTGAGAAAGGACGCCCTCTTCATCGCGGTCGAAGTCGACGAGGAGGCGGCCGCCGACACCGATCTGGCGCGCCGCCTGACCGAGGCCTGCCCCGTCGACATCTTCGCCCAGAAGCCTGACGGCGGTTTGGAGCTAGTGGAGCAGAACCTCGACGAGTGCGTACTCTGCCGCCTCTGCCTCGACGCTTCGCCACAGGACGCCGTGAAGATCGTCAAGCTCTACGACAACGACGCGATCCTCACCTAACGTTCTCGGCTGCCCCGTCGGGTAAGCTGGTTGTGGTCGATGAACGAAAACTTCTCGCTGATCGTGATGTGCCTCTTCCTGCTCGCCTCGCTGGCGTTTCTCGCCCAGCAGCTCAGCGCGTATCACTGACGGACGCGTTTACTCCTCGTGTTTGCGCGCGTGGCGTAGGTTCTGGCGTTCCTGCTGGCGTTCGACGACGTTGCGGATCAGCTTGAGGATCTGATCGGGGCCCGTCGCCTTCGCCTGGCCGTACGTGAATGCCTCGATCCAGTCGGGCACCTTCGCCTCGTGGGCCATCACGTTGAAGAAGGGGCGTTGCATTTCCACTCTGACGCGGGCGTCGTCGGGCGGTGTCTTCGTGACCTTCACGCCCGGCATCTCCAGGCGGAAGTGCTGCACGTCGCCGCGCCCTCTCAGCTCGACCGCCACGACGAGCTTCATCGGCTCGAGCGCGGGCACCTCTTCGAGGAACCTGTTGACCGCGAGCTCGATCAGGCTCTTCGCATCCTCGCTCATCAGATCTTGTGCCGTTGCAAGAGCTTCTTGCCGATCACCATGCGCTGGATCTCCGAGGTGCCCTCGCCGATCAGCAAAAGCGGCGCGTCGCGGTAGAGGCGCTCGATCTCGTACTCCTTCGAGTAGCCGTAGCCGCCGTGGATCCTGAACGACTCCTCGACGCAGAAGCGCCCCGCCTCGGAGGCGAACAGCTTCGCCATCCCCGCCTCCAGGTCGGAGCGCTCGCCGGCGTCCTTCAAGCGCGCGGCTCTGATCGTCAGCAGGCGCGCCGCGTCGACTTGGGTGGCCATGTCGGCGAGCTTGAACTGGATCGCCTGGTGCTCTGCGATCGGCTTGCCGAAGGTCTTGCGCTCCTGGGAGTATTTGAGCGCGAGCTCGAGCGCCCGCTGGGCGATGCCGACGCCGCGCGCGGCGACGTTCACGCGGCCGACCTCGAGCGCGTCCATCATCTGCGCGAAGCCCCTGTTCAGGCCCGCCTGCTCGCCGCCGAGGATGTTCTCGGCGGGACAGCGGTAGCCGTCGAACACGAGCTCGGTCGACTCGACGCCCTTGTAGCCCATCTTCTTCAGCTGCTCCGGGACCGTCAGGCCGGCATAGTCGCCCGTGTTCTCGTGGACGCCGCCCTCCTTCTCGGCGATGAAGCAGGTCATGCCCTTGTGCGCCTTCTCGGCGTCGGGGTCGGTCTTCACGAGCACGAACACGAGGTCCGAGCGCAGCCCATTCGTGACCCACATCTTCTGCCCGTTGATCTCATACTTGCCGTCCTCGCCCTTCAACGCCCGAGTTTTGATCGCCTGCACATCCGAGCCGAGCTCTGGCTCCGACAGCGAGAAGGCGGCGCGGATCTCGCCGGTCGCCATCCGCGGCAGGTACTTCTGCTTCTGCTCCTCCGAGCCGAAGCTCATCAGCAGGTAGGCCCCGATGAAGTGCGTGTTGATCACGCCCGAGATCGAGATCCAGCCGCGCGAGAGCTCCTCGACGATCATCGCGTAGGTCGTCAGGTCCAGCCCCATGCCGCCGTACTCCTCCGGGATCGTCACCCCGAACAGGCCGAGCTCCTTCATCTGCTCGACGATCTCCTGCGGGAACTCGTCCTCGTGGTCGAAGTGCTCGGCGTTCGGCAGAATCTGCTCGTCGGCGAACTGATGCACCATCTCGGTGATCGCCTGCTGCTCGTCGGTCTTCTCGGTGTACGGCGTCGTTGCTACGGCCATCCTGTAGCGCTCCGTTTGGTCGTTTTCGGTTGATTAAGAAGGCGAGGGGCCAGGCTCGCCGGCCTGCGGCCGGCTGCGCCACCCTCTTAGCAGAGAGAATACCGGCATGAACTTCGCCCGCGACGTTCTCGATCGACTGCCTCCTCCGGGGCTCGCGCTGGTCGAGCTCGCGCGCGACGGCTCGCGGCGCGAGTGGACGTTCGCCGAGGTGGGCGCCCGCAGCGCCGCGCTGGCGGGGACGCTGCGTGCACACGGGATCGGCCAGGGCGACGTCGTGATGACGCTCGTCGGCAACCGGCCTGAGTGGGTGATGACGATGTGCGCCTGCTTTCGGATCGGCGCGGTCGTTTTGCCGTGCACCGAGCAGCTGCGGGCGAAGGACCTGCGCCTGCGCCTGGCGGTGGCGAGGCCCGCGCTGATCGTTGCGGACGAGCGCAACCGTGGCGAGCTGGAGGCGGCGCTCGCGGGCGGAGATCCGACCCCCGGCGCCGGCGCATCCGCGGGCGAGCAGAGCGTCAGCGAGGAGGTCTCCGCTCCTTCGATTCCCGTGCTGCTCGTACCCGACGATGCGCTGTTCGAGGCCGAGCCCGCCCCCGCCGTCGAGCTCTCACCGGAGGACCCCTGCCTGATCACGTTCACGAGCGGCACCTCGGGCGAGCCGAAGGCCGTCCTTCATGGGCAGCGCTACCTCGACGGACAGCGCCTGCAGGCGCAGAACTGGCTCGGCTCGAAGGCCGGCGAGCTCGTGTGGTGCACGGCGGCCTCGGGCTGGTCGAAGTCGGCGCGCAATGTCTTCATCGCACCCTGGATCTCGGGCGCGAGCGCGCTGTTGCACGACGCGCGCTTCGACCCCGCCGAGCGCCTTGAGCTGCTCGCGCGCGAGCGCGTGAACGTGCTCTGCATGGCGCCGACCGAGTACCGCGTGATCGCCGCCCGCGCGACCCTGCGGGCGTTGGGAGATCTGCACGGGATGGTCGCCGCGGGCGAGGCGCTCAACCCGGAGGTCCTGCTTACCTGGCGCGAGGCGACGGGTCTGGAGATCCGAGACGGATACGGCCAGACCGAGACCGGCCAGCTCACGGGGATGCCTTTGGGAGAGCCCGCGCGGCCCGGCTCGATGGGGCGCGCGCTGCCGGGGGTTCAGCTGTCGGTTCGCGAAGGCGAGCTGGTCGCCGACCCGGCGACCGTGCCGACCTTCTTCCTCGGCTACCTCGGTGAGCAGGTCTTTCATCACGAGGACGGCTCCTGGCAGGTCGAGGATCGCCGCGCCGCCGGCACGTGGCACACCGGCGACCGCGTGGGCGTTGACGACGACGGCTGGCTCTTCTTCGAGGGGCGAAATGATGACGTGATCGTCTCCGCCGGCTACCGGATCGGGCCGTTCGAGGTCGAGTCCGCGCTCGTCGCCCACCCGGCCGTGGCCGAGGCCGCCGCCGTGTCCGCGCCCGACGCCGAGCGCGGGGCTGTCGTGCGCGCGGTGGTCGTGCTGCGCGACGGCCACGCCCCCTCGCCGGAGCTGGAGAGGGAACTGCAGGAGCACGTCAAGAAAGAGACCGCGCCTTACAAGTACCCCCGGATCGTCGACTTCGCCGAGGAGCTGCCGAAGACCGCGAGCGGGAAGGTCAGGCGGGCTGCGCTACGGGAGCAGTGATGTCAACTGCGGGAATCGCCCGATCGCGGGCGACGCCTACAGCGCGACGATCGCGTCGATCTCGACCTGAGCGCCCTTCGGCAGCGCCGCCACGCCGACCGTCACGCGCGCCGGGGGATCGCTTTCGAAGAAGCTCGCGTACACCTCGTTGACCTCCCCGAAGGCCTCCAGGTCGGTCATGTAGATCGTCAGCCGCACCGCGCCGCCGAGTCTCGTTCCCGCGGCCTCGCAGACGGCGCCGAGGTTCTCCAGGCAACGGCGCGCCTGCTCGGCGGGCGTCTCCCCCACGAGCTCGCCGCTGACCGGATCGAGCGATATCTGCCCCGAGCAGAACAGCAGCCCGGCGGCGACGACCGCGTGGCTGTAGGGACCGATCGCCGTGGGGGCGCTGGGCGCCTGCAAGATTTCGCGCGAGGTACTCACGGGTGATGCGAGACTATCGCCTCACCCGCTAACGTCCTCGCAATGCTGCGGCGCGCGCCGACACTCCTACTGGCGGCGGCGCTCGCGCTGTGCTGCTCCGCGCTCTTCGGCGTCGCCTCGGCCGGCGCGCTGAGCTTCGTCCCCTGCGCCGGCGCATCGGCCACCGGCTTTGAGTGCACGACCGTCCCGGTCCCGGTCAGCCGCACCGGCCTCGCGGCCGGCGCGCTCTCGTTGAGCGTCGAACGCAAACAGGCCGGCCCAACCCCGAGCAGGACCGCCGTCGTCGCGCTGGCGGGCGGCCCCGGCCAGGCGGCGCTGCCGCTCGGCGAGTTCATCGCCAAGGCTCTCGCCCCGGCGCTCGGCGCGCGTGACCTGCTGATCTTCGACCAGCGCGGCACGGGCACGTCCGACCCGCTCTCCTGCAGCGCGCTGAACAGTTTCAGCGGCGGCAGCGCGAGCCAGGCGTTCGAACGTTGCGCGCTCGAAATCGGGCCGGCTCGCGGCGGCTACACGACACAGGAATCGGTCGAAGACATCGAGGCGATCCGCCAGGCCGCGGGCTATGAAAAGCTCGTCCTCTACGGCACCTCCTACGGCACGAAGGTCGCCGAGGAGTATGCCGAACGCTACCCGCAGTACGTCGAAGCGTTGGTGCTCGACTCGGTCGTACCGTCGGCCGGACCGGAACCGTTCTCGATCCCCACCTTCCAGGCGATCTCCTCGGTGCTCGGCGAGCTGTGCTCGAACAACGCCTGCGCGGGCATCACGACCAACCCCGCGGCCGACCTCGCGAGCCTGACGACGCGGCTGCGCAAGCGCCCCCTCAGCGGCTCCGTGTACGACGGCTCGGGCCATCGCCACAACGTCACGCTCGACGAGTCCGGCCTGCTCGGCATCCTCGAGGCCGGCGACCTGAATCCGGCCCTGCGCGCGCTGCTGCCGGCCGCGGTGCGCTCGGCGCTGAACAACTATCCCGACCCGCTGCTGCGCCTGGAGGCGCTCGCGGAGGGCCTGATCCCGAACCTGCCGGCCGGCCACCCGCCCGAAGAATCGACGGAGATCGACGAAGCGCTGTACGTGACGACGACCTGCGAGGAGATGCCCTTCCCCTGGCAACGCTCCGCGCCGGCGGCGGCGAGGCTCGCGGAAGCCACCGGCGCCCTGAAGGCGCTGCCGAGCGCGGACTTCTACCCGTTCGACGCCGCCACGGCGCTCAACAACAGCCTGATCACCGCCTGCGACGGCTGGCCGGACACCTCGGCGCCGAGCCCCCAGTCGGGGGCGCTGCCGAACGTGCCGGCGCTGATCCTCTCCGGCGCGCAGGATCTGCGCACGCCGACCTCGAACGCGCTGCAGGTGGCGGCCAAGATTCCCGATGCGCAGCTGCTCGTCGTCCCCTATACCGGCCATTCGGTGATCGGCAGCGACTTCGGCGACTGCGCTTCGCTGGCGGTGACGGCGTTCTTCTCCGGCGGGGTGGGTGTGGGTCGAATCCAGCCTTGCGCACCAGCAGCCGATCCGTTCGCGCCGACGCCGCTGACCCCGACGAAGCTCGCCTACGTGCACCCCGTGCCAGGGCTGAGCGGCAAGCCGAGCCTGACGCTCGCCGCCGTGCTCGACACGATCGTCGACCTCAACCGCCAGGTGGTCGGCGCCACGCTGCAGGCCGACGCACAGCTCCCCAGCGGATCGAGCTTTGGCGGGCTGCGCGGCGGCTACGCGAAGCTGAGCACCTCGAAGCTTCAGCTGACTCGCTTCACGTTCATCCCCGGCGTCGAACTGAGCGGCACGTTCCCGGTGAGCAAGGGCCAGCTGCAGACGACGACGCTGCGGATCACGGGGTCGAGCTCCGCGCACGGCACGGTGCGCGTGGGCTCGGGCAAGCAGGTCACGGGCACCCTGGGCGGTAAGCGCTTCAACGTGGACGTCGCCAAGGTCAAGCTCTCGCGGGCGGGCACGGGCGCGAGCGAAGCCGAGTGGTCGTCGGCGCCGCTCGCCTTCCCGCTGGGAAAGCTCTCGCGGCTACGCTGAGCGAGTGCCCAACGCGCTAGCGCTCGAGAGCTCCCCCTATCTGCGCCAGCATGCGCACAACCCCGTCGACTGGCTGCCCTGGGGGCCGGCTGCCCTGGCCCGCGCAGGCGAGCGGGACAAGCCGCTGCTCGTTTCGATCGGCTACTCCTCCTGCCACTGGTGCCACGTGATGGAGCGCGAGTCCTTCGAGGACCCGCGCACGGCCGCCTTGATGAACGAGCTGTTCGTCTGCGTGAAGGTCGATCGCGAGGAGCGCCCGGACGTCGACGCGCTGTACATGGAGGCCGTGCAGAGCATGACCGGCCACGGCGGCTGGCCGCTGAACGTGTTCCTCACGCCCGAGCAGCTGCCGTTCTACGGCGGCACCTACTTCCCGCCGCAGCCCCGCCACGGGATACCGGCCTGGACGCAGGTGCTGCAGGCGATCGGCGAGACGTGGGCGGAGCGACGCGAGGAGCTTCGCGCGGGCGGCGAGGGCCTGCGCGAGCGCCTCTCCGGCGGCGCCGGGCTGAAGCCCTCTCCCGAGCCGCTCGAGGCGAGCGCGCTCGAGACGGCCGTCGCGAACCTCGGGGCGGCGTTCGACCCGGTCGATGGGGGA
This sequence comes from Solirubrobacteraceae bacterium, assembly GCA_036509655.1. Taxonomy (GTDB): domain Bacteria; phylum Actinomycetota; class Thermoleophilia; order Solirubrobacterales; family Solirubrobacteraceae; genus Palsa-744. The sequence continues at coordinate 26,980 of DATCFG010000079.1, read as the reverse complement.
TTTGGAGGCCCGCCGAAGTTTCCCCAGGCCTCGGCGATCGAGTTTCTCCTGTGCCGGGGCGAGCAGGACATGACTTTGAGAACCCTGCGCGCGATGGCGCGCGGAGGGATCCACGACCAGGTGGGCGGCGGGTTCGCGCGCTACAGCGTCGACGCGACCTGGACGGTGCCGCACTTCGAGAAGATGCTCTACGACAACGCGCTGCTCGCGCGCGCCTACCTGCATGGGTGGCAGTTATCGGGCGAGCCCCGCCTGGAGGAGGTCTGCCGCGACACGCTCGACTGGGCGCTGCGCGAGATGCGCGGAGCGGAGGGCGGCTTCTACTCGGCGCTCGACGCCGACTCGGAGGGCGTCGAGGGTCGCTTCTACGTGTGGACCGTCGGCGAGCTACGAGACGCGCTCGGCGAGGACGCAGACGCCGCGATCGCGTGGTTCGGGGCCACCAAGGAGGGTAACTTCGTCGACCCTCGCCATCCCGCGCCGGGACTGAACGTCCTGGAGGATCGCGGCCGAGCGGCCTCGTCGCCTGCTGCGCGGGTGGCGGCCGACGCGCGATGGGGAGGGCCGGGAGAACCCGACGAGCCTACGCGAGCGCGCATTCGCGCCCGTCTGCTGGAGGTGCGCGAACGCCGTATCCGCCCGGGGTTGGACGACAAGCGCCTGACCTCTTGGAACGCGTTGACGATCGCCGCGCTCGCCGAAGCCGGGGCGGCGCTGGACGAGGCTCGTTACACCGAGGCGGCCGTCGCCTGCGCGGAGTTCGTCCTGCGCGACCTGCGCGACGCTGGCGGAAGGCTGCTGCGCACCTACAACGACGGCGCCGGGAAGCTCGACGGCTACCTCGAGGATCACGCCTTCCTGCTGGAGGCGTTGCTGGCGCTGTTCGAAGCGACCTGCGAGGAGCGCTGGTTCACCGAGGCAACGGCACTCGCCGACACGCTGATCGAGCGCTTCTCCGACCCGGAGAACGGCGGCTTCTTCTCGACCGCGGCCGACGGCGAAGCGCTGATCGCACGTCGCAAGGACCTCGAGGACTCCCCGATCCCGGCGGGGGGATCTTCCGCGGCGATGGGCCTGCTACGCCTGTCAGAGCTCACCGGCAACGCCGAGTACGAGCGCCAGGCGCTCGGCGTGCTCGCGCTGCTGCGCGACATCGCCCCGCGCCATCCGACCGCCTTTGGCTACGCGCTGCAGGTGCTGCACTGGCGCTTCTCCCCCGCGCGTCCGATCGCCTGCCCCGTGCCTCGGCATACCGTGTAACTATAGTATTGATCCAAAGATAAAGGGAGAGGATCTCTCCATATACTTTTAAGACTGCGTGTAACTATGGTATCACGCAGTCTTAAAAGTGCAACAACCTCCGCAGCGGCTTTATCTTTCCTGTCACAAAACCGTCGCGGTCAGGGCACAACTTGGTCACAGGTCCTACAGAATCGAGAGGTACCTATCCAACTCCCACTGGGTCACATGCACGCGGTAGTCGTCCCACTCTTGCCGCTTGATCTCGACGTAGCGGTTGAACATGTGCTCGCCGAGCGTCCGCAGCACGAGCTCGGACTCGGCCGTCAGCTCGATCGCTTCGCCGAGGCTCTCCGGCAACTGCTCGACGCCGAGCCGGCGACGCTCCTCGCCTGACAGATGGTAGAGGTTCTTCTCCATCGGCTCCGGCAGCTCGTAGCCCTTCTCGACCCCCTCGAGGCCGGCCTGTAGCAGGACCGCGAACGTCAGGTACGGGTTGCAGGCGGGATCAGGACAACGCAGCTCCATGCGCGTCGCCTTCTCGCGCCCCGGGTGATACAGCGGCACGCGCACCAGCGCCGAGCGGTTGCGTCGCGACCAGGCGACGTAGACGGGCGCCTCGAAGCCGGGCACGAGCCGCTTGTAGGAGTTCACCCATTGCGCGAAGATCGAGCAGATCTCGCGCGCGTGCTTGAGCTGGCCGGCGATGAAGGCCTTGCCGACATCTGAGAGGAAGTACTGGTCGTCGGGATCGTAGAACGCGTTCTTGCCGTCCGCGAACAGCGACTGGTGGGTGTGCATGCCCGAGCCGTTCTCGCCGAACAGCGGCTTCGGCATGAAGGTCGCGTGCCAGCCGTACTTCATCGCGTACTCCTTCACCGTGATCCTGTATGTCATGCAGTCGTCGGCCATCTTCATCACGTCCGCGTAGCGCATGTCGATCTCGTGCTGGGAGGGCCCAACCTCGTGGTGGGTGTACTCGACGTGGATCCCGAGTTGCTCCAGCGCGAGCACCGTCTCGCGGCGCACGTCCGAGCCGGCGTCGAGCGTCGTCAGGTCGAAGTAGCCGCCTTTGTCGAGCACCTCCGTCGTGCGGGAATCCTTGAACAGGAAGTACTCGAGCTCGGGTCCGACGTTGAAAGTGTCGAAGCCCATCCCCTTCGCGCGCTCCAGCGCGCGACGTAGGACATGGCGCGGGTCGCCCTCGTAGGGCGTGCGCTCGGGCGTGACGATGTCGCAGAACATCCTCCCGACGCCCTGCTCCTCCGGGCGCCACGGCAGCACCGCGAACGTTGACGGGTCGGGCATCGCGATCATGTCGGACTCCTCAATCGCGTTGAAACCCGTGATCGAGCTGCCGTCGAAGCCCATCCCCGCCTCGAACGCGTCGTCGAGCTCGGCCGCGTTGATCGAGAACGACTTCAACTGGCCGAGGATGTCGGTGAACCAGAAGCGGATGAAGCGGATCTCGCGCTCGGCGACGAGCGCTTTCACGTCCTCCGCGGTCTTCGCCCGCTCTGCTTTCGGCTGCGTCACCATCGTCGCTGACCTTAGTGGATGCCAGTCTGCCCCGGTATCGACGGTTGGCTAAACCTGAGGCGGTTCAGTGACCCGCTACAGCCGCGACAAAAGCGGCGACATCTTCGGCTTCCTTGCCCTCGTAGAGGTCGGTCGGCATGTTGCCGCGGCCCCTCGTGGGACCTTCGAGGATCGTGGCAAGGACGAACGCCTTGCGCGCCGCCGGGGTCGAGATTTCGTCGCCGACCCGCACATCGAGGTTCGGGCCGATCCGGCCGACCGACTTGACCGCGGCGAGCGTGTGGCAGACCGTGCAAGTGTGGGAGAACAGTTCGCGACCCTTCACCTCTGCGGCGTTCAGGTGCACCCCGCCGATCGCCTCGCTCGCCTTGTCGTTGGCGTTGTGCGCGAGCACGAACGTGGGCACGATCAGACCGAAGACGAACGTCAGCACGACACCGAACGTGAGCAGGCGCTGGCCGGCCTTCGATTCGGTCTGCGGCGGGGGTGTCTGCGAAGGACTGTTGGAGCTCATGTAGGCCGGGACAATATCGTCTGCCGCGGGCCGACGGTCCGAAGACGCTCGCCGCTCCCGGGACCTCCGGCCCGACGGCCCCAAGACGTTCGCCGCTCCCGGGACCTCCGTCGCTCCCGAGGCCGCTCGATGAAAGCCCCCTCACCTTTAGGCTGGCGCAAGCTGCGGCGCTACTCTGGATGTGGAGCGTCCATGGCCTATCTACTTCGCAGACTTCCCCTCTCGCGCCTCCTGCTCCTCTGCGGGCTGGTCGTCGTGATCGGGATCTCGGTTACCGCGCTCGCGTTCGCGCTCGGCACGGGACCGACGCCGCCGCCGAAGCCCCTGGCGGATGCGGTCCATGACGCGCTCGCCGGGGCGGGTGGGGATCAAATCCAAGGCGTCAGCGCGAACGTCCAGCTGACCGACCACCTACTCGAAGGCGCCAACCTCGCCAGCGGCGGCGGTGAAGCCGGCCAGCTAGCCAAGAGCCCGCTCATCTCGGGCGCCTCCGGGCGGCTGTGGATCTCAAAGGAAGGCCGCGTGCGCCTGGAACTGCAGTCCGAAAAGGGCGACACCCAAGTGCTCTACGACGGGCATACCGTTTCGATCTACGACGCTTCGTCGAACACGCTCTACCGCTACACGCCGCCCGCCCACGAAGGCAACACGGCCTCAGCGGACAGCGGCACCGGCTCTCCGACGACGAGCGGCCACCAACCCCCGTCGGCCGCGAAGATCGAAGAAGCGATCTCGCGCCTCAGCCGGCACGCAAACGTGTCCCGTGCGACGCCGACCGACATCGCGAGCCAGGCCGCATATACGGTGCGCGTTTCTCCCAAAGAAACCGGCAGCCTGCTCGGTCGCATCGAGCTCTCGTGGGATGCGAACAACGGCGTGCCGCTGCGCGCTGCGATCTACTCCTCGACAAGCTCCTCCCCCGCGCTCGAACTGGCGGCCACATCGATCTCCTACGGCCCTGTCGAAGCCTCGGCGTTCGAATTCACGCCGGCGAACGCCAAGGTCGAGGAAGTTACGCTCCCGCATGAACAGGGTTCCCAGGCCGGCCAGTCTCCACAGGGCGGCGAACGCCCGCATGTGACGACCGCGGGCCACGGCCTCGCGACGATCGTCGTACTTGAAAGCAAGGCCAAGACCGGTGCCAATTCGACCGAAGCGGCGCTCACCGAAGGACTGCAGAAGGTCAAGATCAACGGCGTCGAAGCGGCCGAGCTGCCCACAGAGCTCGGCACGCTGCTCAGCTTCGAGCGCTCCGGCGTGCGCTACCTCCTCGCCGGCGCGGTCAACCCCGCGGCCGTCGAAGCGGTCGCCAAGGGCCTGTAGCCGTGAATGACGCACCGCCCGTGAGGGCGCGTGGGTTAGTGAAGCGCTACAAGGAGATCTTGGCGGTCGATCACATCGACCTGAACGTCCAGGTCGGCGATGTCTACGGCTTCCTCGGACCGAACGGCGCGGGCAAGACGACGACGCTGCGAATGGCGCTCGGGCTGATCATGCCGACCGAGGGCACGGTCGAATTGTTCGGGCGTGATCCCTTACGCGAAGGCGCACACGCACTCGAAGGAGTCGCTGGGTTCGTGGAGGCGCCGCGCTTCTACCCATACCTCAGCGCACAGAAGAACCTCGAGCTCCTGGCGGCACTGGACGGGAATGGAGCAAAGGAACGCATCGAGGAGGTCCTGGAGCTCGTGGAGCTGACCCCGCGCGCCGGCCATCGCGTCGGCGGCTTCTCCCACGGAATGCGCCAGCGGCTGGGAATCGCCGCAGCGCTGCTGCGCCGCCCGCGCCTGTTGATGCTCGACGAGCCCGCGACCGGCCTCGATCCGGCGGGCATGCGCGACATGCGCGCCCTGATCCGCCGCCTCGCCGACGAAGGGATTACCGTGCTGCTCTCCAGCCACCAGCTGCCGGAGGTGCAGGAACTGTGCGACCGCGTGGCGATCGTCGACCGCGGCCGCGTCGTCTACGAGGGCGCGCTCTCGGACCTCCGTCGCCAGGGCGGTGCGGGCTACCGGCTGCGCAGCACCGACGACGCCCGCGCGCTTGAGGTATTGCGCACGCAGCACGGGATCGAACACGTGATCGGAGGCCCGCCCACCCCACATACCATGCACGGCCTGAGCTTCCAGGCGCAGGAGTCCGACGTCGGCGCGCTCTCGCTCGCGCTGGCACGGGCGGGCATCGGGATCCTCGCGCTCACCCCGGAGCTCGCGACGCTCGAGGACCTGTTCTTCCGGTTGACAGAGTCCGGCGAGGCGCCGCAGAACGGCGACGAGGCGGGCAAGGGCGCTCAGGCCGTCGATGTGGGAGCAGTGGCATGAGCAGCGTTGCCACCGCCTCCCCCGCTCCCGCCCCCGCCGCGGGTGCGCCCAGCAGAGTCCACGCGCGGCGCCCCTCGACGCTCACGGCCTACCGCTGGGAGTTGCGCAAGCTCGTCTCCCAAAAGCGCACCTATCTGGGCCTGTTCCTGGCGGCGATCCTGCCGTTGATCTTCGTGCTGGTCCAGAACCTGCACGCACATCGCGGCCACGACCAGGGCAACATCTTTGCATCGCACATCACCCAGTCGGGGCTCGCGACGCCCGTGCTGATGCTGCTGTTCCTGTCCGTCTTCATGCTCCCCCTGATCGCCGCCCTGGTCGCCGGGGACATCGTCGCGGCCGAGGACGGCAACGGCACGCTGAAGACGATCCTCACGCGCTCGGTCGACCGCGGCCAGGTGTTCGTCGCGAAGGCGCTGGCGGCGATGACCTACGCGACGCTCGCGGTCTTTCTCTCCGCGGCGGTGGCGACCGTCGCCGGGGTCGCGTCGTGGGGCTTCAACCACGTCGTCACGTTCTCGGGCACCGTCGTCTCGGCGCCCGAAGGCCTGCTGCTCGTGTTCGCCGCCAACGCCGTCTACCTGATCCCGCTGCTGGCGGTCGTGGCGATCGGCGTGCTGCTCTCCACGACAACCCGCAACAGCGCCGCGGCCGTGGTCGGCACGATCGGCATCACGATCCTGCTGTTCATCGTCGCCCAGATCCCGGGCATCGAATCGATCAAGCCCTACCTGCTTACCGAACAGTACGAGAACTGGCACGGCCTGCTGCGCACCCCCACCGACTGGACACCGATCTGGCACTCGGCCTGGGTCTGCGCGCTATACGCGGTCCCGGCTCTGGTTGCGGGGTACCTCGTGTTCCTGCGACGGGACGTTGCGGGGGGATAGCACACCACCTGCATGCCTTCACCGGCCGTTGCTGGAACCGTTTACCGACGGCTGTACGTGGCAACCGTCAGGCCCCGCGCCAGCGTCGCGTCTTTGAGGCCGCTGCGCACGGTGGCGACATCGAAGCCCGCTTTCAACCCGAGCTTGCGATCGAGCGCGTAGAGCAGGAACGCGACGTGGTGCAGGCGACCACTCGCGTCGCAGATTCCACCCCAGCGGGCATCGCCGGCGCTGTTGCGACCGACAACCGCCCCCGCGGGCAGCCTGCCGGCGGCGATTCCTAGCGAGCGCGGCGGCAGGCCGGCGACGGCCCACTGGATCGCACCGCGATGACCGCCGTCGAGATCGATCGCGAGCAGCAGCAGTTCGACACTGCCCGCGTGTACATCGCGCCAGCTCAGCGGCGGCGAGACGTTGGCGCCGTCGCAGGTGTAGCGGCTCGGCAGCGCGCCGTCCGGCGAGAAGGCGGGGCTGTTGAGAGCGATCGTCCCGAGCGTTGTGCGGGGCGCAGGAGCGGGCGACTTCGCCGATGTCGACGTGCCACCGAAGCCCCCGCAGCCAGCGCCTGCCAGCGTCACGGCCAGGCCCACAGCGAGCAGCGATCCGTGGTTCCCGATCCTCACGCGGCGCAGATTAGTTGCTTCACACGTCCTCTTTGCCAGGCGATCGTCGTGCCCTCGGAGGGGCGAGGTCCGTACGGCCAAGGCCGCGCCCGCACAAACGCCCCGCACCCCCCAACCACGCCAAGCCGGTCGGACGGACATCGACCCCGCCGAGGGCTTGCCACCCACGCTCAGGCCCAAGCGAACTCCCCTCAACGCCGAGCTCCCTCCGGTAACTCAACCCACCTCGGCCGGCAGCTCGATCGCGGCGAGCTCGACGTCGCCCATCAGCCGCCGCGCCTCGCGCGGGTCGACCAGGCCGGCGCCCAGCCTGACGGTGGACTCCGCCCCGCAGGCCACCCCGAAGCGCAGGCACTGATCGGGCGGCCGACCCTCGTAGCGGGCGGCGATGTAGCCGGCCAGGAAGGCGTCGCCGGAGCCCCGTTTGGCGATCGAGTCGCGCGGCTGCACGGTCACGCGACGCAGGGACGGCCGGCCGTCGACGAGCACCTGGGCGAAGCAGCCGTCGGGGAGCGTCATGATCGCCTCGCGGGGACCGAGCGCGGCGATCTCGCGCACCCCCAGCGAGCGCTCCTCCTCGCTCGCGAACTCGTGGCCGACGAGCTCCTCGGCCTCGGTCACGTTCGGCGAGACGACGTCGGGCTCGGCACGGACCGCCTGGCGCAGAGGATCACCGTCGGTGTCGATCACGGTCGTCACCCCCGTACGCTCGAGCTCGCGGATCAGCACCGCGTAGATGTCTGCCTCGAGGCCGCGCGGGAGCGAGCCGGCGAACACGACGATCGCGGCCCCGCGCGCGAGGTAGAGCAGCTTGTCGCGGAACAGCTCGACCTCGTGTTGGGAGACCGACGGACCGCGTTCGTTGATCTCGGTCTGCTCCCCGGTCGTCGGGTCGAGCACCGAGGTGTTCGTGCGCGACTCCTCGCGGATCCGCACGAAGTCGTTGAGGATCGCCTCCTCGGTGAGCTGCTCGACGATGTGCGTGCCCGTGATGCCGCCCGCGAAGCCGGTCGCGATCACCGGCTGGCCGAGCGTCTTCAGCGTACGGGCGATGTTCACGCCCTTGCCGCCGGCCATCGTGCGCTGCTCGACGGTGCGATGACGGCGCCCCAACCGGAAGTTCGGCACCGAAAGCGACTTGTCGATCGCCGCGTTCAGCGTGACCGTGATGATCATCGCGGTTCAGACTACCCCAACTTCCACGCCTCCGCGCGCAGGCGCTCTGCCTCGGCCCTGGCCGCCGCGGCCGGGTCCCCGCCGGCAACCAGATAGGCGCCGGCGATGCTCCTGGAGGCCGTCACCAGACCGCCCGCGCGGCCTGGCGCGAATGCGGGCGCCAGGTCCTCGACCCGGCCGCCCTGGGCGCCGACCCCGGGCAGCAGGAACGTCGCGTGCGGCATCAGCTCGCGGGCCCGCGCGAGATGCCCGGGGACGGTCGCCCCCACGACGGCGCCCACGTCGCTCAAGCCGGACTCGCCAACGCCGGGCGCGCCGAGCTCCTCGACGATCGCGGCCAGGCGCTCCCAGACCATCCCGCCGCCGGCGAGCTCGAGATCCTCGACGTCCGCGGCGCCCGGGTTCGACGTGCGCACCAGCGCCAGCACCCCGGCGCCGGCGGCACGCGCCGCCGCGACGAACGGCTCCACCGCATCCGCGCCCATCAGCGGGTTGACCGTCACGATGTCCGCGCCGAGTCCCGCGACCGCTCCAAACGGCGTCTCGATCCCGCCGATCAGGCCCTGCGCGTAGGCGGTGGCGCTCACCGAGATATCGCCGCGCTTGCCGTCGGCGATCACGAGCAGACCGCTTGCCCGCGCGTGCTCGACGACCGCGACGAGTGCGCTCCAGCCGGGGGCACCCAGCCGCTCGAAGCAGGCGAGCTGGGGCTTGACCGCCACGCACGCGTCCGCCGTCGCGTCGATCAGTGCCCTGCAGTGGACGACCACCGCGCCCGCGGCGCGCTCCGCGGCGGAGGAGCCGTCGGGGAATACGGCCGCGGCGGACGTATCCGCGACGGATGCTTCCTCAACGGACGCATCTCCGGCGGACGCGTCCAGCTCGGGCTCGCTCGCCACCGGCCACAGCGCGCTCGGGTCCGGATCGAGGCCGAGCACGATCTGCGAGCGGCGCGCTTGCACGCGCGCCGCGAGGGTGTCTCCGAAGCTCGTGGGCAGGCTCAGCGGCCCTTCACCGCGCTCTTCAGCCCGCTGCCCGCGGTGAAGCGCGGCACGCGGGAGGCGGCGATCTGGATGCGCTCGCCCGTGCGCGGATTGACGCCCTGGCGCGCACCGCGCTCACCGACGTGGAACTTTCCGAACCCCGACACCGTCACCTCGCTGCCCCTGCGCAGTGCGTCCTCGACGGTGGCCAGCACCGCATCCAACGCACGCGCCGCATCCTGCTTGGTCAGATCGGCGCGGTCCGCCACCTGGTCGACCAACTCGGACTTCGTCACTTCGTCCTCCTCTCGTAAGACAGTTCAAGCGACGCTAACACCGTGCGCGGACATTCGCCTCCGCCAGCACATCCGACACAATGGCGTGGTGACCTTCGAACGCGTCGCCTGGAGCCTGACCGTGCTCGTCGCGCTGATCACGGCGCTGCTGTTGCTCCTGTCCGGCTACAACGGCTATGCCGGCCTCGGTCTCGCGGTCGCGATCGCAGCTGCGATCAACCTCCTGTAGCCCGAGGTAGCGAACGGTCTCCGATCGCGCCGCCCTCAGCTCAATCGGTCGCGATCCGCCAACCATTCCAGTAGCGCGCGGGCGGCATGTCCGCGATGGCTAATCGCGTCCTTCTGCTCATCCGAGAGCTGGGCCATCGTCAGGGTGGGTGGGACCCAATCTTTCTCATCGGGCAGGAAGGCGGGGTCGTAGCCGAATCCGCCCGCTCCCTGCGGCTCGGCGGCCAGCGTCCCCGTGCAACGAGCCTCGAGCAGATGCTCCACGCCGGCCCGCGGATCGACGTAGGCGAGCGCGCACACATAGGCCAGCCCACTGCCCGCCGGTGCCTCGCGCAGCAGCTTTGCCAGGTTCTCCTCGTCGGTTGCCTCCTCGCCGGCGTAGCGTGCCGAGCGCACGCCGGGTGCGCCGCCGAGGGCCTGTGCCTCGATGCCTGAGTCGTCGGCGATCGTGACCGCCCCGGTGGCGCCGGCAGCCGCGCGGGCCTTGCCGAGTGCGTTCTCCGCGAATGTCTCGCCGTCCTCCGGAGGCAGCTCGACCTCGGCCGGGAGGACGCGGATCTCGTGGCCGGCGAGCAGGCGCTCGAACTCGCGGCGCTTGTGCTCGTTGTGGGTGGCCAGCAGGAGCCTCATCGTTCAAGATCGCCGTGACCGGCAGGACCAGCGCACCGGTGATGATGGTCCGTGCGCGCGCATCGCCGCAGCACCCGTCAGGCGGCGACGATCGCCTGCTCCTGGGCCGCCCGCAGCCGCTCGATCCCGTCGCCGGCGAGCGCCAGCAGCTCGTCCAGATGCGCGCGTGAGAGCGGCGTGCGCTCGGCCGTCGCCTGCACCTCGATCAGGCCGCCCTCGCCGGTCATCACGACGTTCGCGTCGACCTCCGCGGTCGAGTCCTCGGAGTAGTCGAGATCCAGCAGCGCGACCCCCGCGACGATCCCGCAGGAGACGGCCGCGACCGAACCGGTCAGGGGCGAGCCCTCGAGCTTGCCGTCCGCCCGCAGGCGCGCGCAGGCGAGCGCCAGCGCGACGTAGGCGCCCGTGATCGAGGCGCAGCGCGTCCCCCCGTCGGCCTGCAGCACGTCGCAGTCGAGGTAGATCGTGCGTTCGCCGAGCTTCGACAGGTCGATCACACCGCGCAGCGAGCGCCCGATCAGACGCTGGATCTCGACGGTGCGCCCGTCCTGGCGCCCGCGCGTGGCGTCGCGCTGCTTGCGGTCGCCGGTGGAGGCCGGCAGCATCCCGTACTCGGCCGTCAACCAGCCCTTCCCCTTGCCCGCCATCCAGCGGGGCACGTTCTCCTGCGCGGAGGCGGTGCAGATCACGCGCGTCTCCCCGGCCGAGATCAGCGCCGAGCCGGTGGCGGTGCGCATGAAGCCCGGCTCGATCTCGATCGGCCGCAGCCCATCCGGCCCGCGACCGTAGCTACGCTCGGCTCGACTCATCGGACAACCTCTCTTCGTATGTGTTCGGCGGCGCCGTTCACGCCGTCGCCTCGACCGCCGCCAACTCGACACGCTCGACCGGGCCGAGCGGCATTTGCAGGAAGCGCGTGCCGGCCTGCTCGAAGGCCTCCGTGTCGCCGGTGCAGAGGAAGCGGTACTCGCCCTCGCCCTCCTGGGGGTTCCGCAGGTCGCGCGTGCTCAACGCGTGCTCCACCTGACGCGCCAACGCCGCCCCGGAGCTGACGAGCGCGACGTCCGGTCCGAGCATCCGCTGGAGCATCGGCTGGATCAGGGGATAGTGGGTGCAGCCGAGGATCACCGTGTCGACGTCCGCCCGCTTCAACGGCGCGCAGACTTCGCGCACGGTCTCCACCGCGCGTTCGTCGAACTGCTCGCCGGCCTGGATGATCGAGGCCAGCGTCGGGCACTCCACGGCGTGGAGCGTCACGTGCGGGTCGATCGCCCCCACCGCCTCCTCGTAGGCGCGGCTGGCGACCGTCGTGGGGGTGGCCAGCAAGCCGATCCGGCCGCTGCGCGTCGCCGCGGCCGCGCGTAGCGCCTCCGGCCGCACGACCCCGAGCACGTCGACGCCGAGCGTCGTGTCCATCATCCGCGCTCGCAACGCCGGCAACGCGGCCGCGGTCGCGGAGTTGCAGGCGACCACCAGCAGCTTCGCGCCGCGCCCGGCGAGCTCCTCGGTCACCTCCGCGGAGAACCTGATGAGCTCCTCCGGTGTGCGTTCGCCGTAGGGAAAGCGCGCGGTGTCGCCCAGGTAGAGGAAGTCCTCGCGCGGGAGCCTCACGAGCAGCTCGTGCAGCACGGTCAGCCCGCCGACGCCGGAGTCGAATACGCCGATCGGTCGTCCCCGTGGATCGCTGCTCGATCGCTCGGCGTCGGTCGCGGGCGCGCTCGTCATGCCGCCCATCATCCCAGAGCCCGGAGCGCTACGGTCGGAGGATCGTGCGCGCGCTCGTGCTCTCCAACATGCGGCCCGACGCCGCGCACCCCGAGCGTGGCACCTTCGTCCGCGATCAGATCGCCGATCTACGGCGCCTACGGGATCTCGACTTCGAGATCGAGCTCTATGAGTTTCCCCCCGGCGCGCGCGCACTCGCGCAGGCGGCCCACGATCTGCGCCGTCGCTACGGCGGACCGTCGACACTCAGCCGCCGGCCCGCGCGCGCGCCGTTCGAGATCGTCCACGCGCACTATGGGCTCACCGCCTGGCCGGCGTTCGCGGTTCCCGCCCGCGTGCGCGCGCTGACCGTCCACGGCAACGACATGCGCCACCCCCGCACGCGGACGATCACCGGCGCCGCACTCGGCCGGATCGACCTCCTGGCGGCCGTCTCGAGCTCGCTGGCTCGAGAACTGCCGAGCGCCCGCGCGCGCGCCAGGGCGCAGGTGCTGCCCTGCGGCGTCAACCTCGAGCGCTTCCACCCGATCCCTCGCACACAGGCCCGCAACGAGCTCGGCCTCGATCCCGGCAAGCCCTACCTGCTGTTCGCGGCCGACCCCTCCCGCGCGATCAAGCGCTACGACCTGGCGCTCGAGCTGGCGCGCGCGGTCGACGTCGAGCTGCTCGCGCTCGGCGGCGTCGATCCTGCGCGCGCGCCGTTGTGGTTCAACGCCGTCAACGCGGTGCTGATGCCCTCCGAGCACGAGGGCTTCGGCCTGGCGGTGCTCGAGGCGCTCGCCTGCGACGTGCCCGTGCTCGCCACCCCCGTCGGCATCCACCCCAAGGCGCTGCACGACGTCGCCGGGGCCCTGTGCGCGCCGTTTGAGCTCGAGACCTGGCGCGCGGCGCTCGAGCCTCACCTGGGCGCGACGGAGTCGCGGATCCGGGGACGCGCGCACGCCGAGCCGTTCTCCGGCCCGCGCTTGGCCGAGCACGTCGCCGCCGCCTGGCGTGCTGCCCTCCGCGACGCCGGATAGCATTGGTGAGTCGATGGAGGATGCTCAAGCCACCAATCCGGCGACGGAGGTGCAGACGCCCGCGAGCCAGGACGCCCCCGATGAGGCTCCCGGGTTCGGCTCGCGTGGTCGCATGCGCCGCCGCGCGCGCTTCCTGCGCAAGGCGCGCGAGCTCGCCTACCGCGACCTCGGCGGCCTGGTCTTCAGCCTCCACCGCTTCGGCCAGCGCAACGATGCGCTCGCGCTCGCCAAGCTCTCGACGCTCGGCCAGATCGACACCGAGCTGCGCGCGCTCGAAGACGCGCTCGCCGAGCACCAGCCGGTGACCGTCCTACGCGACGCCGGCATCGCCGCCTGCCCGCGCTGCGCGGCGATCCACGGCAGCGAGGACCGCTTCTGCCCCAACTGCGGCCTCGCGATGGACCGCCACGCCGAGCGGCCGGTGGCAGGACCGCCCGCGAACGTCACACCCGCTCCCGCACCCGCTCCCGCACCCGCAGCCGCAGCCGCGACCGCTTCCGCACCCGCCACAGCCCCAGCCTCTGCGCCCGCATCGCCGGCGGCGCCCGCCTCTCCCACCCCGGGCGCTCCCGAGGCGACGCCCACCGACCAGGACCAGCCCACAGTGATCGTCCGTCCTCCCGGCCCCGGCGCGTGAGCGTCGCCACTCCCCCCTCCGCTCCAGTCCCCACCGCAGCTCCGCCGCCCGCGGAGGAGGCGTGCCCGCTGTGCGGTGCGGCGCTCGAGCCCGAGCAGGAGTGGTGCCTGCGCTGCGGCGCCGCCGCGCGCACGCGCCTGGCGGCATCGCCTGCCTGGAAGACGCCCGTGATCGCGCTCGCGGTCGTCGTCGCGCTCTCGCTCGGCGTGCTCGCCGCGGCGCTCGTCAAGCTCGCCGGCGGCTCCGGGCACTCCACGACGGCGCCCACGACGATCACGGTCACGCGGCCCGCCACTACGCCGACCGCCACCGTGTCCACCGCAACCGTGCCCACCGCAACCGTGCCCACCACGACGACGCCCGCCACCCCCGGGACGAGCACGCCAAGCACCAGCCTCCCCACCACCACCCCGAGCACAACCTCGAGCACCGGCGCCTCCGGCCCGTCCACCACAGCCACGACACCCGGCCTCTCCACTCCCACCACCGCACCCGCCAAAACCGCCCCGAAAGCCACGACGCCCGCGCGAACCAAATCGAGCGAAACCCCACCCACCTCGAACCCCCTAGTAGCCCCGGAATCGCTAAAGAAGTGAGCTCCTCTGGAGCCGGTCCGGTATGCGAGACCGAGATCGTGGTGGTGGGCGCCGGCGCCGCCGGGCTCTACGCGGCGCTCTGCGCGGCGCACGAGGGCGCGACGGTCGTCCTGATCTCGGCCACGCCCCTTGCCCAGACGGCCTCCTACTGGGCGCAGGGCGGCCTCGCCGCGGCGCTCGCCACCGACGACAGCTTCGAGCTGCACCTCGCCGATACCGAACGCGCCGGGCGCGCGCTCGTCAGGCGCTCGGCGGCCGAGATTCTCGTGCGCGAGGCGCCCGCGCGGGTGGAGGACCTGCAGGCGCTCGGCGTCCACTTCGACGGGGACCGCTCCGGTGGCCTCGCACTCGGCCTCGAGGGCGGGCACTCCGTCAGGCGCGTCGTCCACGCGGGGGGCTCCGCGACCGGCCGGCGCGTCGTGCGCCAGCTCTCGGCGCTCGTCGCCGCGGAGAGCTCGATCACCGTCTTCGAGGGCGCGCGAGCGCGGGCGCTGTGGACCGATCGCGAGCATCGAAACCCGGCCCATCCCGGCGCCGCGAGCCCCACCGGCAGCGAAGACCGAAACCCCATCCACCCCGGCGATGCGAACCCCGCCCGTCCCCGCTGTCGTGGCCTGATCTGCGACGACGGCCGGGTCGTGGCGGCGCGCGCGGTCGTGCTCGGCACCGGCGGCGCCGCGGCGCTATGGGCGCGCACCACCAACCCACCCGGTTCCCAGGGTTTTGGCCTGCTGCTCGCCCACGCCGCCGGCGCGTCGCTGGCGGACCTCGAGCTGCTCCAGTTCCACCCCACCGCGGTGATCGGACTCACCGGACGGGAGGGGTTCCTGATTACCGAGGCGATCCGCGGCGAGGGCGCGACCCTCCACGACGCGGCCGGCGAGCGCTTCGTCGACGAGCTCGCCCCCCGCGACGAGGTCGCGCGCGAGATCGCGCTGCGCCTGCGGGAATCCGGCGAGCGCGCGGTCGGCCTCGACATGCGCGCGATCGACCCCGCCCACTTCCCCAACGTCGTCGCCGCGCTGCGCGAGGCGGGGCTCGACCCGGCGCGCGAGCTCGTCCCGGTCGCCCCGGCGGCGCACTACACGATGGGCGGGATCGTCGCCGACCTGGACGCGCGCTCGACCCTTCCCGGGCTCTACGCCGTCGGCGAGGCCTCCTGTACCGGCCTGCACGGCGCCAACCGCCTCGCCTCGAACTCACTCAGCGAGTGCTTCGTGTTCGCCCGCCGCGCCGTGCTCCACGCGCTCTCCACGCCCGGCCCCGTCGCGCCGCCACCCTCACCCGCGGAGCTCCAGGCGCTCCGCTCGCTCCCCGCGTCTCCGATCGCCGGTCCGCAGACACGCGAGGCGCTCTGGCGGGACGCCGGCATCGTCCGCACCGCGGCGGGCCTACAGCGCCTGCTCGAGGATCCCCATCCGCTCGCCCGGCTGCTCGCTCTCGGCGCGCTCGCGCGCGAGGAGAGCCGCGGCGCCCACCAGCGCTCGGACCACCCGGAGCTCGATCCCGCGCTCGATCGGCATCACTTCGTCCTCCCGCGTGACGGGGACGGCACCTGGCAGACCTGGGATTAACCCTCGCCGACACCGGGCCGACGTTCCGTGTCCGCCGCGCTCGATCGGCGGCCCCCGATCGCACCGCGCAGACTGTCTGTGCTCATCTGCGGGCGCTCGGCTCGAGTGCACGCCTGTCGGAGGGAACCACGCACACCATCCCGGCCCCGGAGGGGCCTTCATAAAGGTATTTAAATCTTCGCTTCCCGCGCGCGAAACCTCGATCCTTTCTCCTCGATCGTGTGTTTTCGCTCATGGAATGTCTTTTCACGGCCGGTAGGCGATACGCCAGAAAGACCGGTTCATCGAGAAAGAGGGTGAGGGGTCGCCATGTATCAGTTCAGCCGGGCCATCTATCGGGAGTTGGCGCCCCATCTCCTGGCCCCCAAGCCGGGCGTCGCCGCGAACGCCAACCAGGAACACCTGCTGCAGGCATGTGAGGCGGTCGTCGAGCGGATGGCCGTCGAACGTCTCTACTTCGCGCGCCCCGAGCGCACGCTGTTCTGCGATATCCGCTCGCTGTTCCCGATGAGCGAACAGGGCCACGTCCACCGCGTCGTCGCCCGCTACATCGCGCTCGCCCAGCAGTTCCTGATCGAGAACCCGCTCGCGGGCTACGCCTCGATCAAGGGCGACGAACCGCAATGTCGCGCGACCACGCGCAAAGGCGCCGCCTGCCAGCGCGTGCCGCTGCCCCACAACGGCTACTGCCCGTCGCATCAACACCTCGCGGACACCGAGGACCGGGAGCTCGCGGCGGCCTGATCAACAACTCGCTCGGCGCCGCCAACGCGGCCGCGCTCGCCGAGGCGCTTTTGCTCGCGCGGGCGACGGGCGTCGATCTCGACGCGTTCGTCGAGGTGACCTCCGCGGGCTCGGGCGCCTCGGCGCAGCTGACGTTGAAGTCGGCACCGATGCGCGAGCACGAAGTCGGCGCCGATGCGCGAGCACGACTTCACGACGCTGTTCAAGACCGAGCACATGCTCAAGGACGTGCGCCTCTGCCTCGAGGAAGCCCAGGCGGCCGGGGGGCATCCCCTTCCCCTCCGCATCGCACGCCCGCGATCTGCTCACAGCGACGCTCGGCCGCGGTCATGGCGAGGACGACTACGCGGCGATGATCGAGGCCGCCGAGGGACTCGCCGGGCGGCGTTTGTAGCGATTTCGCCAAAAAAAGATGCCTATTTGCAGGGGATTTGGGATTTCCGCCTGGGTTTCGTATCTTTAAGGGGTCGGGCTCGCCTTTCGGTCGCTTCGGATGGCATTCAGAGCCCGAGGCTCTATCTAGACTTTCCTTACTCTGCCTTCGTCTTCCTTTCGTCTTCCTTTCGCCTTCCTTTCGCCTTCTCATGCCAATTGCTTTCAAAGAATGGGCGGTCACCGTCCGCGCTCTCGCCGAAGGCGAGCAGCTCATAACCCTCCGCAAGGGCGGGATCCGCGAACCCAGTAAGCCGTTCCGGCTCGCCCACGAGCGCTTCTTCCTCTACCCCACCTTCGACCACCAGCCGGGGGAGTTCGTGCGTGAATCCCACCAGCCCGAGCTGCGCCGCGCGCTCGAGGAGGGTGTCTGGAGCGATGGCGAGCCGCCGCTCCAGGCCTTCGCGAGCGGCGGTATCCAGCAGCCCGACCGGGTTCGTATCCGCGCCTGGGCCGAAGTCGCCGGCCACTTCACGATCGCCGACCCGCGCTGCGTCGACGCGCTCTCCCCCTTCTACGTGTGGACGACCGACTACGCCGAGAAGCGCCTCGGCTGGCGCCGCCACCAACCCCTGCACGTCCTCCTGCTGCGCACCTACCGCATCCCGCGGCCGGTCACCGTGAAGGTCAAGGACGAGTATTCCGCCGCCCACGCCTGGGTCGAGCTGCAGCGCGAACTCCCGTTCGAGGGCACCCCCGTGCTCTCCGACGCCGAGTTCGAGCGCGCCTCCGAAGAGATCGCCGAGATCACGCGCAGCGCCGGCCAGCCGGTCTTGGCCTAGGGTTCGCGGGCTCCTAGTCGCCGGTCGGCGGCTCTTCTGTAGTTGCGAGCAGGTTGCGCGCAAGCGCGGCGTCTGCCTCGGCAACCAAGACGTCGCGAGGGCCCCCCGCAAGAAAGTCGGGGACGTCAAACCCGCCATTGCGCTGCACCATGCTCTCTATGCCCTCCTGGCGCAACAGCCCCTGGATCATCTCGGCCTCGGGTTGATTCTGCGCGTAGGCGACTTTGACCATCTTCATTCTGCCTCGACCTCCAGCCCTACCTCCCGCACCTTCCCACCCTCGATCAGGTAGGAGCGCACATCCGGTGCCGCGCCGTCGGCCAGCCCGACGATGATCCACTCTACCCCCGGCCAGTTGGCGGCGAAGTTGATATCGGTCTGCGACGGCTTGGGCGCGGTGCGCGTGTGCGAGTGATAGATCGCGCCGAGCTCGCTCCCGTCCCCCTCGATCGCGTCGATCAGGCCGAGCAGCTCTTTCCCGTCGACCTCGAACTTCAACGGGCTCGCTGCCATGTTCTCCGCGCGGTGGACCTTCGTCGCGCGTAGTACGGACGCGGACCCGTCCGCCCCGCCCGCCTCGACAGACGCGCCACCCGTCTCGCCGAGGGTGCTCGGGTCGATCGCGACCACGCCGCAGCACTCGTTCGGCGCGTCCTCTTCGGCATGCGCGATCAGCTCGTCGAGCAGCTCGGGAGCGATCTTCATACTCGGTCCGCCGCGCGGGGGAAGCGGCCGAGGTCTACCACCAGACAGTGGAGTCGAGGTTCTCGATCTCGTCGACCGGCAGCGTGTAGATCCCGCTCGAGAGGTACTTCCAGCCGTCGTCGCAGACGACGAACACGACGTTCCCCTCGTCGAGCTCGCCCGCGATGCGCACGGCGATGCTGGCGATCGCGCCGCTGGAGACGCCCGCGAACAGGCCCTCCTCGTCGAGCAGCCTCCGCGTCCAGACGATCGCGTCGTGGTTGGTCACGAAGATCTTCCGGTCGAGCAGCGAGATGTCGATAATCGGCGGGATGAAGCCGTCGTCGAGCGAGCGCAAACCCTGCACCGGCTCGCCCTGCATCGGCTCCGCGGCGACGATCTTCACGGCGTCGCCGAACGTCTCCTTCAGCCGCCGCCCGTTGCCCATCAGCGTGCCACCGGTGCCGAGCCCCGCGACGAACGCGGTGACCTCGTCGAGCTCCTCGAGGATCTCCAGCGCCGTGCCGTTGTAGTGGGCGTTCGGGTTGGCCTGGTTGCCGTACTGGTAGGGCATGTAGACCGAGGAGTCTTCCGAGGCCATCTGCAGGGCCTTCTCGACCGCGCCGTTGGAGCCGAGCGAGCCCTCGGAGTAGACGATCTCCGCGCCGTACATCTTCAACAGCTGCGTGCGCTCGGGCGTGACGTTCTCCGGCATCACGACCTTCAGCTTGTAGCCCTTCAGCGAGCAGATCATCGCCAGCGAGATCCCGGTGTTGCCGGAGGTCGGTTCGAGGATCGTCTGCCCGGGCGCGACCGCGCCTTTCTCCTCGGCGTCCTCGATCAACGCCTTCGCGACGCGGTCCTTGACCGAGCCGGTCGGGTTGCGCGACTCGAGCTTCGCCCAGATCCTCACGCCCGGCTTCGGGGACAGACGCGGCAACTCGACCAGCGGTGTGTTGCCGATCGACTGCACGATGTCCCCGTAGCGGCCCCCGCAGGGCTTGTTTCTGAGCGGCTGGGCAGCCATTACTTCACGGAATATAGCGCCCTCCGGCGGCCACCTGGAAACCCTGCCCCCCCTCAAGCCACTCCCCGCGCCTGCGAACCTGGCATGAGCGAAGCGAAGGATCGCCCGCCCCGCGCGACGGGCTGTAGGATGAGTGTGGGACATGGAGGATGACTTCGACTTCGACTGGCTGGTGATCGGCTCCGGCTTCGGCGGCAGCGTTTCGGCGCTGCGCCTCTCCGAGAAGGGCCATCGCGTCGGCGTGCTCGAGTGCGGGCGGCGCTTCGCCGACGACGAGCTGCCGAGCTCGACCGCGGACCTGAAGCGCTACTTCTGGCGACCGTTCCTCGGCATGAAGGGGATCTTCCGGCTGACGACGTTCCGCGACGTCTCCGTCGTCTCCGGCTGCGGCGTCGGCGGCGGCAGCCTCGGCTACGCGAACACGCTCTATGTGCCCCCGAAGCAGTTCTTCGAGGACTCCCAGTGGGCGGAGATGAACGACTGGGAGGCGGCGCTCGCGCCCCACTACGTCGAGGCGCAGCGAATGCTCGGGGTGGTTGAAACCCCGACCGACGACCCCGCCGACCAGCTCCTGCGCGAGCTCGGCGAGGAGCTCGGCGTCGGCGACACGTACAAAAAGACGCCCGTCGGCGTCTTCTTCGGCGGGGAGGGTGGGGCTGGCATCACCGTCCCCGACCCGTTCTTCGGCGGCGAGGGCCCCGCGCGCACGGGCTGCCGCGAATGCGGTCGCTGCATGGTCGGCTGCCCGCACGGGTCGAAGAACACGCTCGTGAAGAACTACCTCTACCTCGCCGAGAAGCGCGGGGCGAAAGTGATGCCCGAACGGACGGTGATTGACGTCCGCCCGCTCGGCGACGGCTCGGGGAAAGATGGCTACGAGGTCGAAAGCGTCCGCTCCGGAGCGTGGCTGCGCAAGGAACGCCGCGTCCAGCGCGCGCGGGGCGTCGTCGTTGCCGCCGGGCCGCTGGGCACGAACAAGCTGCTCCAGCGCTGCCGCCTGAACGGCTCGCTCGGGCGGATCTCCGCGCGCCTCGGCGAGCTGGTGCGGACGAACAGCGAGTCGATCCTCACGGTCACCGTGCCCGAGGACTACCCGGACGACTTGATCAGGCGCGTCGCGATCACCTCCTCGATCTACCCCGACCCGAACACGCACATCGAGACGGTGACCTACGGCGACGACGGCGACTCGATGCACCGCCTCTACACGCTGCTCGTCGGCGACGGCACGCGCCTGACGCGCCCGCTGAAGCTGCTCACGCAGATCCTGCTGCACCCGAAGCGCTTCGCGCAGGTGCTGTTCCCGAAGCACTGGTCGCGGCGCACGATCATCGTGCTCGTGATGCAGACGCTCGACAACGCGATCGCGCTGCGCCCTCGCGAGGGCCCGTTCGGGACGCTGTGGCTGAAGACCGAGCAGGATCCCGAGCGACCGATCCCGACGTTCATCCCGGTCGCCAACGAAGCCGCGGAATGGCTCGCCAAGCGCACCGGCGGAATCGCCCAGAGCTCCGTCACCGAGGCGCTCTTCAACATCCCCACGACCGCCCACATCCTCGGCGGCGCGGTGATCGCCCCCGACCCCTCCCGCGGCGTGCTCGACGCCCGCCAGCGCGTCTACGGCTACGAGAACCTGCTCGTCTGCGACGGCTCGGCGATCCCGGCGAACGTGGGCGTGAACCCGTCTTTGACGATCACCGCGCTGGCCGAGCACGCGATGAGCCACGTGGCGGCCGCGGGCGAGGCCGATACTTCACGGCCGGCTGCGGTGGACAGCGAGCCCGCCCCCGCGGCCCTGTAGCGACGCCGCATCCCCACCGCACCGCGCAAACATCCCACCGCGCGCACGCACGGTCCGCAGTGCGCCAGACCCTGGCGCAAAATTGCGCTAGATACTGGCGCAAAGTTGCGCTACGATCTAGCGTAATGTCTTCTTTGGGCCAACCAAGCCCCTTTACTTTCTCCGAGCCGGTGGCGCCGGTCGATCTGATCGACCGTGACAAAGAGGCGGCGCTACTGGTGGAGCGCGCCCTCGGTGGCCACAACTCGCGCCTGGTGGCACCACGCCGCTATGGCAAGACCTCCTTACTGCGTCGCTCGCTGGCCGACATCGAGACACAGGGATTGGTTGGGGTATACGTAAACTTCTTCGGTGTACTGACTCAGACCGACGTCGCAGCACGGATCGAGTCGGCTTACGCCGAGCAGCTGCCACGACGCCTGGCACGCTGGTTTGATGGCATCAGACGCACGCTGCGCGCAAGTGTGCGCGCCGGTGGCGGTCCGCTGCCGGTAAGTGTCGAGCTCGCTGCATCCGACGGCCCCGAGCGCGGCCTGCTCGACTGGCTGGCACTCCCTCGGCAGCTACATGCCGCGAAGGGTGTGCGCACATTGATCGTGTTCGATGAGTTTCAAGACGTGCTGCTCGCGGGCGAGCGGATCGACGCAGTGATCCGCTCAGAGATCGAGCACCACTCACAGGCCGCGAGCTATGTCTTCGCAGGGTCGCACGTCGGCATGATGCGCGAGCTATTCGCATCCAAGCGCCGAGCCTTCTACGGGCAGGCGGGCGCCGTCGAGCTCGGGCCGCTCTCGCCCGAGGACGTGGCCGAGTACGTGGGCGAGCGGTTCTCTGAGGCAGGCCGCGAGATCGGCGGCGCCTTGGGTCCGCTGCTCGACTTCTGCGATGGGCACCCTCAACGCACGATGCTGCTTGCGCACTCCGTCTTTGAGCGTGTCGGCAGCAAAGGACAGGCGGACGCCTCCACGTTCGTCCAGGCGCTCGACCACGTGCTGGCGGTGGAGGCCGGCGATGAGCTGAGAACGCAGTGGTCAGCGTTGACCGCCGGCCAGCGTCGCGCGCTCACCGCGATCGCCGAGAACCGCGGGTCGCTCTACGGACACGCCGTCCAGGCACGCGTAGGCGGTACGCGTGGGGGCTCCGTGACCACCGCGCTTCGCGGCCTGATCGATGCCGGCGAGGTCGTATCAGACCCAACGAGCGCAACCGGCTACCGCGTGGTTGACCCCCTGTTCGCATACTGGGTGCAAGCCGGACGGGAGCGCGGGTAGCTTTATCAGCCGCCGGCCATTGCCGGGAGAATCACCAGCGTGTCCGTGTCTCCTACAGCCGTATCCAACCCATCCAGCACGCGCACGTCCTCGTCGTTGAGGTAGACGTTCACGTAGCGGTTGAGCGCGCCGTCGGCTCCGAACAGCTGATCCTGGGTGGCCGGGTGGTTGGCGGCGAGATCGCGCAGGACCTCGCCGATGTTCGCGCCATCGGCCTGCACCTGCTTCTCGTTGCCGACGCTCGCGCGGAGGACCGGGGGAATCTTGATCGTGGCCATGGGTGGGCGGGGAGGTTATCGCCTACCCGGCCGCCGCGCAAAATGCCTCGTAATCCGGGAACACGCCGAGCTCCTCGTCGGAGATCTCCTCCGGCGGGCGCGAGCAGATCGGGCACTCGGGGTCGCGGTGGACCTTCACCTCGGTGAGCGTCGCGCCGAGCGCGTCGTACAGGAGTAGGCGCCCGATCGCGGGCTCGCCGATCTCGAGAATCAGCTTGATCACCTCGGTCGCCTGGAGCAGGCCCATCGTGCCGGGGAGCACGCCGAGCACGCCGTTGGCGCCGCAGGAGGGCGCGAGCTCGGCCGGCGGCGGCTCGCGGAACAGGCAGCGGTAGCAGGGGCCGTCGTACGGTTTGAAGACCGAAAGCTGGCCGTCGAAGCCGAGGATCGAGGCCGAGACGACGGGGATCTTCAGCCGCACGGTCGCGTCGTTGAGGAGATACCTGGTCGGGAAGTTGTCGACCCCGTCGACGATCACGTCGTAGCCCTCGATGATCTCGACGATGTTCGAGGCGTCGATCCGGACGGGGTACTTGACGACGTCGACGTCGGGGTTGAGCGCCTTGATCGACTCCTCCGCCGAGTCCACCTTCGGCACGCCCACCCGATCGGTCGTGTGGATCACCTGGCGCTGCAGGTTGGAGAGGTCGACGACGTCGTCGTCGACGATCCCGAGCGTGCCGACACCGGCCGCGGCGAGGTACAGCGCCGTCGGCGAGCCGAGCCCGCCCGCGCCCAGCAGGAGCACCTTCGCGTCGAGCAGCTTCTGCTGGCCCTCGGCGCCGATCTCGGGGATCAGAGTGTGGCGCGAGTAGCGCTCGCGCTGCTCGGGCGTGAGCGTGCGGGGAACCTGGACCTCGTAGCCGCGGTCCTTCCACAGCGTGATCCCGCCGGTCATCGAGGAGACGTTCGTGTAGCCGAGATCCTCAGCGAGCGTGCGCGCGGCGTAGGCGGAGCGGTTGCCGGAGGCGCAGTAGACGATCACGTGCGCGTCGCGATCGGGCACAACGCCCTCGATCCGGGACTCGAGGTACCCGCGCGGGATGTGGACGGCGCCGGGGAGATGGCCGGCGGCGACCTCGTCGGTCTCGCGCACGTCGATCAGCGCGACGCCCTCGTCGATCAACTCGTTGACCTCACTCGGGTCGACCTCGTCGATCTGGGACTTGACTTGGCGTAGTAGCTCGGCGCTGCTCTGCTGGCTCATGTCTCGAAACTCCTAAATCAGGGGCGACATTCAGGGGAACTTCAGAAAGTATAGCGGCGCGGCTCCGAACTTCGTCCCGATCGTGATACCCGCTTCGCGGGGGCGATCGTGCCGAAGTTTCGGAGCCGCTTTGGCTCACTGCCTTCGAGACACAGCTCAGCCCTTCTACAAGACACTGTTTCGAGACCTGCCCGGCTCTCAACAAGGGGAGCCCTTCGCCTCCGAGCGAGCCCCCTGCCATCCGAGCGAACTGCCTTCCCTCCGTCATACGCCCGGGGGTTGGATCGGCCGGGGGGTTGGATCGCTGAGTGTCTTGGGCGGTTTACCATGGCGGGATGGAGCCTCCGTCATCCCTGAGTGCCGCACCTGCCCAGGTCGCGGGGATCGTCGAGGCGGCGGAGCGTGCCGCGCGGGAGCTGCGCGAGCAGGCCGAGGAACGCGGGCGCGAGCGCATCGCCGAGGCCGATCGCGCGGCGGAGCACCGCGTCCAGGCGGCCGAGGAGGAGGCCCAGGAGATCCTCCACGCCGCCCGCTCACAGGCCGAGGCGGCGCGGAACGAGGCCCTCGCCGCGGTCGGAACCCTGCATGGAGAAGCCGACGAGCGCCTGCTTGAGGTGGAGCGCCTGCGAGGCGAGGCGCAGGCCGAGGCCGAGCGACTACTCGCGGACGGTCGTGCCGACGTCGAGCGGCTGATCGCCGGCGGTCGGGAGGAGGCCGCCCAGCTCCTCGCACAGGCGCGCGAGCAGGCCGAGAGCACGCTCGGGGCAGCGCAGCAGGAGGCCGGCCAGGTGCTCGCCGACGCGCGAGAGGAGGCGAACCGGCTCACCGCCGAGGCGCGCGAGCAGACCGAGCGGCTGATCGCCGCCGGCGGCGAGGATCTCACCCGGCTGCGCACCACCGCGGAGGAGCAGGCGAAGGAGGTGCGCGCGAAGGCCCGCGCCGACGCCCGCGAGATCGTCTCCGAGGCCCACGTCGCCGCGCGCGAGGTACTGCGCGAGGGGACCGACCTCTCCCGCAACCTGCGCGAGCTCTCGGTCTCCCTCCACAACAACGCCGAGCGCCTGATCCGCGACGTGCGCCTTGCCCACGGCGGCCTCACCGCCCGCCTCGACCAGGCCGGTCCGGGCGCCCGGAGCCACGAGGACGACCTCCCCCTCCTCGGCCGCCGTGGTCGCGGCGACGAGCCCGGCGAGGATCTCGACGTGCCGGAGTTCATCCCGCCGGGGTAGACCGCAACACCTGCGAGACAGGGCCGGACGGGATGGGACCGATGCGGGTAGCCGATCCTCGTGCAGACGGTCGGTGTTCTGCCTGCCTGGGCCGCGAGGCCCGATCCCGCAGCCGCCGTCACAGAATTGGCTCAGTTACGTCACAAAATTGGTACAGACGCGGCACATAGGTCACATTTGGCCGGCTAGCGTTAGGTCTGTGACTGAGCTGACACCAGGTCAAAAGGGAGCGGCGGCCGAGGCCGAGATCGCGGCAGCGGCGATACGCCTGCGCCTCTTGGTTCTACGTCCACTGTGTGAGGGCCGACGCTATGACCTCGCGATCGATCTCGGCGAGAAGCTCCTGCGCGTCCAATGCAAGTGGGCGTCGCGTAGCGGGGATGTCCTGAACGCTCGCTGCGTCACAAGCAGGCATACGCCACACGGCTACGTGAGCACCACCTACACAGCCGACCAAATCGACGCCGTCGGCGCGTATGCCCCCGATACGGACCGGTGCTACCTCATCCCCGTCAGCGAGGTCGAAGGCCGCACGGTCCTCAGCCTTCGCATCGGGCCTACCCGCAACAACCAAGCCCAGCTCGTCCGCTGGGCAAAGGACTACGAGATGGAGACCGCGATCGAGCGCTACTGGGGCACTCGCCCGACGCTCCCCGACCTCGCCTGACAATCTCTGATCGAGGCGATACGATGGTTACCCTCGGGGCTATAGCTCAGCTGGGAGAGCGCTACGATGGCATCGTAGAGGTCGAGGGTTCGAGCCCCTCTAGCTCCATGTAACCGCAGTCAACGCGAACCGCCGGCACACGGAACGTCGGTTCGATGTGGTCGCGTGCGTCTATGCGGATTGTGTCGATCATGGTTTGGAGCACGGTCTTGGCGCGCGTTGGAGTCGTGTCTTTGAGCGCGGTGTGTAGCGTGCTGCGGAGCGCGTCGAGTTCGGCGGTGTTTGTGCGCTCTGGTTGCTCGTCGTCGTCTTCGAGCGTGGCGAGTTCGCTGGCGCGGCGTTCAAGCGCTTTTGTTTCCTCGGTGAGGGTTGCGATGCGGGGGGCGCAGGTGTCCTCGGGCATCGTGCCGGCCTCGAACGCGCGGAAGTAGCGATCCATCGCTGCGCGGGTCTCTGCGAGCTTGCGCTGCACGCCGTCCAGCTCGGACTGCTGTTCGTCGTCGCGCTGGGTCAGGCGCTCGTATGCCTGGGTGATCGCGCGGTCGATCAGGTCGTGGTCGTCGAGCACTTTCCAGAGGCGGCGGGTGACGGCCTGCTCCAGCTGCTCAGCGGGCAGCCGGTCGTTATCGCAGTGCTTGGTGCCGTAGCGCATCCGCGTGAAGCAGGTGTAGTAGGTGTAGCGGCCGTTGCGGCCGTGCGCGGCGGTTCCGACGTATGCCTGTCCGCAGCGCCCGCACCGTATCGTGCCGCTCAGCAGGTACTCGGTGGGATTCGATCGTCGTTGCGAGCGATCTTCGCCGCGCTCGGTGAGGATCGCCTGTGCCTGCTCGAACAAGTCCGTGGGGATCAGCGGGTCGTGCGGCGCTGG
>DATCFG010000078.1:0-15121 GCA_036509655.1 Solirubrobacteraceae bacterium | reverse complement strand
GACCGCTTCCCGCAGTACTTTCAGCGCTTCGGAGTCGAGCACCTGCTTGCTTTCGCCGAGCAGTTCTTTCCATTCGGAGAACACGCTCTCTTCGCTGGCCGTCGCCCAGAGCGCGTCGCGGGCTTCCCCGAATGGCCGGTTGACGGCGGCCAGTTCGCGCGTGGCCCGCAGCACGGTCGCCGGAGCGAACGTGGTGTAGGTGAGGTTGGTGCGGGCGTCGGCCTCGGGTTCGAAGTACATCGGGCTTTCGGCGTTCGCGAAGATGTCCGAAGCGCCGGAGAGCGCCACGGCCGCCAGATGGGTCACGGCGAGTCTCGCCGCCGGCTGCAGTTCTGAGGCCGGCGAGCCGGAGGGACGCTCCAGCGCCGCGAGCATCGCGACGATCCGCTGGTTGCCGGACATCAGCTCAAGGCTCGCCTGCGAGGGTGCCGAAGGGGCCGTCAGCAGCGTTTTCAGTTCCCCGATGTAGCCCTCGGCGGTGGCCGGCGCCAGAGCCGGTTCGTCGGCGTACAGCTGCTGCAGGGCCTTCTCGAGGACGAGGTCCTCGGTGCCACCCGGGACCTTGCTGAGTCGGGCGACATCGCCCGCCACGAACAGCGCCGCCGAGACTTCGGCCGGCTTGACGGTGACCGATGTTTCAGCCTGCGCGCGGGCGGGTAGCAGGACAAACAGCAGTGTGGCTGAGAGCACGAGCGCCACGAGCGCGCTCCGCGTCGCGCTGCCCGCGCGCAACGCGGGCGAACCATGGCTCGCCCGACCAGGCCTGCCATCGATCGGCTCTTTCGCACACGGCACGCTCGTCATGGTAACCGAGGAGGAGGCGGAGGACGGGCAACGCTAAGCCAAGACGACCGGATGGGCGATTCGCGCGACGCGCCGGACCTCGTCGCGTCGCTGAGCGTAGGAACGGCCGCTGGAGCTTGGGAGTAGAAGGAGCTGTGATGAGGGTCTTGGTTGGGGCGCTGGCGGTGCTTGTTGTGGCTGCGCCGGCGAGCGCGCGGCCCGTGATCGAAGCCACCGCCTCGCGCTATCAGCGGGTGTATGTCGCGAACAAGGACTGCCGCGGCCACACCTTCCGTCCAGAAAAGATCATTCTCGCGTGCGGCGACGGCAACCTCTACGTCACCGAAGTGCATTTCTTCAAGGGGACCTCGGAAGTCTACGGGTCACCGCAGGCCGACGCGCATACCCGAGATCGAAAAGACCATCGGAGCCCCGCTGAAGGGTCTATAGAAGGCCTTTCGCGCTCCGGGTCCTGCGCTGTTAGAGTCCCGCGCCGCTGATGGACCTACTCGAGTACCAAGGCAAGCAGCTGTTCGCCCGTCACGGGCTGAGGGTGTCCGACGGCAAGGCCGTCACGACCGTCCAGGACGCCGTCGCGGCGGCGAACGAGGTCGGCTATCCGGTCGTCGTGAAGGCCCAGGTGCTGATCGGCGGCCGCGGCAAGGCCGGCGGCGTGAAGCTCGCCGCGGACGAGGCCGAGGCCCGCGAGCACGCCACGAACATCCTCGGCATGGACATCCACGGGCACACGGTGCGGACCCTCTGGATCGAGCACGCGTCAGACATCGCGACCGAGTACTACGCCTCGGTGCTGCTCGACCGCTCCGCCAAGCAGCCGCTGGTGATGTTCAGCGTGGAGGGCGGCGTGGACATCGAAGAGGTCGCCGAGCGGACCCCGGAGAAGCTGATCCGCCACCACGTCGACGCCCTCAAGGGCCTCTCCCGCGAGGAGGCGATCCAGATCGCCACCGACGGCAAGGCCGACGAGGACGTGGTGGCGGGCGTCGCCGATGCGCTCATGGCGCTCTATGAGGTGTGGCTGGAGGAGGACGCGAGCCTGGCGGAGATCAACCCGCTGATCGTGACGCCGGGCACCGCCGGCGAAACCGGGGGTCGCGAGGTCAAGGCGCTGGACTCGAAGGTCTCGCTCGACGACAACGCGCTCTACCGCCACCCCGAGAACCAGGAGCTGGCCGACAAGGAGAACGAAGACCCGATCGAGCGCCGCGCGAAGGAACAGGGCGTGCAGTACGTGAAGCTCGACGGCGACATCGGCATCCTCGGCAACGGCGCCGGGCTGGTGATGTCGACGCTCGACGTCGTCGCGCAGGCGGGCGGCGAGCCGGCGAACTTCCTCGACGCCGGCGGCGGCTCGGACGCGGCGAAGATCAAGCAGGCGGTCGAGCTGATCCTCGCCAACGACTCCGTCAAGGCCGTCCTCTTCAACATCTTCGGGGGGATCACCCGCTGCGACGAGGTCGCCAGAGGCCTGATCGCGGCATTCGACGAGATCAAACCGTCTGTCCCGTTCGTCGTGCGGCTGGACGGTACGAACGATGTCGCCGGCCGCGAGCTGCTGCAGGAGGCGGCGCTGGGAAACGTGCACGCCGCGAGGACGATGAACGAGGCGGCCGAGATGGTCGTCGCACTGGCGAAGGAACAGAGCTGATGAGCGTGCTCGTCGACAAGAACACGCGCCTGGCGATCGCCGGGATCACCGGCCGCGAGGGCTCGTTTCACACGCTGAACAACAAGCGCTACGGCACGAACGTGGTCGGGGGCGTCACGCCCGGGAAGGGCGGGCAGGACGTCGAGGGCATCCCCGTATTCGACTCGTGGGCGGAGGCCGCCGAGAGCGTCCAACCAAACACCGCGATGATCTTCGTGCCGCCGCGCTTTGCCGCCGACTCGATCCTCGAGGCGGCGGCGGCGGGCGTCGAGCTCGTGATCGCGATCACCGAGGGCATCCCCGCGCACGACGAGCTGCGCGTCTACAACACGCTCAAGCGCGATCGGGTGGGCGGGCATCCCAAAACAAGGCTGATCGGCCCGAACTGCCCGGGCATCCTCTCCCCCGGCAAGGCCAACGTCGGGATCATCCCCGCGAGCTTCTTCAAGGAGGGGAACGTCGGCGTGGTCTCGCGCTCGGGGACCTTGACCTATCAGATCGGCAACGAGATCGCCCAGGCCGGCTTCGGCTGCAGCTCGATCGTCGGGATCGGCGGCGACCCCGTGCCGGGCTCGTCGTTCGTGGATGTGATCGAGCTGTTCGAGGCCGACGAGCAGACCGAGCTGATCGTGCTCTCCGGCGAGATCGGGGGCTCGGCCGAGGAGGAGGCCGCCGACTACATCGCCGAGCACGTGAAGAAGCCCGTCGTCGCCTACATCGCCGGGTTCACCGCCCCGGCCGGCAAGCAGATGGGCCACGCCGGAGCGATCGTCTCGGGCTCCGCCGGCACCGCCGCCGCGAAGGCGCAGGCGCTGGAGGCGAGAGGCGTGCGCGTCGGTCGCACTCCCACCGAGGTAGCGGAGCTCGCGGTCACACAGCTACGCTAGGGCGGTGGATCAAGAGGTCTCGAAGACGCTGGGCGAGCTGGAGCGAAAGCTGCAGGAGCTGGAGCGCACCCTGACCTCGATCGACCGCGACGCGCCGAGCCCGGCCGCCGTCGCGCAGCCGCAGGCCGCCGGCCCTCCGCCGCGGGCTCCCGGCCCCACCCGTCTGATCGACGAAGCAGTTGAGCCGATTGCGGCGCGCATCGAGCAGGTCGCACCCACCGAGGCGAGGACGCCGAGCGCCGCTCAGCTGCTGCGCTTCCGCGATCGGCTGGAGCAAACCGCGAGCGAGTTGACCCGGGAATATGACGAGCTACTCGGGCGCCTAGACTTACCCGCCGTGATCAGCAAACCAGTCGGCCCAACGATCTCATTCGCGCGCGGCGCGCCCTCGCTCGACATCGTCGACGTGCAGGGCCTGAGCGACGCGGCCGTGCGCGCGTTCGCGAGCGACCCGGACGGCACGACCGCGTACGGCACCTCGGTCGGCTACCCGCGGCTGCGCGCGTGGATCGCCGACCGCCACCAGGTGGAGCCCGAGCGCGTGCTCGTGACGAACGGCTCGATGCAGGCCGACGCGTTCCTGTTCGAGCAGCTCGTTGGCGCGGGCGACGAGGTGATCGTGGAGCGCCCGACGTACGACCGCACGCTGCTGTCGCTGACAGCGCGCGGCGCGAAGGTGCACGCCGTCGAGCTCGAGCCGGACGGGATCGACACGGCAGCACTCGCCGGCCTGCTGAGGGGGGATTCGGCACGCGCCCCCGTGCGCCCGCAGCTGGCCCACATCATCCCCAACTTCCAGAACCCCGCCGGCTACACGCTCTCGCCGGCCAAGCGCCAGGCGCTGCTCGCGCTCGCCGCCGAGCACAACTTCTGGGTGTTCGAGGACGACCCCTACGTCGAGTTGCGCTTCAGCGGCGAGACGCTCCCGACGATGCTCTCGATGGACCCCAAGCACGTGGTGTACGCCTCGTCGTTCTCGAAGACCGTCTGCCCCGGCATCCGCGTCGGCTACCTGGTCGGTCCGACCGACCTGATCTCCTCGATCGCGAAGCTCGCGACGAGCACGTACATCTCGCCGAGCATGGTCGCGCAGTCGATCGTCTACGAGTTCTGCGCCTCGGGCGCGATCGACAGCTCGATCGAGACGGTCAAGGCCGCGCTCGCCGAGCGCGCCTCGACGCTCGGGCGGGCGCTGGAGCGGGAGCTGCCGGAGGCCGAGTTCGTGGCACCGGAAGGCGGCTACTTCATGTGGGTGACGCTGCCGCCTGGCACCGACGTGAGCGCACTGCACAAGGCCGCCGGCGAGCGCGGGGTCGCGTTCGTGAAGGGCACCGACTTCGTGATCGACGGCGGCGAGAACACGCTGCGCCTCGCCTACTCGGGCGTGACCCCCGAGCAGATCGACGAGGGCGTCGCTCGCCTCGCCCAGGCGTACCGCTCGCTCTGACGAGCGAGAGCCGGCGCTGGCCGATCCCGGACGATCGGTCTGCGTCCTCGGTCGCTCGCGTGCTAGCGCACGCCACGCGGGGCGGGCGGGCTATTCGATCCTTGTCTCGCTTGACTCTCGATCGTCAAAGGGCGTACTTATCGGCCATACCGCTGGCCCAACACGAGCTGCTCGGGGAGGGCGGTGCGCGGGGGCGGCGAGGGGTCGGCGATCGCCGAGACGGTCTCGGCGACGCTCGGGGTGATGGCGCAGAGCCGGCCGTCGGCGTCCTGGACGATCACCTGCTCGTCGTCGCTCACGGTCACCGTGCCCTCCATGCCGGGCTCGAGACCGGACGCCTTGAGGTAGTGGAGCAGGTCCTCGGCCTCGTTCTCGAAGCGCAGGATCCGCACCGAGGCGCCGACGGCGACGTCGGCGAGCGGCACGCCCGAGAGGCGCGCGCCGGCGACGATCGGATGGCCGTGGGGACAGGTCTTGGCGTCGCCGATCGCGGCGAGCATGCGCTGCTCGAGCACCGGCGACATCGCGTGCTCCAGGCGCTCGGCCTCCTCGTGCACCTCGTCCCAGGGGACGCCGAGGACGTCGGTGAGGAAGCGCTCGATCAGACGGTGGCGGCGGACGATCCCCTCGGCGTGCTCGGCGCCCGAGTCGGTGAAGGCGATCGCGCGGTCCGAACCGCGGGTGATGTAGCCATCGCGCTCGAGGCGACCGATCATCTCGTGGACGGTCGGCGCCGACAGCTGCATCGCGCGCGCGACGTTCGCGCCGGTCATCGGCAGGCCGGCCTCCTGCAACCAGAAGAGGATCTGCAAGTACTCCTCCTCGGCGACGGTCGCCGTCGTGCTGTCGTCGCTCATCGACGGATCCTAGACCACATCTCGCACCCTCACCGGCCCTGAAGTCCAACCTCGGGACCCGGCCCATGAGCGGCGCAACCCACATCGCCCATCACAGAGAGAGCTGGTCGAACGTGCACTCCGCCGGGGGCTTGTCCTCGCGCCAGCGGCGCAGCTTCGCGCCGTGGCGTATGCGCCCGGCAGAGACGTGGTCGAAGTCGATCTCGACCACGAGCTCGGGCCGCAGCCCGACCCACTCGAGGTCCTTGCCGGCGCTCCAGCGGCTCGGATCGGCCGAGCCGCGCTCGCCTGACCCGTAGGGTGCGAGGAAGCCGACCAGACGGCGCTTCTCGGTGGCGATCAGCCCCGAGCAGTGCCCGACGACGCGCAGCTTGGGGCCGTCGTAGAGGCCGAGGATCAGCGCGCCGACGGTGTCGGGCTCCTTGCCGGGACGCCAGCCGACGACGATCACGTCGATCGTGCGCACGCGCTTGACCTTGAACGTACCCTTGCGCTCGCCGGGCCGGTAGCGCGCCGAGCGCTCCTTGGCGATCGCGCCCTCGGCGTGCTCCAGCCAGTGCGCGGCCTCCTCCGCGGTGGCGACGGTCTCCATCAGCTCGACCGGCGCGGCCGCGAACGCGGGGTCCTCAGCAAGCAGATCTTCGAGCGCCGCACGGCGCTCTGAGAGGGGACGCTCCAACAATGACTCGTCGTCGCGCGCGAGCAGGTCGAAGACGACGTAGACGGCGGGCGTCTCGACGGACAGGCGCTCGATCCGCGAGGCGGCCGGGTGGATGCGCTGGCCGAGCGCGTCGAAGTCCTCGCGGCCGTCCTCGCCGCGCACCACGATCTCGCCGTCGAGCACGTAGCGGCCTGGGGGGAGGACGAGCTCGGGGAAGTAGCGCAGGAGCGGCTTGGCCGCGCGTGACTGCAGGAAGGAGTCCTCGCCGTCGACGAACGCCAGGCAGCGAAAGCCGTCGAGCTTGATCTCGTAGGCGAAGTCCTCGCCGACGGGGAGCTCCTTGCGCGCGAGCGCAAGCTGCGGCTTGAGCGGCGGCTGCAGGGGCAGGGTCATCGCTTCGCCGCGCGGCTCGGCTGCACCCGGCGGGGCTCATTCTTCTGCTTGCGGAAGTGCGGCGGCCAGGGCGCGTCGCCGAGGCCGTCGCGCTCGTCGCGCGCCGCCAGCTCCAGCAGCGCCGCGAGCGCACCCGGGTCGGCGTCGATCTCGGCGGAGGGATCGCCGCGCTCACGCAGCCGCGCGGGGACCGTGTCCAGGCGCAGCTCCGCGGGGTCGACGTCGGGGACCTCGTCCCACTCCAACGGAGTGGACACCCGCGCGTCGGCGACGGCGCGAACCGAGTAGGCCGAGGCGACCGTGCGGTCACGCGCGTTCTGGTTGTAATCGATGAACACGCCCTCGCGCTCCTCCTTCCACCAGCGGCTGCTCGCACGGCCGGGCATGTTCCGCTCGACCGCCCGCGCCAGCGCGAGCGCGGCGCGGCGCACCTCGGTGAAGTCGTGCTCGGGGACGATCCGCACGTAGATGTGGATGCCGCGCGAGCCGGAGGTCTTGGGAAAGCCGCGCAGGCCGTGCTGCTCGAGCACCTCGCGCACGCCGAGCGCGACCTCGCGGACCTCCGCGAACGGCACCCCGGGCCCGGGATCGAGGTCGATGCGCAGCTCGTCGGGGTGGTCGAGGTCGGAGCGGCGGACCGGCCAGGGGTTCCAGTCGATCACCCCGAGGTTCACCCCCCAGACGAGGTGGGCGGCGTCGTTCGGGACGATCTCGCGCGCGGAGCGTCCACTGGGGAACGTGACGGTCGCGGTCTCGATCCACTCCGGGGCCGAGTCGGGTACGCGCTTCTGGAAGAACGGCTCGCCCGCCACCCCGTCGACCCAGCGCTTCATCACCGTCGGGCGCTCGCGCAGGTGGCGGACGACCGCCGGGGCGCACTCGACGTAGTAGTCGACGAGGTCGAGCTTTGTCAGGCCGCGCTCGGGGAAGAACGGCTTGGAGGGGCTGCTCACGCGCAGCTCGCGGCCGTCGATCTCCAGGACGACGTGCTCTTTGCTGGTGGCCATGACCTGAAAGGATGCCCGATCGTGATTCCACAAACAGCGCTCGTCGTCGCGGGACCGTTTGGAGATGCGCTGAGCGCCGATCGCGTGGCACGGGCGATCGCACGGGGCTTGGTCGCGGGCGGCCAGCCGGCACCCGACCTCTGCCCCGTCGAGGAGGCGTTGCCGATCGATTTCGATCTTCGGATGAAACGCGCCCGTGCGGTGGTGCTCGCGAAGTGGCGCCTGCATGAGGACACGCTGCGAGGAAGCATCGCGTTCGAGATCGCCACCCGCGCGCGCCAGGGCGGCGTGCCGGCCTATGCGGTGACCATGGATAACGCGCTCGCGCCGTTCGACGCGCGGATCCTCGACCTGCAGGTGATCGTCGAGGCGACCGGCTCGCGCACGCTTGCGGCAGCAGGACGGAAGCTCGCTCAGGTGCTCTGAGGCGCAGCGCCGCCGGCGAGCGCCTGCGCCAGCTCGTAGACGAGCCGCGTGGCGTCGGCGACCGTGCCGAAGTCGAGGTTCTCGGGTACGTCGCTCGGCAGGTGGTAGTTGGCGAGGCTGTGCCAGCGGTTGAGCGACACGAGCGTCGCGATCGGATAGCCGCCGCGGCTGGGGATAACGCTGTCGGTCGACGCCCGGGCCCGGAAGCCGCGCTGCAGCGGGATCTCGATGGCGCCCGCTCGCTCCTCCAACAGGTCGCGCAGCCACGGCCCGGTGTACTCCTCCATCCACACCGGGCCCTCGCCCTCGAGCATCACCAGGTGCGGCGAGCCAACCGTGTCGAGGTTCACGAAGCACGTGCGCTCGGGCGCCAGCTCGTGGCGATGACGGGCAATGAACGCGCGCACCCCGTCCTGGAGTGTCTCCTCGGCCCCGCACGAAACCAACAGCACCCGCAAGCCCGGCGCGGAGCGCGCCCGCAGGAGCTCCGCCAGCGCGACCAGCGCGGCGGTTCCGGACAGGTTGTCGTTGGCGCCCGGCACGGTCTGGCTGCGCCATATGTCGATCACCACCGCACCCGCCAGCACGCCGATGGCTCCGGCCGCCCACGCCGGGCCGCGGCGGCGGCTGACCGCCGCGGCGATCGTGCACAGCGGTCCCGCCAGGCCGATCCACCACTGCGGAGGAGAGGTCTTCATGTTCTCGATCAGCAGCGGCGCGAGCGCATGCAGGCGCCGCTGGAGCGTCTGGTCAAAGATGAACCCCGTCTGCGGCGCGTCGTGGTGGGCGAGGACCACCAGCGTGTCGATCCCGCCCTCGCCAGACCGGGCGGCCCCGCCGTCGCGAGGCTCGGCGCCGTTCCCACCCTCGCCCATTCGGGCGACCATGTTGACGGTGGTGCGCCGGCGGCGGAGCGCGCGACGGACCAGACGGGGCCCGTTCTGGGCCTCATCGACGATGCCGGCGAAGCTGGCGGCGGCGAGCAGCGAGCCGAGCGAGCGGCGGCCGGTGAGCACGAGCGCCGCGGCGAGCAGCCCGACCAACCCGAGCCCGGCGGAGGTGGGCGCGAAGATCCCCCAAGACGGCTCGTCCTCGAGTGCGACCTCCACCCCCCGAGACCGCGCGCAGACGCGCCGCCAGCCACTCGGCGGCCTGGCGCTCGCCGGGCGAGCAGGGCGGTCTGTCGATCGGGGCGAGCGTCTCGACGACTTCGCGCAGGATCGTCTCGATCGCCTCGCCGCCCAACTCCGCGACAGGCGCTGCTCCCGCGCGATCGCTATCGCTCGGAAGAGCTTCGTCGAGGCTCACAAGACGCGACTCCGCGTTCGGAGACAGTGGAGGGGACAGGCCGGGGCGGTGCTCACAGGAAGCATTGTCCCTCACCGCGGTAGGTCGGGACCTCCTCGACAATCCGCTCGCCCTCGAGTAGATACAGGCTTGCGAAGCGCTCACACAGCTCGCCGGCCTTCGCGTGGCGCATGTACACGCGGTCGCCGACCGATAGTCCGTCGGCGGCGGCGCCGAGCAGCGGCGTCTGCACCTCGCCGGCGCCCTCCTGGCGGTCCAGGCGCAGTCCCGGCGGCAGGTGGGACTGCGGCAGGCGCGCGCGGTCGGCGGGGCCGGAGGCGAGGTAGCCGCCGCCGAGCGCCGTGACCACGCCGGGTCCGGGACGGCGCACGACGGGCAGCGCGAACAGTGCGGCGGGCCGCGGCGCGAACGCGCGGTAGGCGTCGAACAGCGTCGGCCCGTATAGACCCGAGCCGGCGGTCACCTCGGTGACGGCGGCCTCCGCGGCGGTCGACTCGAGGCTGCCGGTGCCGCCACCGTTGACGAGCTCGAGCAGCGCGAACGGCGCCTCCAACTCGGCGGTCGCGCGCTCGAGACGCGTGTAGGGGTGCTCATAGAGCTCGAAGTGGTCGTTGCCGAGCGAGAGCTCCTCGAAGCGCGCGAGCGTCTCCGCGAGCGGCGCGGGCGCGTCGACGCCGCGGAGGGTGAACGCGGGGACGCAGCGCAGCGTCACCTCCGCGACCACGCCGAGCGCGCCGAGGCCCACGCGCACGGCGCGGAAGACGCCGGCGTCGAGCTCTTCGGCGCAGCGAAGGATCGAGCCGTCGGCGAGCACGAGCGTCAGCTCGGCCACCTGCGCGGAGATGTTGCGAAGGCGCGCGCCGGTGCCGTGCGTCGCCGTCGAGATTGCCCCGGCGAGCGTCTGCGAGTCCACGTCGCCGAGGTTCTCCATCGCCAGCCCGTGCTCGGCGAGGCGCGCGTTCAGCTCACGGATCGTGATCCCCGCCTGGACGCGCACCAGACCCGAGGAGCGGTCGATGTCGAGCACGCGTCTGAGCCGGTCGAGGCGGAGCTGCACCCCGTCGGTGAGGGCGATATCGCTGAATGAGTGCCCGGAGCCCGCGACGCGCACGCGGCGGTCGTGGGCTCCGGCACGGACGATCGCCGCGACGCGCACGCGGCGGTCGTGGGCTCCGGCACGGACGATCGCGCCCGACAGCTCCTCGATCGAGCCGGGGATCTCGACGGCCGCCGGACGGCAGCGCTCGTCGCCGGCCCAGTTGCTCCAGTCGACGGCGCGCGCGTACGGATCGTTAGGCTCGCTCATCAGATGATCGAACCCGAGCCTACTGCGAGCCCCACGGTGGCCGCAAGCCCGGGCGCGCGCGGATCGCGCGCGCGCTCACTGCCGACGCCGGGCGCGAAGCGCGCGACGGTGATCGGGGCGGGGTCGTTCGGTACGGCGCTCGCCGTGCTGCTGGCGCGCGGTGGGTTGCGCACGACGCTGCAGGCGCGCACAGCCGAGCAGGCCGCGAGCCTCGAGGCGGAGCGCGAGAACCGCGTTTACCTGCCCGGCGTCGAGCTGCCCGCGCAGCTGCGGATCGAGCCGGCCAGTGCCGGGGTGGCGCGCGCCGACTACGTGTTCCTGGCTGTGCCCTCGAACGGGCTCGACGAGGTGATCGCGACGCTCGAGCAGGCGGGGCTCGACAAGCGAGCGGCGGTCGTGTCCGTGGCCAAGGGCCTCGTCCCGCCGGACGGGTTGCCGCCCACGATCGTGCTCAGCGCGAGGTTCGGCCCGGAGCGCATCGCGTGCCTCGGCGGTCCCGCGCACGCCCAGGAGATGGTGAACGAGGGCGCCGGGCTGGTGGCCGCCTCCAGCGACGAGGAGCTCACGCGGACGCTCGCGCAGGTGTTCACGCGCGCGGGTGTCGTCTGCGAGCAGTCGAACGACCCGCTCGGCGTCGAGCTCGCGGGCGCCGCCAAGAACGCCGCGGCGCTGGCGGCGGGGGCCACGGAGGCGCAGGGGCTGAACGCGGCGGGCGCGGCCGCGGGGCACATCTTCGCCGAGGTCTGGCGCTACGCCGCGGGGCTGGGCGCGCGACCGGAGTCGATGATCGGCCTCGCCGGCGCCGGTGACCTCGTCGCCACGGCCCTCGCTCGCGACAGCCGCAACCGCCGCGCCGGCGAACTGCTGGCCGCGGGCGTTCCGGCCGCGGAGATCCCCGCGCGGATCGGCCAGGCGGTCGAGGCGCTGGAGTCGGTGCCGCTGCTCGCCCTCGCGCTCGAACGCGCCGATGACCCGAGCGACGCACGGGGCGCCGCCGCCGGTGGACGGGCGCCGGTCACCACCGCCCTCGGCCGGCTGATCTCGGGCGAGCTTCCGCTCGACGACTGGGTCGCCCTGGTGCGCGCCACGGTGCCCCCGCCCGCTCGCTGGCGCCGGCCCCGGCCGGGCTTCTGGCGCCGCCTCTGGCGACGCATCAACGGCAGAGACCACTAGCGCGCATCGCCAAGCCGACGCGTCTCTTCGAGGCAGCGGCGACTCTCCGGCCCGGTGGTATATGCTATAGCGCACCCATTGAATGACGAGGAGCCTACACATGCCCCAGCCCGCCAAGAAAAAAGCCAAGGCCGAGCCCGCGTTCGACCCGGTCGCAAAACTCGACTTCTCCGATGCCGAGGAGTTCCTCGCGCAGGAGGGCCGCCGCGAAAAGGCTCTCCGCATGCAAGAGCTCGTCCGCCCCGGCCGCACGACGCCGATCGCGGTGCGCTTCGACCAGTTCACGCTCAAACGGCTACGCGCGCTCGCCGCGCTGCGCAACACCGGCTACCAGACGCTTCTGAAGGAATTCATCGTCGAACGCCTCTACGAGGAGGAGAAGCGCGAGGGAATCATCAAATCCTGACGGGAATCCCCCAAACGGGGCAAGCGTGCGACGGATTGCGCAAAGGTTCCAGAAGTGGGCCAAAAGTGCGACGGAATTGCCCCAAATGCATCAGAAGTGCGGTGAAAGTGTGACGAGAAGATAAAGGGCGGGGGTGGGGATATATACTTTGAAGAGTGCGTGCTACTATGGTGTCACGCAGTTTTAAAAGTGGAACAACCTTCCCGGCGTCTTTAGAAAAGGATCTCGCCCCTGAGAACGTGTTTTGAAATAGGTGGTGCGGTCGGGGCGTTCATGGACCAAGCTGGGCGACGCGGGGCGGTGAAGCACGTGCTACCGATCGTCCGGGATCGGCCAGCACGTGCGAGACGTCACGTGGACGATCTCAAAAGTCAACCCATCAAGCTGCTCACGACCGCCTCGTAGACGCCCGCGCCGTGTCCGGCCTCGCACACGCGCGCGTTCTCGTGCTTCGCCAGCGCCTCCCTGATCGAGGGGTCGCGCGCGACGGCGTTCGCGACCAGCCAGAACACGTCCACCTGCGTCGCGCACGCGAGGTCCTCGCGCGAGTCGCCCACCGCGAACGTCTCCTCGCGCGCATACCCCCGCGCACGGCGGTGCCAGGCGACGCCTCCCGCCTTTGAGGCGCCCGC
The DNA here is from genome assembly GCA_036509655.1 of Solirubrobacteraceae bacterium. Classification (GTDB taxonomy): domain Bacteria; phylum Actinomycetota; class Thermoleophilia; order Solirubrobacterales; family Solirubrobacteraceae; genus Palsa-744. The sequence continues at coordinate 2,166 of DATCFG010000078.1, read as the reverse complement.
CGGCAGCAGGTGGTAACCGCGCACGTGCTCCAGCTCCGCCAGCGCCGGTGAGCGGCGGTTGACGACGCCGTTGTCCACCAATCGCAAATCGCCGTGGCCGTGCTCTTCGAGCAACGCGTCCACCTCGAAGGCGTCCACCAGGCCGCGGAACAGATGCGAGACCTCGCGCTCGACGTGCCACGGCTCGTGGTACTCCAGGCGACCCTCGTAGCGCTCCAGCAGCAGTGCCGGCGCCCCCGAGCGCTCGATCTGCTCGGCGATGCTCAGCTCGCCCGGCACCAGATCGCCCGTCAGCCACTGCTCCTCCCCATCGAGCACCACACACGCGCCCGCCTCATAGATATACGAGCTCTGCCCCAGCAGCCGCGCGTCCTCGAATACCTGCGCGCGCCTTCTCCCGCTCATCAGCACGACCTCGACGTCCGCCCGCATGCACGCCTGGATCGCCCGCACCCCCTCGATCGACACATTCCCCTCGCCGTCTCTCAACAGCGACGCGCCCCGCCCGAGCAGCGTGCCGTCGAGATCCACGTACATGCACCGCGCTCGGATCGCCATCGCCTCTACTATCGCAAGCGGTGGCCCTCCAACGCAAAATCGAGCCTTGGAGCGCGCTGCTCGACGAGGCGCGTGAGGACGGCCGGCTCGTGCGCGAGGCGCGCGAAGGACCGGGCAAGGCGCGGCTCCTCGAGCCGCCCGAGGAGCTGCACCCCGAAGTGCTGGCGGCACTGTCGCGCTTACAAATCGAGCGCCTCTACTCCCACCAGGCCGAAGCCATCTACGCCTCCTGGGAGGGCCCGACGATCGTCACGACCGGGACCGCCTCGGGCAAGTCGCTGTGCTTCAACCTGCCGACGCTCGACGTGCTCTGCCGAGACACCCGCGCGCGTGCGCTGTACCTCTATCCGACGAAGGCGCTCGCCCAGGACCAGGCGCGCGCACTCGCGGCCTTCGGCCTGACCAAGCTCCTCCGTCCGGCGATCTACGACGGCGACACCCCGCGCGAGGCGCGCGCGGACATCCGCCGGCGGGCAAACGTCGTGCTCACCAACCCCGACATGCTCCACGTCGGCATCCTCCCCAACCACCCCGCCTGGGCCGAGCTGTTCGCGAACCTCGCGGTCGTCGTCGTCGACGAGGCGCACGTCTACCGCGGAGTGTTCGGCTCGCACGTCGCCAACGTCCTGCGCCGTCTGCGCCGGATCGCCGCCGCCTACGGCACATCCCCGCGCTTCCTGCTCACCTCCGCGACGATCGCCAACCCCGTCGAGCTGGCCGAGCGCCTCACGGGACTGGAGGACTTCAACCTGATCGACGTCGACGGCTCGCCGGCGCCGGGGCGGCAGATCGCGGTCTGGAACCCACCGCTCACCGACGAGGATCTCGGTCAGCGCCGCTCGGCGCTCGCCGAGGCGGCCGAGCTGCTCGCGCGCCTCGTGCGCGACGGGGCTCGACTGATCTGCTTCATGAAGTCGCGCAAGGGCGTCGAGGTCCTCCACAAGCTCCTCGTCGCCGACCTCGAAGGCTCCGACCCTCGGGACCCACAGGACTCCGCCCGGCAGGGCTCTGACCGGCAGGACTCTGACCGGCAGGGCTCTGACCCGCAGAAGTCTGGCCCCGAGCTCGCCAAGCTCGTCGCTCCCTACCGCGCCGGCTACACCTCCCAGCAGCGCCGCGAGCTCGAGGGTCGCCTCGTCCGTGGCGAGCTGCGCGCGGTGATCACGACCGACGCGCTCGAGCTCGGGATCGACATCGGCGAGCTCGACGCCGCCGTCGTCGTCACGTTCCCCGGGACCGTCGCCTCGCTGCGCCAGATGTGGGGTCGCGCCGGCCGGCGCGGGCGGGGCCTCGCGGTGTACGTCGCGGGCGAGGACGCGCTCGACCAGTTCTTCTGCCGCCACCCCGACGACTTCCTGCAGCGCCCCGTCGAGGCCGCGATCCTCGACCACGAGAGCGCCCCGATCTTCCGCCGGCATCTCCTCTGCGCCGCGCACGAGGGGCCGCTGTCGGGCGAGGACGCCGAGTTCCTCGGCCCGCGCTGGGAGGCCCACGCCGAGGTCCTGCAGAGCGCGGGCGAGCTGCGCCACCGGCCCGCTGATCGGCGCGCGAGCGGGGCTTGGTCGACTGTTGGGTCGCCGGGCGAGACCAGGCAGGACGGCGCCGAGC
>DATCFG010000077.1:0-41456 GCA_036509655.1 Solirubrobacteraceae bacterium | reverse complement strand
TGCCCTGAACCCAGCTCCACCGGCGCATCCTCACCAATGGACTCCGACATCTGAGGTGCTACGAGGTTGTTATCCATGCACGCCAGCTACGACAGCACGCCCCCAAACCCTGCCGGGTTATCCGGATAGGCTCTTAGGGTTGTGGTACCAGTCGGGGTTCGTCGGCGCCCCTCCCTTCGAGGCGAAGATCACGTAGCGGCCATCGTCGGCTTGATAGGCGAGCGGGTTGACTCTGCCCTTGCCCGACTTGGCGCCCGTATGGTGCAACAGCAGCAGTGGCATGCCCTCGAACACGCCTCCCACGCGGCCATCGCCGTCGCCGGTGTGGCGATGATCGCGGTCGGGCAATAAGGTGACCTCGATGCCCGAGTACGCCGCATTTCTGCGCGGGATGAACGTCGGAGGTCATCGGATCACCAACGACGATCTGCGCGTGCGCTTCGAGGAGCTGGGCTGCGGCGAGGTGAGGACCTTCCGGGCGAGCGGCAACGTCATCTTCGCCGTCGCCTGGGAGGAGCGGGAGGGGGAGCTGAGCGCACGGATCGAAACGGGGCTTGCCGCCGCGCTCGGCTACGAGGTGCCCGTCTTCCTACGCGACGCCGACGAGCTCGGAACGATCGCGGCAGAGCGGCCTTTCGCCGCGGCTCTCGTCGAAGCCTCCAAGGGCAAGCCCCAGGTGGTCCTCCTAACCGCCGCGCCCGCCGCGCGGGCACGGAAGAAGGTGCTCGCCCTGGCAAATGACGAGGACAGGCTCGCGTTCGGCGAGCGCGAGCTGCACTGGCTGCCGAGCGGCGGCATCCTCGACTCGGCGCTCGACTTCAAGGCGATCGGCCGGCTGCTCGGCCCGCTCACGACCCGCACGAAGGGCACGATCGAGCAGCTCGCGGCCAAGTACTTCGCGGATCGACCCAACGGATGAGCGATCGACGAGATGGCTGACACCGTGCGCAAACTCTGGCCCTGGAGCGGCAGCGGGCACGGTCCGCTGCCGCTCCTGCTCGTGCTGCTGACCGTCGTCACCGGGCTCGTCGACGCGGTCAGCTATCTCACGTTCAGACACGTGTTTGTCGCGAACATGACCGGCAACGTCGTGTTCCTCGGCTTCGCCCTCGCCGGCGCGCGCGGGCTGTCGGCGTCCGCCTCGCTGGTGGCGCTCTGCGCGTTCTTCCTCGGGGCGTTCCTCGGTGGGTTCGTCGGTGCGCTGGTCGGAGCGGCGCTCGTGCTCGACGGCGATCTCGTCCTGCCGCTCTCAATCGCCGCGGTGCTGATGGCGATCACGGCGCTCGCCGCGCACGTGCTCTCGCGGGGAGATCCGGAGTGGACGCAGCCGACTGTTCACGGCGTAGGGGCCCGGACGCCAAGCGTTCCTCGGTAGGGTCGGCTGGTGAAACCGCTTGTGCTCGGCTGCGCAGCCGCGTTCCTGCTGCTCCCCGCGGGCGCGACAGATGCAGCGGGATTGACGGCCACCGGGAAGTGGACCCAGCCGGCGATCCTGAGTGAGTGCCCGGGAACTGGAGCTCTGCATGTGGTGTTCCCGGAGGACTCCCCCACCCAGGGAACCGGCCCAGGCGCAATCGTTTGGAGCGCGTCCTCCCCGTGCCCCGCCGGCGTGGGGGTGCAGGTAGCGGCGATCTCTCCAGAAGGCATCCCCGGAGCGCCGATCCGTCCGCGCACAGCGGCAGGTCGAACGATTGCGCTGCGCGGGCCGCTCGACGCAACCGCCGGACCTCATGGGCGCGTCGTGATAGCGGGGACTTCCGCCGAAAGGCAGACCGGGACCGCGGGGGGCCTGCTGCTGACCGAGGGCCGGGCCGGGGGACCGTTCGCTCCACCACTCACGCTCGGCGGCCGCGCGGGCACGTTCTCCTTCGCCACCGCCTACCTCGGCGACGCCGCGCTCGCCTCGCTCGCAGACTCCCACGGCCGCACGGATCTGCAACTGCGCGTCCAGCGCTACTACGCGTCCGCGTTCGCGCCCCCCGCCCGGGTCAGCGCCACCGGCTCGGGCGGAGTCGAGGCGCTCACGGTCGCGCTCGACTTCCGCTCCGACAGGCTCGTCGTCTTCTCCCGGGATGGCTCGCTGTTCGCGCGCGAGCTGCCCGGCAAGGGCGCGCCGCACGCGCTCCAGCGGCTCGGGCCGAGCCCTCCCGCCGGCGCGCATATCGCGGCCGTCCTCAGCGACGACAATCGCGCAATCGTCGCCTGGACCGTGCGCCACGATGGGCAGACGAGCGTCTACGTCTCCCACTCCCAGCCCGGGGTTCGCTTCGCCGCACCGCAGCTGCTCGAAGAGTTCCCCGACCCTCCCGGTCTGCCCGGCTACGTCGATTCGCCCCAGCTCATACGCCTCTCCTCGGAGAGCGTCGTGCTCGCGTGGACAGGCGCCGTCGCGGGTCACTGGGCGATCCGCGCCGCGGCGATCGACCAGGGCGGCGTGCTGCCGCCGAGCACTCTCTCGCCCGCCGGCAGCGACGCGCTGCTCGCCGGGCTCGCGCCGGGGCCGAACGACGAGGCGCTCGCGCTGTGGACCCAACCGCAGCCCACGCCTGCGGGCCTGGACCTCGGCTCCCAGGCGATCTTCGCCGCGCGCGGGTTCGACGGCTACCCCGAACAGGTCAAGTTCGCCGCCCCCGAACTGCTCGCCCCGCCGGGGCCAAACAGCGACGCGACCGTCGCCTTCGATCCGGACAGCGACCGCGCGGTCGCAGCCTGGCGCACGGGCGCGGGCGCACTCGCGTATTCGGTCCGCGCGCCCGGCGCTCCATGAGCGTCAGTGCAGCTGGTCGACGAACGTGTAGATCACCATCAGGCTGACGAGCACGACGAAGACCCGCAACGCCCACAGGCCGGCCGTCGCGCGCGCGCTGAGCGCCGCTCGCGGCACGGGCCGGGAGGTTTCGGCCACGAACTGGTCGCGCTCGAGGTCCATGATCAGCTCGTCCTCGAAGCGCTCCTGTCTCTGCAGGTCCCGCTCTTGGATTGTGCTCATGAGCCGACCAGATGGATCGCCTGCAGGAAGGAGTCGATGCCGTAGGCGGCTCCGCAGAGTCCGACGAACGCGATCACGGCGATCCCGATCACGTTCGTCGAGCGCCTGTTCGTCCACGCGCCCATCAGCCCCCTGTCGTTGGCGAGCATCACCATGAAGACGAGGCTCACCGGCAGGAGCACGGTGGCGAGCACGTTCGCGTTGAGCGCGATCGAGAGCAGCGGGGCGCCCGGAATCAGGATCACCGCCGCCGCCAGCAGCGCGATGCCGGCGTTGGCGGCGTAGAACACGCCGGCGTTCCGCGGCGAGCTGTTGAAGCTGTGGGATACCCCCACGCATTCCCCCGCCGCGTAGGCGGTGCTCGCGGAGATCGTGAGGATCGCCACCGCGCCGGCCTCGATCAACCCCAGCGCGAACACCGTGCCGACGGCGCCGCCGCCGACGTGGCTCAGCGCCTCAGGGAAACCGGCGCCCGCGAAGCCCTCGATACCCGCGCCGCCGTGGCCGAGCAGCGCGGCGCCGGCGATCAGCGCCCCGACGCCGAAAATCGCGGCCAGCACCGCGCCCGCGGCGGTGTCGTAGCGGCCGTGCTTTACGTCCCGGGGAGTCATCCCCTTATCGGCGCTCGCACTCTGCTGGAAGAAGATCATCCACGGCGTCACCGTCGCGCCGATCGTCGAGGCCAGCAGTAGCAGCAGCGTGTTGAAGCTCCCGCCGGGAAACGGGCTGAAATCGAACGAGCCGGCGATCGCGCCGAAGTGTGGTTTGACGAGGATCGCCGCCACCAGGAACAGGCCGTTGAACAGCGCCAGGCCGAGCACGATCCGCTCCCAGCGCCAGTAGCGCCCGCCGCTGAGCGTGAACGCGACCAGCGCCAGCCCGAGCGCCACCGCAACGCCGGCGCCGAGGTGAAAGTAGGCCAACCCGACGCGGATCGATACGAACTCGGCGACGAGCGTGACGAGGTTCGTGAGGGTCAGATCGCCGGCGCCGAACCAGCCCCAGACACGGCCGTAGCGCTGCAGCACGAGCTCGCCATAGCCGCGGTGGGTGACGGCGCCGACGCGCATGCACATCTCCTGGCAGACATACGCCATCGCGAACAGGATCGGGATGAACGGCACGAAGAACCCGAGCCCGTACTGCGCGCCGTCGGCGGCGTAGGCGATCATGCTCGGCCCGTCGTTCTCCCCGAGCATCGCGAGGATCCCTGGCCCGACGAGCAGCCACAGCAGCCGCCAGCGCTTGCTGTGCCGGCGCGCGTGGTGGACGCGCGAGCGGTCGTGCGAGCGCGCGAGGTCCTCGTCTGTCAGCCGCGGCTGAACGAGCGGCTGGCCGAGCAGTGGGGCCACCGTTACTTCGGGCGTGCTCATCGGGCAGAACCTCCCTCGTCGAGCTCCACGCGCATCGCGCCGGCGAGCTGGCCGCCGAGCGCGTGCTCGCGTTGCTCGCCGCCCGCGAAGCTCACCGTCAGCGGGCCGCCGAACGGCTGGCGCTCGAGCACCTCCAACCGTTCGCCGGGGGAGATGCCGCGCTCGGACAGGTACCTGAGCATCTCCGGGTCGGCGTCCGAGACGCGCACGAACACGCCCGTCTCGCCCTCTTTTAGGGAATCGAGCGGGACGGTCTCGCGCTCGCGCAGCTCGAGCGCGGCGCTCGGGATCGGGTCGCCGTGCGGGTCGAAAGTGGGGTCGCCGAGCTTCGCGGCGATCAGCCGCTCGAGCTCCTCGCTGATCACGTGCTCGAGCACCTCGGCCTCGGCGTGCACTCTGTCCCAGGGCATCTCGAGGGTCTCCGCCAAGAACAGCTCGAGCAGCCGGTGATGGCGGATCACCTCGAGCGCGACCGCGCGACCGTCGTCGGTCAGCCGCACCCCGCGGTAGGGGTGGTGCTCGATCAGGCCGATCTCGCCGAGCTTCTTCAGCATCGCCGAGACCGACCCCGGCGTGATTTCCAGACGCTCCGCGAGCGCGTTCGTCGAGACCGGCTCGTCCTCGCGCGATTCGAGCGTGTAGATCGCCTTGCAGTAGTCCTCCACCGCCTGCGTCCTTGCCTGCTCCACTGTCGACATTCAAATTATCTTATGGCATACCAAATCTTTTTTCAAGGCGCTCCCGGAGACGCGTCGTGGAGTGCTTTAGGAAAAGATGCCCGAGGGATGGACAGGGACTACGAGCTACAGACGCACCGCGCGGAGGATCGCCACTGGTGGTACCGGGGGCGGCGCACCGTGCTCGAGGGCGTGATCGCGCAGCTGCGCCTGCCCGCGCGCGCGCGGATCCTCGACGCCGGCTGCGGCTCCGGCCGCAACATGGTCGAGTTCGCCCACCACGGCACCGTCACCGGGATCGAGCTCTCCGAGACGAGCGTCGCGCTCGCGCGCGCTCGCGACGCGGGCGAGGTGATCGAAGGCTCCGTGCTCGAGATGCCGTTCCCCCCCGACTCCTTCGAGCTGGCCGCCTCGCTCGACGTCGTCGAGCATCTCGAGGACGACCTCGCCGCCCTGCGCGAGCTGCGCCGCGTGGTCGCGCCCGGCGGCGCGCTGCTCCTCACCGTCCCCGCCTACCAGTGGCTGTGGTCCGGCCACGACGAGATCAACCACCACCATCGCCGCTACACGCGCAACTCGCTCCTGCGCGTCGCGCGCGAGGCCGGCTGGGAGCCCGTGCGCACGACCTACTTCAATTCGCTCCTGCTCCCCGTCGCGATCGCGCTGCGCATCCTCGAGCGCTTCTCCCGCAAGACGACCGAGTCGAGCCTCGACCTCTGGGTTCCGCCGCCGCTGCTCAACTGGCTGCTCGAACGACCGCTCGCGCTCGAGGCCGCTCTGATCCGGCGCGGCAGTCGGATACCGGCAGGGCTCTCGCTGCTCGTCGTCCTCCGCTAGGTCTTAAACGTCCAGGCACGGTTCACGAAGAAGGTCGTCACCGTCACGACCGCCGTCGCGCAGACCTGCGCGAGCAGCTTGTCCAGATGCCCGTCGTGCACCAGCAGGTACAGCAGCACCTCGTCGACGCCCAGCCCGCAGGTCTGCACGACCCCCCACTTCACCGGCGTCGATCTGTCGCCCACATGCTCCCTGAACGTCCATTTGCGGTTCAGCAGGAAGCCGTTCGTCGCGCCAACGATGAAGCCGATCGCCGACGCCGCCAGGTACCAGACGCCGAACACCTTCAACAGCACCGTGTACACGACGAGCGTCAGCAGCGTGTTCGACACGCCGACGATCCCGAACTTCACGAGCTGCACCACCACGGGCATATTTAGTACGCGCGAAGGCCTGTCCCCTAGTCTTTGCATCGGTCCCTACTTAATCAGCTTCGGAAGGCAGTCATGTCGCAGGCAACACCCCGCACCTACTCGCTCCTCTCGATCGTCGCCCCCGTCTACGACGAGGAGGAGCTGGTCGAGGAGTTCGTCACGCGCACCTGCGCGGCCGTCGCCGGGCTGCACTTCGAGCTCGTGCTCGTCAACGACGGCTCCTCGGACCGCACGCCCGAGCTGCTCGACCGGATCGCCGCCGCCGACCCTCGCGTGCGCGTCATCCACCTCTCGCGCAACTTCGGCCATCAGGCCGCCCTCACGGCCGGCCTCGAGCACGCCGCCGGGGACATCGTCGCGATGATCGACGCCGACCTCCAGGACCCCCCCGAGCTGATCCTCGAGATGATCGAGCGCTGGCGCGAGGGCTCCGACGTCGTCTACGCCGTCCGCCGCGCGCGCGAGGGCGAGACCGCCTTCAAGCTCGCCACCGCCTCCTGGTTCTACAAGCTCTTCGACAAGCTCGCCCAGGTCGACCTCGAGCCCAACTCGGGGGATTTCAGGCTGCTCGACCGGCGGGCGCTGGATGCTTTGCTGGCGATGACCGAGCGCTCGCGGTTCCTCCGCGGGATGACGGTCTGGGTCGGCTTCACCCAAACAGCCGTCCCCTACGAGCGCGACGCGCGCCACGCCGGCGAAACGAAGTACACCCTCCGCAAGATGCTCCGCTTCTCGTTGGATGCAATCGCCTCCTTCTCGCACCTGCCCTTACAGCTGGCGACGTACGTCGGGCTTTTGTCCGCGGGCGTCGCCTTCGTCGCGATCCCCGTCGTCATTTTGTTGCGCATCTTCGACTCCTACCTCCCGGGCTTCGGCTCGATCACGATCGCAATCCTCCTGCTCGGCGGCATCCAGCTGATCGCGCTCGGCGTGATCGGCGAGTACGTCGGGCGCATCTACGACGAGGTCAAGCACCGGCCTCTCTACATCGTCCGCGAGGAGCGCAACCGCCCGGCCGACTCCGACGCGCTCCTGGTCCCCGCGCCTGCCGCGCGGGCCGGGCTTCCCGCGCGCACGCCCGAACACATCGGCTGAGTCACATCGGCGGCCGCGCACCGCTCCATCGGTGCCGGTAGCGTGTTTCTACAGGCGTTCCCGACGAAAGAAGGCTTCCTCCATGCGCCGTCCCGCCCTTCCCCTCCTTGCCGGCACCGCCGTCGCCGGCGCGCTCGCGATCGCCGTCCCCGCGCTCGCCTCCTCCGGGTCGTCCTCCCCGGCGGCCCACGCCGCGCGCGCGCGGCGCTGCCACGCCGTGATCGTGATCTCGCATGGGCGGCGCGAGCGCGCGTGCCTCGTCCAGGGGCCTCGCGGGTACACCGGCCCAGCCGGCCCACGCGGGGCAACCGGCAAGACCGGTGCGCCCGGGGGCAAAACCGGCGCGACGGGCAAAACTGGGAAAACAGGCGCCCCTGGGAAAAACGGCACGAACGGGACAAATGGAACGAACGGCACGATCGTTGCCTCCGCGATCGTGCAGCCGACTACCACACCACCCACGGCCAACCTGATCAACGCCTCCAATATCCAGAGCGTCAGCGAGCCCAACCCCGGCATCTATTGCATCGTCCCCACACCCGGGGTCTCTCTGCCGGCGGGCATCGCAACCGTCTCACCCGAGGTCAGCTACGGGATCATCACCGGCCCCGGCGTGATCGCCGTCAACGCCCAGCACACCAACTGCCCATCGACCCCCTACGAGGTAGACACCTACACGCCTGGCACAACCCCAACGCTCGCCACCGGCTACGCGTTCACGATCGCGATTCCTTGAGGCGGCGGGTACTTCGTTCGTTTTCCTTTTCCTAAAGAGGCGGGGAAGCATCTAACACTTTTAAGAGTGCGTGTAACTATGGTATTGCAAATTGATGTGCGGGGACAAATTCGTCGCAGATCGGGCACAGATCTGTGACAAATGGGGCATCTCTGTGCAAAATCATCGCGGTTTCTTCGCATTCTCTGTAAGGGTGTTTCGCCGATGCGTCGCTCGCTCTCCCGCCAGTTCCCGCGCCGTCTGACCGCCGCCCTCGCCTGCGCCCTCGCGCTGGCGGGGGCCGGCACCGTGCTCGCGGGGGTCACCACCGCCAGTCCCGCGCTCGCCGCCTCGTGCCCCGGATCCAGCGGGGAATGCCCGTACTCCTCGGCGTCGATCATCGGGATGCGCGCCGAAGGCATCCTCCGCTTCCCCGAGGCGGTTGCGGTCGACGCGTTCGGCGATGTCTACGTCGCCGACCAGCTCTCGTTCGTCGTGCAGAAGTTCTCCGCCGCCGGCGCCTACCTCGGCCAGTGGGGCTCATACGGGGGCGGCCACGGCCAGTTCGGACCGATCGGCGGGCTCGCGACCGACGCCGCCGGGAACGTCTACGTCGTCGACTCCGAGCACAACCGGATCGAGAAGTTCTCGCCCTCCGGTGAATTCATCAAGGACTGGGGCCACTTCGGGCAGGAACTCGGCCAGTTCAACTTCGGCTCCTCGCTCAACCCGACCCAACCCCCGGGCGGCGGGATCGGCGTCTACGGCTCCTACGTCTACGTCGCCGACTCCGGCAACGACCGGATCGAGCGCTTCAACCTCGAAGGCGGCGAAGCGATCGAATGGGGCTCTTACGGGACCGGCGGCGGCCAGCTCTCCTACCCGCGGGGGGTCGCCGCCAACGCGACGGAGGTGCTCGTCACCGACGACGACAACCACCGCATCGAGAAATTCACGCTCTCCGGGCAGTTCGAAGGCGCCGACGGCTCCGAAGGCACGACCGGCGACCGCTTCGACTTCCCCTACGGGATCGCGCTCGACGCCGGCGGCAACGTCTACGTCGCCGACGACATCAACCACCGTGTCGTCAAGCTCAGTCCCACGCTCGGCTACCTCGTCGAATGGGGCGGCTTCGGCTCGAAACCGGGCCAGCTCGCGTTCCCGCGCGGGCTCGCCGCCGACCCCGCCGGCGAAACCTTCGTCGCCGACACCGCCAACGATCGCGTCCAGGTGTTCGACCCCGAAGGCCACTACCTGCGCACGATCGGCGCCTCCGCGCGAGGGCCCGGACCGCTGACCGGACCGCGCGGCCTGGCGATCGACCCGACCGGCCGACTGTTCGTCTCCGACACCGTCGACTCGCGCGTCGAGGAGTTCGCGCCCACCACCGACGCCTTCGCGGGGTTCCTCACCGCCCCGGGCGGCTACACGACCGGCTTCAACCGCCCCGCGGGGATCGCCGTCGACCCACGCGGCTCCATCTACGTCACAGACCCCGCCGACGGGCGGATCTCGCGCTTCTGGGGCGAAGGCACCTACCTCTCCGAAATCGGCGGCCCGGCCGATGTCGGCGGCGCCGGGCTCTCCGAAGCCGGCTCGGTGGCCGTCGCATCCGGCACGGGCGATCTCTACGTGGCCGACACGAACCACAACCGGATCCTCGTCTACTCCCCCACGGGCACGCTGCTCGCGCGCTTCGGCGCCGGCGGCGGCAACGGCGCCTCCGGCTCGGGCCCCGGCGAGCTCGACCACCCCGAGGCCCTCGCCGTCGATGGTTCGGGCAACATCTACGTGGCCGACACCGGCAACAACCGGATCGTCGAGCTCTCCCCCGCGGGCTCTCCCCTCAACGAATGGGGCTCGCCCGGGACCGGCGACGGGCGCTTCCACTCGCCGACCGGGATCGCGCTCGACGCCACCGGCAACGTCTACGTCGTCGACTCCGAAAACAACCGCATCGAGGTGTTCGACTCGGGCGGCCACTTCCTGCAGAAGTGGGGCGAGCGCGGGATCGGCCCCGGCGAATTCTCCTTCCCGACCGCGATCGCCGTCGACTGCTCCGGGAACGTCTACGTCGCCGACACGAACAACAACCGCGTCGAGCGCTTCGACCTCGCCTCGCCCTACGGCTACGGCTGCCTCGCGCCCCGCCTCTGGCCGCCCCCGCTGAACGTCGCGCCCGTGCTGAAGGTGAGCCTGCCGCGACCGGTCGGGGTGCTCGCGCGAGGCGCGCTCACGCCAAGCGTCAGCTGCGTCCGCGGCTGCAAGGTGCTCGTCTCCGCGACGCTCTCCAGCGTGCGCCCACGACGCACCGTCAAGCTGATCTCCGCCGCCGCCAAGCTCGCGCCCAAGCGCACCTCCAAGCTGCGCGTCCGCCTCGGGCGCACCGCGCTGCACGCCCTCCAGCGCGCGCTCGGGCGCCACCGGGGCATGCTCGCGCACGTCACGATCGTCGCCGCCGGGCCCACCGGCCTGCGCACCACCGTCTCGCGGACCTACGCCGTCACGCGCTGATCCTCGCGCGGGGCGCCGGCGAGGACGAGCGCGGCCCAGAGAGGCGATGGTGGCCCCAGCGGCGATAATGACCGCATGAGCGCCGCCGACCCTCCGTCCGACGCCGAGGAGCCGAACACCGAACACCGCCAGGAGCGCGTCCGGATCGAGACCGAGCGCCATCGGATCGAGGGCTCGCTCACGCTCGCGCGGGACGGCTATCGCAGCCGCGTCTCCGACGTCCTCAACGCCTCCGAGCGCGACTTTCTCACGCTCACCGAAGTCACCGTCGAGCCGCTCGAGGGCGGGCCGGTCGAGCTGCACCCTTATCTCACTTTGGCGCGGCGACACATCGTGTTCGCGGTCGCCGCCTCGGAGGAGGCGGACGACCGCAGCTGAGACGGACGGAGAGGGCGGGATTCGAACCCGCGATGGAGTTTAACCCCCATACTCGCTTAGCAGGCGAGTGCCTTCAGCCACTCGGCCACCTCTCCCTGTGATCGGGTGGCCAGTGTAGAGGCTCGCCGGCCGTCGGTGCACGCAGTGGCGGGCCTCCGAACGCTTCCTCGACGTGCTCATCGACTTCATCGACTCGACCGAGCCAGCCGCGCGGGAACGGACGGTTTAGAGCTGTCGGTCGCTAAACCGCAACATCGGGTCGATGCCGGGGTTGGCGTCCAACAGGAGGCACACCCGTAAGCACGTCGGTTGGGAGACGCGAAGGATGGTGACGGACATGACCAGAACCCACACGCCTGAAGCTGCTGATCATCGCCATCGCACACGCATCGTGCTGTCGGCATTGACGGTCGCGCTCGCCGCGTTGGCCGGCTCACTCGCGCCCGCGGGTGCCCAGGCCGCCGCGTGGCTCGGCTGGTCGGCGGCCGTGACGTTCGACTCCGGCGGGACCCCGAGCGCAGTGTCGTGCGCGTCGGAATCGCTCTGCGTCGCCGTCGACACGCGAGGACAGGCGTTCAGCACGTCGGACCCGACGGCCGCGGAACCGGCCTGGAGCAAAGACGAAATCGACCACGGCGAGTCTTTGAACGCGGTCTCGTGCGCGCCGGGCGGCCCGTGCGTGGCGGTCGACGGCCGCGGCGAGGCGTTCGTGAGCGTCGGGCCTGGCGCTGCAGAATGGCGATCATCCGCGGTCCCCGACGGCGGCAAGGCACTCACGGGCGTCTCGTGTCCGACCTCCTCGCTGTGCGTAGCGGTCGACGGCGAAGGCGACATCGCGACCACCACGACCCCCGAGTCGGGCGGGTGGACGCCGGCGAGCGCTCACCCCCTCCACGAACTGGCCGCCGTGTCGTGCTCATCGCAGTCGCTGTGCGTCGCAGTGGACAAGGCCGGCCAGGAGCTCGCGAGCGACGACCCCACGGGCGGCGCGTCCGCGTGGCATCCACAGACAATCGACTCCACGGAACTGCTCGCTGTCTCCTGCTCCGCGGCGGGCGCATGCGTGGCTGTCGACGCAGGCGGCAACGCGCTCGCGAGCGCCGACCCGGTCGCGCCCGCGCCGACGTGGAGCGCGACGACGATCGGCGGCGAAAGCCTGACGGCAGTGTCGTGCGCGTCGTCGGGCCTGTGCGTCGCGGGGGACGGCGGCGGCGCGGTGCATGCAAGCGACGACCCGGCCGCGCCAATCCCGGCGTGGAGCGAATCAGGCCCGGACTCGAAACGGTTCGCTGGCGTCTCCTGCCTTGCCGGCGGCTTCTGCATGACGGTGGACGCGAGCGGGCGCTTCCTCACCGGTCGCGTGCCAGCGCCGGGAGCGACGACGCTAAAACCCACGGAAGTGACGGACACGAGCGCGGCCCTCGCAGGCGTGGTCAATCCGAACGACGCGGTGCTGGGTACGTGCGCGTTCGAATACGGCACGTCGGTCGCATACGTGCAGACGATCCCGTGCGCAGTGCTGCCGGCGGCGCTCGGTGGCGCCCAGCGCGTCTCGGCGCAGATGATGGGCCTCGCCGCGAACACGACCTACCACTATCGCGTCACCGCCAGTAGCCCGTCGGGCACGACGGTGGGCGCCGACGAAGCGTTCGCGACTGCCGTCAACTCGCTCGTCGCGGTCGTTCACCCGAACCCCTCGATCTCAGGGACGCCCGCCAACGGGCAGCACCTGACGTGCCACCCGGGCACGCCCTCAGGGACCACCGCGCAGCTGACCTATGCGTGGCTGCGCGACCTGATCCCGATCCCCGGAGCAGTCAGCTCGATGTACACGGTCAAAGGACAGGACACCCGCCACCACCTCCAGTGCCAGGTGACGGCGACCGACGGCGGCGGCAGCGCCACCGCGAAGAGCGCGTTCGTGACGATTCCCGTCGGTGGCGTGCCTGTGTCGGCCGGCGAGACAGCGATCGGCAGGGCCGCGTTCAGGAACGGCAAGCTGATCGTGCCGGTCTCGTGCTCGAGCCAGGCGAGCGGCGGCTGCAAGGTCTCGCTGCACCTCACCGTCGTGGAGACGCTCAGCGGCGGGCAGATCGTGGCGGTCGCCGCGCGCGCAGACCGCGCACGCAAGAGCGCCGGACTGCGCCACCGCACGGTCACGCTCGTGAGCCTGCGGCTACGGCTCGGGCGCGGGGCGCACACGACCGTCGCCGCTGCATTCGGCACAACCGGACGGCGCCTGCTCGCACGGGAGCGCCATTTCACCGCCAACCTGAACGTGACCGGAACGATCATCGGTGCGATCGAAGGCCAACTCACTCAGCAGCTGCTGACGCTGAGCAACGGCGCTCACGGGGCGTTCACCCATGTCGCGCGTCGCCGCTAACCGCTCGTGCCTCGCAGCGTCGCTGCTGGCGGCGCTCGTGCTGTCGCTCGTGATGGCGCAGGGCGGCGAGGCTCGATCCGCGCGCGTCGCGGCGAGGAGCGTGCTGGCCGCCACGCCGTACATGGGCTGGGACACGTACTTCGCGCTCGGCGGCAACTACAGCGAGGCGACGATTCTCAGGGAGGCGAGCCAGATCGTCGCGCTCGGCCTCGAGCGTCACGGCTACCGCTACGTGTGGCTCGACGCCGGCTGGTGGCACGGGACGCGTAACTCCGCCGGGCAGATCACGGTCAGCCCGACCCAGTGGCCCCACGGCCTTGCGTGGCTGACGCGCACGCTGCACGCGGCGGGACTGCTCGTCGGCCTCTACACCGACGCGGGCCCGAACGGCTGTGGCGGCGCCGGGCAGGGCAGCTACGGCCACTACCAGCAGGACGTGAACACGTTCGCCGCCTGGGGCTTTGACGCGGTCAAGGTCGACTTCTGCGGCGGCGCCGAATACCACCTCAACCCGGCGAGCG
This sequence comes from Solirubrobacteraceae bacterium, assembly GCA_036509655.1. GTDB lineage: Bacteria > Actinomycetota > Thermoleophilia > Solirubrobacterales > Solirubrobacteraceae > Palsa-744. The sequence continues at coordinate 27,597 of DATCFG010000077.1, read as the reverse complement.
CCTATTCCCAGTTCCACGCGGCGATCGCGGCGAACTCGAGCCACCGGCCGATGCTGCTGTCGATCTGCAACTTCCTGCAGCCCGAACAGTACGGCGAAGGCCGCCCGGTGCTCGATGAATCGGCGTTCGCTTCCTACAGCTTCGGCCCGAGCGTGGGCAACAGCTGGCGCACCGACACCGATGTCGGCTTTCCTGGCAACGTGCCCTTCACCGACGTGCTGCGCAACATCGACGCCGACGCCGCGGCCCCGCAGGCGGCCGGGCCGGGCCACTGGAACGACCCCGACTACCTCGCCCCCGGTCAGGGCATGTCCGCCGCCCAGTTCCGCTCCCAGCTCAGCATGTGGGCGATGCTCGCGGCGCCGCTGATGATCAGCGACGACCTGACGAAGATCAGCCCGGCGAGCCTTCAAGCCGTGCAGAACAGCGAAGTGATCGCGATCGACCAGGACCCCGGCGGCGTACAGGGCACGCTGCTGTCCTCCGCGGGCAACGGGCAGGTGTGGGTCAAGCCGCTGATCGACGGCCAGCGCGCCGTCGCATTGCTCAACCGCGGCTCGAGCGCCACGAGGATCCAAACCAACGCGAGCGCCGTCGGCCTACCGTCAGCCTCCAGCTACGCGCTGCGCAACGTCTGGACGCACACCACGAGCTCGACCAGCGGCTCGATCGACGCCGAGGTGGCACCCGACAGCACCGTGCTGCTGCGCGCCTCGGCACGCTAGTAGCGCTATAGCATTTACCCGAGAGACGTTCGTCTACATCCGAGGCACGGACAATCGGTGCTGCCGTGAAAGTCTGTCAGGGAGAGAGATTGGAGATCTATCCCCGGGGTGCTCGCAAGCGGTCGCGTTGCTCTCGCTCATGAAATCGCCCGAAGGAGCCGACATGGTGAGATATGACGGCGTTCGGGAGCGACGAGGACGTTGGCGTGCCCGGGGGGCTTGGCTCGGGTGCGAGCTTCGAGATCCGCCTGATGGCGAAGGCTCTGGCGGGCCTGTTTGCGGCCGGGGCCACGTTGGCGCTGCTGACGGTCCTGCTCCCTCATCCCCAGCGGGCCAGTGAGCTCGGGTTGCTGATCATCGTGGGGGACGCCTACGTTGTCGCCGGCCTCCTGTTCTGGCGAGCCGCTCGTCTGCCCGACTGGGTACTTCCATTCGCGTTGGCATGGGGCAGCACCCTCATCACGGGGGTTGCGTTCTTCTCCGGGGAGAGTCCCAGTCCGCTGGTGTTCTTCTATCTGTGGGTCTTCCTTTTCTCGTCGTATTTTTTTAGTAAGAGAGAGTCGGCTGTTCAGATCGTCTATGTCGGGGTCGCCTATGGTGCGCTGCTGGCCGCGAGACCCCCTTCGACTGGGGTTCCCGCTTGGTGGATCGTGGGGATGGGCACGCTCCTTGTGGCGGCGATTCTGATTCAGGCGATGCGGGAAAGGGTCGAGTTCCTGATCGCTCAGCTCTACGATGCCGCTCGTACCGATCCTCTGACGAAGCTGTCCAACCGGCGAGGCTTTCGCGAGCTGCTCGATCTCGAGCTCGAGCGCGCGCGCCGCGGCGACGCGCCAATGACCGTGCTGGTGGGAGACATCGACCATTTCAAGGAAGTCAACGACCGTTCGGGTCATCACGTGGGCGACGCCGCCCTGCAGCGGGTAGCTCGCCTCTTGGAGCAGGGCAAGCGCCAGATCGATGGCGCCGCGCGGGTGGGCGGTGAGGAGTTCGCGCTGATCCTGCCCGACACCGATGCCCTCGGCGCGTTCGTGATCGCCGAGCGGTTGCGCTGCGATCTGCGCGAGGAGTTCTCCGGCGATACCGTGGCGATCACGATCAGCTTCGGGGTGGCGAGCTACCCGGAGCACGGCGAGACCGCGGGGTCGCTCCTGCGCGCCGCTGACGAGGCGCTGTATGCGGCCAAGGAGAGCGGCCGCAGCAGGACCGTGCTGCACACCCAGGCTCTGTGCGAGCAGGATCGCGAGGAAGGCGAGTCCCGAGACATCGAAGCCGAGCGCTTCATCGCGGTCATGCTCGACCTCGCCGAGGCGGTGGACCTGCGTTTCAGCGGCAGCGCGAGGCATTCTGAGACGGTCGGTCGCTACGCCGAGATGATGGCCCGCGAGCTCGGCCTTCCCGAGCAGCGAGTTGGCAGGGTCCGACTCGCGGGACTGCTGCATGACATCGGAAAGGTGGGCGTGCCGGGGACCATCCTGCAAAAGCCCGGGAAGCTGACGCGGGACGAGTTCGAGATTGTCAAACAGCACCCCGAACTCGGCGCGCAGATCTTGGAACACCCGTGCCTGGCCGATGTACGGCGGTGGGTGAGTGCCCATCACGAGCGCCCCGACGGAAGGGGTTATCCGCTCGGGCTCCGCGGCCCGGCACTGCCCCTGGAGGCCCGGATCGTCGCGGTCGCTGACGCATACGAGGCGATGACCAGCGACCGCGCCTACCGCTCATCGATCGGTCAGGCCGCCGCTCGCGCCGAGCTGAAGCGCTGCGCTCCAGGCCAGTTCGACCCGCTTGTCGTCAAGGCGTTTCTCACATGCCTCGAGCGCGAGTCCGATCGCGCCAACGCGATGCTCTCGCACGTCTGATGCTTACGATGAGGATGATGTGGAGCAACCTCGAACGCATCCCAGATCGTACGGCGGCAAGGGCTCGCTTCTTCTCAGCGCGTGTCGAGTACGCGTTCGCGCTGGTATCTGCGCCACGTTCGCCGGGCGGTCGCGAGCGCGACGGCCAGCAGCGCGAGCGGCAGGAGTAGCGCGGCGGCGATCAGCAGCACGACGAGCGTCACGACGAGCACTCGGCCCGCGTCGTGGAGCCCGCGATGGAGGGTCAGCCCTTCACTGCCTGTGTGCGCGTCGCCGAGCACGGTCACTTCGACTTGGGCGGTGCTCGCGTGCCGTGAGACCGTTTGCAGCGCCGCCTGGGCCTGGGCGATCGCGCCGCGGTTCTGTGAGATTCGTTCGTGCAGGCTGTCGATCTGGCCTTCGGTGGTCGCCCTGGAGAGCGCGTGGAGCAGCGCCTGCCGTTCGGCGGTGGCGTCGCCGAGTCGCTGACGAGCCGCGTCGTAGGTGTTGGTGATGTCCTGCAGCGACTGGCTCTCGGCACGCACCGGGGCGAGCTGTCCCAGAGAGGCGAGAGCAGCACTGAGCTTTGCGCTCGGGAGGCTCAGATCGAGGCTGGCTTCGCTTGTGCCGCTCTGCTGCACCTGTACGTGAGAGCTCTGCACGAAGCCGCCGTCGCTGACCGCCAGGCGCGACACACGGTCGGCGGTTTCCTGCACGTCGCCCGGAGTCGCGGCCAGGGTGATCGAGGCCGCCAGCTGCTGCACGCGTCCGGGCGCCAATCCCGCCCCACCAGCAGCCGGCGCCAAAGCCGGTGCGTTCGAGGCAGCCCCGGCGGACGCCGAGGCACTGCCTTCCGCTGTCGCGCTTTTAGCCGCACGGAACGCTTCGTTCGACGCCTGGGGTAGGGGGTGCGCTGATTCGGCCCGGCCCGCGGTAGAGGATTCGGCCCGCCCCGCGTTGGAGGACACAGCCGGCTGGTTTGAGGGCGCTTCGATCGGTCCCGCTGTGCCGGCCCGCCAAGGGCCGGCGATGACCACGGCCGCAACGACCGCGCCGATCGCCGCGACGCTGGCTGCCGCGCCCAAGCGACCGGGTGGACGCAGCCAACCCAATCGGCGGTCCGGCTGCTTGGAGGCAGCACGCGCGCCACGTTCGGCAATCCGCTCCCCGAGCTCGCGCTCGAACTCGGGTGCGATCGGCGGCACGAGCGCCCGCACGTCTTGGCGCAGCTCGCGCCAGGAGTCGGCGATCGCGCCCTCGCCGTCACCGTTCAGGGCGGCCTCGAGCTCTGCCAGCCAAGCCTCGTCGGGACCCGCGGAACCACCACCAGGGAAGGGAATGACCTTCATGCGATCTCCTCCTGTCTCTCGGCCTGCAGACACCCCTCGCGCAGCCGCGTGAGCGCCCGATGCAGGCGGGTTCCGGCGTTGGACTCGCTGATACCCAGCGCCCGCGCGAGCTCGCTGTTGGAGAGCTGGCCGTGAAACTTCAGCAGCACGACCTCGCGCTCACGCGGCGGCAACGCCGCAAGCGCGTCGTGCACGGCCGTGCGACGCTCGACGTGCTCGAGCGCCTCTGCGCAGTCGCGATCGGCGGCGAGCTCGTCCTCCAGCTCATACCGGGGCTGGCGTCGTCGTCGGCGCAGCTCATCCAGCGCCGCGTTGCGCGCGATCGCAAACAGCCACGCGCGAGGCGTTCCCCGGCGATGGTCAAGACGCGCGCGCGAACGGTAGAGGCGCTCGAACGCCAGCGCGGTCACGTCCTCCGCCGCGGTCCGCTCGCCGAGCAGCGAGATCGCGTACGCGTGCACGTCGGCCCCGCACTCACGGAAGAGCGCCTCGAAGGCTTCCCCATCGAGGGCGCCGGGCCACGCTCGGGCGACCCCCGGCTGGGCATGCTCATCGGACGAGGGCACGGATCTGCTCATCACCCTAACTACGTTCAGGGTCGCAGATCCGTCACATATCGCGGCGCCCGCATGGGTGCCGTCGCGTAAGAATGCTCCGCATGGACGGCATGCGCAAGACGTGTGGACGCGATTTGAGCAAAACGGAGGGGGAGGGATTCGAACCCTCGAGACAGGACTAGCCCGCCTGGCGGCTTTCAAGGCCGCTGCATTCAACCGCTCTGCCACCCCTCCGGGTGAGGGTCGCTGACGGCCCTTGATCCTACGTCAGGCCGCCGGGAGGGGCCATCCAGCACGGCACCGACCTGGTCGATCTGGCTACGCTTGTCCCGCATGTGACGTTTAACGCCGATGATTCTGCGTCAGTTCCGGCTCGGGTGCTTTCGAGTACTCAGCTTGCGCTGCTGGCCGAGCGCGGCGAGGAACTCACGGCCGAGGTGGGCGAGAAGCTGTATGAGATCGGTGACGCGACCTACCCGTTCATCGCGATCCTCGAGGGTGAGGCGGCGGTGTTGGATGGCGCGGGGCATGAGATCGTGCGTCACGGCGCGTCGGGCTTTCTCGGGGAGGTCAACCTTCTCAGCGGGCAGTCGGTGTTCGTCACCGCGGTCGTCACTCAGCGGCTGCGCTACATCTCTCTTCCGCGTGAGGACCTGCGGGCGTTGCTGCTCGATGACCCATCGCTCTCGGATCTGATCCTTGGTGCCTTCGTGGAGCGCCGCGAGCTACTTCAGCGCCGCCAAGGCATCGGGCCAGAGAACCCGAGTAACGGAGAGCTCTCGCTGGCGCTCGGTATCGGCATGGAGCTCGCCCAGCGCGAGGAGGTCGATCTTCCGGTCGTCGGCGGGGGTAACTCCGCGGCACAGGCTGCCGTCTGGCTGGCGCGCGGGGGCGCGCTCGTCACGCTTCTACACCGCCGCGGCGACCTACGAGAGACGATGTCGCAGTATCTGATCGACGAGCTCGACCGCTACGGGGTCGCCGTGCGCGATCGTTCTGAAATCGCCGGATTACAAGGAGAGCACGGGCGCTTGCACGCGGTCACGCTCGCCGACGGCGAGCAGCTGCCGTTCTCATTTGTGTTCCTGTTCCTTGGCGCTAAGCCTTGCACCGAGTGGCTCCGTGACGTGCTTGCGCGCGACGGCGACGGTTTCATCTTGACCGGCGCGGAGGTCGGCGCGGAGGGCCTGCTCGAGACGAGCGTACCGGGCGTCTACGCGGCCGGCGACGTGCGTGCCGGCTCGATCAAGCGCTGTGCGACCGCGGTCGGCGAGGGCGCTGCCGTGGTCCAGTTCGTACACGAGCGCTTGGCCCGTGCGGCCGCTGGACCGGGAGTCCAAGCATCGCAGGCAGCCTCGCCGTGAACGCGCGCCCGTACCGTCTCAGAACGAAGGCTGTGGCGCACCTTGCCGGCAAGCGCTATCTCGACGGCGCGCTTCGAGCGACGGTCGCGGCGGCGCCGAGCACCTGCCCCTTGGCGCCCAGCGCCTGCACCGTCAGATAGCCACCAGCGGACCCCGCGGGCAGTGGGATCGCCGTCTCGAAGCCCCTCCGCGGGGCCGCGGCGACCGGCTTCAGGCTGTGCGCGGTGGCGCCCGCGAGCACCCGCCAGCCAGCAACGAGCGTGGCGCCGTTCCAGCTCGCGTAGACGGTCCCCGCGCCGTGTGCCGCGGCGCCACCGTGAGCGGCGAGGTAGGCGAGCGCCGGCCGGGTCGCGGGGACGCCGGTCCAGGCAAAGCGCAGGGCCCGGTAGGACTGGTCGCCAGGGGGAAAGTGCGCATCGAAGAGCGGGGCGCCGCTGGGGCTGAGCTCAGAGAAGTCGGGGACTTCCCCCCAGCCGACGAACCAGTCGCCGTTGGCGAGCGCCTGCACGTTGCCCTGGCTCTTCGCGGAGATCGGCGGCGTGTGGGTGAGTTCGCCCAGCAGCGTCGCGGTCTTCGCCCGGGGTTCGAGGCCGACGACGATCCCGCGCGACTGACTGTGGACGGTCGGCGAGGCGCCGTTGTCGAAGATCGAGAACGACCCGTTCGCGAGCTCGCGCGGATCGTGCTGCCAGGCGGTCGCGGTCCCGGGCCCCATCGCGAAGCTCGAGTGCTTGCCCCCCAGCTGCCAGACGATCTGGCCGGTCTGGGGGTTGAGGTCGTAGGCGGTCCATGTGTTGCGCGAGGAGATCAGCAGGCTGCCGTCCTGGTCGAGGTTGATCGAGTTGATGTGGAAGTAGTCGAACGGGAAGGCCCTGTCGCTGACGCTCGCGGGCGCGTAGGATTCGGCGAGCGCGACGTGGTCGAGGCTCGTCCACTGGAACATCACGAGCCCCGTGCGCACGTCGATCTCCTGGAAGGTCCCGTCGGTCACGGCGCCGTCGGCCGGGCCGCCGACGCTCGCGAGGTCGCAGTGAATCGGGTCATACGCGGTGATCAGCGCCGTGCCCTGGGGCGTCAACTGGAAGTCGTGCAGGTCGGCCTGCAGCCCGTTCTGAGCCCTCACGCGGGCGATCTCCGCGTAGGCGTCGTCGAGGATCACGTCTTCGCCCTGCCCGAACCCGTGGATCGAGATGCCCCCCTGCCACCACGTCAGCACCGGCTTGCCCGCGTATTCCTGCACCCGCAGGTTGGTCGCCGAGGTGTACTTCGGCAGCGCTTTGAACCACACCAGCCCGCCGTCAGATTCGAGGATCATCGGCCCGCTCTGCCCCGGCCCGTCATACGGCGCGGTGAAGATCTCGCCCGGCGCCGTCACGGACGAGCTCGCGGTCACGGTGACCGTCGGCGGGCGTAGATCCGGGCGCGAGTGGAAGTACTGGATCTCGCTCGGGCTGCCTGCGTGGACGGTCTCGGGAGTATTGCTGAGCGGGTCCCCGTAGGCGATCGTGAAGCTGTCGCTCAGCGGCTGGACGGCTCCGCCCGTCACCACCTGCGCGCTGACAGTCACCGTCTCGCCTTCCGCGAACGGCCTGCTCGGCACGAAGCTCGCGCCGTCGCCGTTGGAGTAGCCCTCGAGCCTCCCCGCGTGCGCGCCGGTGCGCGAGCCGACGACGCCGATTCGGCTAAGGTCGCCTTTAGGAGGACCAAGGAAGCTGATCTGCGTCTGCGGCGAGGCGTCGCGACTTCCCGGCAGCGGGGAAACAGTCACAGCTCCAGCAAGCGTCGCGGAGGTATTCAATGTCGTTGGTTCGCAATCCGGAGCGGCTCCGGCCGCATGAGCGTCTGGGGCCGCCAACACCATCCCCAGCAACACCGCCAAGCCAACAGTCCACGCGCGCACCGCAGGCATGAAACCAGATCGGAAGACCGACAGGCGCACCTTCCTCAGGCAGGGCGCGATCGCGGGCGGCCTGCTCACAGGCGCCGGCGCGGTGATCGCGGGTTGCGGGGATTCGGGCAACGGCGCGCGGACGCAGCCGAGCGCAACCACCGCCGCCCAGCCGGCACGGCGCGTCGCGCCGAGCACCGCGGCCGTTAGGCGGCCGAACATCCTCGTGATCATGGTCGACCAGCTGCGCTTCCCGCAGTGGTTCGGCCCGCTCCCGGGACGCGGCGCCGGTCTGCCGCCGAACCTCCGGCGCCTGCGCGAGGGGGCGGTCTCCTTCGGCCGGCACTACACGACCTCGAACGACTGCACGCCCGCGCGCGCGGCGATGTTGACCGGCCTCTACACCCACCAGACCGGCTGCATGATCACGGGCGGCAGCACCCTCGATCCGGGCTTTCCCACTTGGGGCACGATGCTGCGCGATCACGACTACCACACGTGGTGGTACGGCAAGTGGCACCTGACTCACCACGACGGCAAGTGGACGCCGGCGAAGGGCCGGCCGCTGCTCGAGGACTACGACTTCTCGGGTGGCACCTACCCCTCGCCCGACGGCGGCCCCGGTCAGGGCTTCAGGGTCGACCCCGGCATCGCGCGCCAGTTCGAGGACTGGTTCGCCCACGAGGGCGGCAGCGAGCCGTGGTGCACGACGGTCTCGTTCGTCAACCCGCACGACATCGCCTGGTGGTACAAGTGGAGCGATCGCGTCCCCGCCGAGGCGCAGGCGGCGAGCGTGATCGGGCGCATGCCGCCCAACTTCGAGACGCCGGAGCTGTTGATCGAGCGCAACAAGCCGCTGTTGCAGCGCTCCTTCCAGGACACCTCGGCCGCCTCCTTCGGGCCGGTCCCCTTCACGGGCCCGGAAGCGCAGGAAAAATGGCTGGAGTTCCTCGACCTCTACATGAAGATCCAGCTCGAGGTCGACCGCCACATCGGCCGTGTCCTGCAGACGCTCCACAGCCGCCCGGGGGTCGCTGAGAACACGGTGATCGTGTTCACCTCCGACCACGGCGAGTACGGCGGCGCGCACGGGCTGCGCGGCAAGGGCGCCTGCGCCTACGAAGAGGGCATCCGCGTCCCGCTGCTCGTCAAGGATCCCCGCGGCGTGCTCACGAGCGCGCCCGAACGCCTGCGCGAGCAGCTCACCTCGAGCGTCGACCTCGCGCCGCTGTTGCTCACAATCGGCAGCGGCTCGAACGACTGGCGCCGCGACCCTCACTACTCCCACATCGCCCGCCGGGCCGACCTCGCCGGAATCCTCGCCGACCCGGCCGCTCCCGGCCGTCCCTACATCCTCCACGCGACCGACGAGGTCGTGACCGAGTATGCGGTCGAGCCCTACGCGGCCGACGCGCCGCTGCACGTGGTCGCGCTGCGCACGCCCCAGGCGAAGCTCGCGACCTACTCCAACTGGCCGTTCCAGGGGATCGAACCGCTCGCGCGCGGGGAGGAACGCGAGCTCTACGACTACCGCACCCACAGTGGGCGCCTGGAGCTTCACAACAGCGCCGGACGGAGCGCGCTGGAGGAGCCGCTGCGGGCAGAACTGGAGCGCGCCTTCCGCGAAGAACTACGCGAGCCGCTGCCGCCGCGCCTAACCGAAGCGCACGCGCGCGGCTTCGCCGACTACTTCTCCACCGCCCGCCGCGCCGCCGCGGAAGCCGCGAGGCGGCGCAAACGCCACTCCGAACGCGAAGCCGGACCGCTGGGCCCGCCGCTGCCCGGGCAGGGCCCGCTCGCAGGCGCCGGCCGGCCGGGGAGGAGCTAGAGACCGCGCGGTTGGCGGCGGCGGCGATCAGCCCTTGATCGTGCGGGAGGAGCCGAGCACCGCGCCGGAGCCGCCCAGCGCCTGCACCGCGACGTAGCGCCCGCTCTCCGAGGCGGAGGTCGCGATCGCGGTCTCGAAGCCGCTCTTCGGGGCGGTCAGGACGGGCGCCAGCGAGCCTGGGGAGGCGCCGGCGAGCACCCGCCAGGAGGCGACTTCGGTCGCCCCGTTCCAGCTCGCGTAGACGACGGTCCCCTTTGGTTCTTCCGCAACCGCCAGCGCCGGCGGTTCGGCCGGCCGCCCGCTCCAGGGGAGCGCGAAGGTCCGGTAGGACTCCCAGCCCGGCGGCAGGTGCGCGTTGAAGAGGACCCCGCCGGTGGGATTGACCTCCGAGAGATAGCCGGCCTGCCCCCAGCCGACCATCCAGTCTCCATTGGAGAGCGTCTGCACGTTGCCCTGGCTGCCGGCGACGAGCGGGTTGGAGTGCTCGTATCGGCGCACGAGCGTCGCCGTCATGTTCGCCGTATCGAGCGTCAGTTCGATCGCGCGCGACTGCGGGTGCACGACGGGGGTCGCGCCGTTGTCGAAGAACGTGATCGCCCCGTCGGGCTGCTGGCGCGCATCGTGCTGCCACGCCGGCACGGTGCCGGGGCCCATCTTGAAGCTCGAGTGCTTGCCGCCGAGATCCCAGCGCACCTGGCCGGTCTGCGGGTCGACGTCGTACGCCGCCCAGGTGTTGCGCGCGCCGACCAGCAGATCGCCGTCCCGCCCGACATCGATCGAGTTGATGTGGAAGTAGTCGAACGGTTCGCCCTTGCTCGTCGGCGCCGCCGACGCATAGGAGCTCGCGAGGGGCACGTGGTCGAGCGAGTGCCACTCGTACATCACGAGGCCCGTCTTCAGGTCGATCTCCTGCAGCAGCGTGTCCGCCACGGCGCCATCGCGCGGGCCGCCGACCGATGAGAGGTTGCAGTCGATCGCGTCATACACGGTGATCAGCGCCGTCCCCTGGGGGGTGATCTGAAATTCGTGCAGGTCCGGCTGATAGCCGTTGCCGGCGCGGACGATCGCGATCGTCTGGTAGGCGCTGTTGGCGATCACCTCGCCCGCCGTCCTCGATCCGTCGGCGACGAGCGGGTCCTGCCACCAGGTGAGCGCCGGCTTGCCTTCGTAGGTCTGCACGCGCAGGTTCGCCGCGCGCGTCCCGGCGGGCGAGAGCGACTTGAACCAGACGAGCTCCCCGTGTTCGCCCAGGATCATCGGGCCGTACTGGCCGACCCCGGAGTAGGGCGCGAGGAACAGGTCGCCACCGGTCGCGGTGCGATCCGTCGAGGACACCGTCACATCGGGCGGGCGCAGTTCCGGACGCGAGTGAAAGCTCTGGTATTCCTTCGGCACCGGGGGCTTGGAGTCCAGGCGCGTGCTCTCGGTCACGTCTTCGGCCCCCGGGTTATCGGGCACGGCGACGGTGAAGCTCCACGCGAACGGGGTGCTCCTGCCGGCTTCGCCGAGCACGGCGTGGACCGTCACGAGCTCCCCAGGCGCGAACGGCTTCGCCGGCACGAAGCTCGCGCCGTCGCCCTCGGAGTAGGCGCGCAGGCTGCCGGCATGCGCGCCGCTGCGCGAGCCCCTGACGACGACCTGCGAAAGATGAAAACCGGTATTCCCACCCGCCCCACCGAGGAAGCTGACCTGAACGGTGGTCGAGGCATCGCGCACGCCGGGTCCGGGCGAGACCGTCACGCGACCCCCGGCGAGCGCCGCGGAGACGTTCAGCGTCTGCGGCACACAGCTCAGGCTCGGCGGACCCGCGGCGCGCGCCGCCCCCGCGGCGGCGGCCGCCTGGGCGGCGCCGTTCCCGCTCGCACCGCCCCCACTCCCACTCCCGCCCGCGCCCGCGCACCCCGCGGCGAGCACCGCGATCGCGAGCGTCGCGGCGAGACAGGCCGAGAGCGCGCGCACGATCAGACGACGCCAGGGGGCGGGCACGGCCGGGCGGGCACTAATCCTTGACTGTGGCCGAGGTCGCGAGCACAGCCCCACTCGAGTCGAGCGCCTGCACGGCGACGTAGGCGGCGCCGGCCGGCACCGAGATCGACGTCTGGAAGCCCGCCTTCGCGGCCTTCGCGACGGGCGCGAGCGTCGTCGCCGAAGCGCCGCCGAGCACCTGCCAGGAGGCGACGTTCGTGGCCCCGTTCCAGCTCGCCGCGACCGACGGGCCGCTCACCGCGACCGACGGCACGCCCGGCGCCTGGCCGCTCCAGGGATCGAGATAGGTGCGGAAGCTCTGCACGTTCTTCCCGAGCGTCCCGTCGAGCAGCACGTGGCCGGCGGGGTCGTACTCGGTGAAGTTCGGCAGCCCGCCGTAGCCCATCAGCCAGTTGCCGGAGGTGTTCTCGCCGCTCGAGAGGTTCTGCAGGTTGCCCTGGCTGGAGGCGAGCAGCGTTTTCGAGGGGTTGGTGAACTGTTTTGCGAGCGTCACGGTGTGGTTGCTGGCGTTCGGATCCAGCAGCAGGCCACGCGACTGCTTCTCCTTCGGCGGGTCCGAGCCGTTGTCGAACACCGAGATCAGCCCACCGGGCTGCCATTCGGCGTCGTGCTGCCAGTAGAAGCGCGTGCCCCCGCCGAGCTTGAAGCTCGAGTGGCTGCCCCCCAACCGCCAGTCGATCGACCCCGTGTGCATGTCGACGTCGTACAGCGTCCAGGTGCCGCGCGAAGACAGCAGCACCTGACCCGGTTGATCGGCGCCCGTCCCCGCCCCACCTTCCGGACCGGGCGAGATCGAGTTGATGTGGACGTAGTCCCAGGGGTAGCTTGCTTTCGGCGCGGGGCTGTTCGATTCGCCGGGCGAGATATGCCCGAGCGCGTGCCATTCCCACATCACCAGGCCGGTCTTGATGTCGATCTCCTGCACGACCGAATCGGTCAGCACGCCGTTGGACTCGCCGTGCCAGGAGGAGAGGTTCATGTGGATCGGGTCGAACATGTCGATCCAGGCCGTGCCGTTCGGCATGATCCGGACTTCGTGCAGGTCGGCGTGGTAGCCGTTGCCCGCGTAGATCGTCGCGACGTGCCGGTAGGAGGTGTTGTAGATCTCATCCTCCCCCTGGCCGAAGCCGACCTCGAGGATCCGGCCCTGCCACCACGTCAACACCGGTTTGCCTTCGTACTGCTGGACCTGGAAGTTGGTCGCGGAGTCGTCCTTCGGCAGCGGGTGGAACCACACGAGGCCGCCATTCTGTTCGGAGATCATCGGGCCCGGCGCGCCCTTGCCCTGGTAGGGGGCGAGGAACAGGTACCCGGGGCTCGCGCCGGGCTTCGCGGGCGTCGTGATCCGCACTGTCGAAGGTGTGATCGAGGGGGCGGAGCTGTAGTGCTGGACCGCATTCGGGTCGCCCGGGTTGTTCGGGAACTGCTTCTGGCTCGGCGTGTCCTGGTTGGCGATCGTGAAGCTCGTGCTGACAGTGGAGGTGGCGCCAGCAGATTGCACTCGGGCATGGACGCTCACGCGCTCGCCGGTGCGGAAAGGGTGCGACGGCAGGAAGCTCTCGCCCGTCCCGGTCGAGTACGCCTTCAGCCGCCCGCCGTGGACGCCGCTGCGGGACCCGGTGACATGCACGTCGGACACCTTCGTACCCGCCCCGCCGAGGAAGCTGATCTGAGTCGCCGGCGAGGCGTCGGGGGTGCCGGGCAGCGGCGAGACCGTGACCGCGTTCGCGGACGCGGCGCTCACGTCGGCCGTGGGCGTGAGCGCGCCGGAGCTCGCCGAGGAGGTGCCGCCGCACGCGCACAGCCCGATTGCCATCGTCAAAGCGACCGAGATCGCACCAGTCGTTAGTCTCATACTCACTCCATTGCTCTCGTTTGCTCGCCGGTTCGCCGCCCGCGGCGACCTGGATCCTCGTCGGCCATCGACCCTACCGCGTGAACGGGCGGGATGCTCCGATTACCCGGCCGGCCGCGTCGAGCGCCTGCACCTCGAAGCTCTGGTAGCCAGACGGCACCGCGATCGCCGTCTCGAACTCTGACCTTGCGGCGCTCGCCACCGGGGTCGTCCGGCCGGCGCTCACGCCCGAGCCGGCGCCTGAGCTCGAGCCCAAGCCTGACCCGGCACTCGAGCCTGCACCCGGGGAGCCCGCGAGCACCCGCCAGGAGGCGAGCTCGGTGGCGCCATTCCAGCTCGCGTACACCGTCGTTCTCCCGCCCGCCTCGCGCGCGGCGCCCGCGGGGTCGGTGAGCGGCTCGCCGACCCACGGCTCGACCATCGAGCGGTAGCTCAGGTCTTTCCCGGGGAAGTTGCCTTCCAGCAGCAGCTTGCCCGACGGGCTGTACTCGGAGAAGTACGGTTCGGAGCCCCAGCCGACGAACGTGTTGCCATTGGCCAGTGTCCGTGTGTCGCCCATGTATTGGGATTCGAACTGATTGCCGCCCGTGTACTGATGTAGGAGTGTCGCGGTATGGGCGCTTGTGTCGAGCTTGAGGACAAGGCCTCGAGACGGCGCAGTCGCATTGACCTTGGTGCCTCCGCCGGTGAGTTGACAGCAATGGTCGTCGAACATCGTGACGGTGGATTCGGAATGCCCACCCACCCCACGCCCGCCCACCCCAAACGCCACGTCGTGCTGCCACTGGAATTCCGCCTTCGGGCCGAACTTGAAGCTCGAGTGCCTGCCGCCGAGCGTCCACTCGATCTTGCCGGTATTGATGTCGACGAGGTAGGCGGCCCAGGTGTTGCGCATCGAGACGAGGAACGTGCCGTCGCCGGCCAGGTCGATCGCGTTGACGTGGTAGGCGTCCCAGGGGAACCCGTTCGTCGGCACGGTGGCGCGCGAGTCGCCCAGCGGGATGTGTTGCAGCGCGTCCCAACTGCGCAGCAGCTTGCCGGTCTTCAGGTTGTACTCCTGCACCGCGGAGTCGATCAGCGCGCCGTTGTAGGCGCCGCCGTAGTTGGAGAGGTTCTTGGCGACGTTCTTGTTCGCCGTCACCCACGCGTCAACGCCTGAGATCACGATCGCGTGCAGGGTCAGCTTCCAGCCGTCGGAGCCGCGCAGCCTGGCGACCGTCTGGTAGTGCTGGTTGACGACCACGTCTTCGCCGCTTTCGGTCGAGCCCGTGCTCGTGACCACCCCCTGCCACCAGGCGAGCGCCGGCTTGCCTGCATAGGTCTGCAGGCTGAGGTTGGAGGCGACGAGCTTTTCCGGCACCGGCTGGAACCAGACCGGCTGCAGGTCGTTGTCGAGGATCAGCGGCCCGCTCTGGCCCACGAGCGGCGGATAGTTGAGGTTGTAGAAGTTGGTCGTGAAGATGTAGCCGGATTCCAGCTTGCTCGCGGGGGCGGTCGAGCCTTCCCTCTGCAGCTTCGGCGGGTGCAGCGCCGGCTCGGTGACGAAGCTGTAGGCGCCGCGCGTGGTGTAGGCGCCGACCGGCGCGCCGTGCGAGCCTGCGAACGCCGTGTCGAGCGCGACGAAACCGGCGACGACCACGACAACCACGATCGCCAGACGGCGCGCCGACGGCAGCGTCACGCCGGCAGGGTTGGGCAGCGCCGTGAACGTCACGATCGCCGCCGCCGCGGCGAGACCGCCGCCGATCAGATAGGCGAGCCGGAAGCCGTCCGTCAGCGACTGCGCCACCCCGTGGCCGTCGCCGATCAGATGGCTGCTGCGCGAGGTCGCGAGCGTGACGAGGATCGCCAGCCCGAGCCCGCCGCCGATCTGACGCGAGGTGTTGACGAGGCCCGAGGCGAGCCCCGCCTGCCCCTCCTTGGCGCCCTGCGTGGCGGCGATCGTCGAGGGGACGATCGACATCGCGATCCCCGCCGCGGTGAGCAGACCGGGGAGCATGATGTAGACGATCGGGCTGCCGCTGGAGCCGACTTTCGCGAGCAGCAGCATTCCGCCGGTCAGCATCGCCAGCCCGCCGCCGAGCACCGCGCGGACCCCGAAGTGGCTCACGAGCTTGCCCGTGCGCGAGGCGACGAGCATGATCACGAGCGTCATCGGCAGGAAGATCAGACCGGTGTGCAGCGGCGAGAGGTACAGCACCTGCTGCAGGTACAGCGAACTCACAAACCACATCGGAAACAGCGACGCGCTGAACAGCAGCACGATGTTGTTCGCGATCCGCAACGGCTTCGTGAGCTCCTTGAAGGGAATCAGCGGTTCGGAGGCCAGACGCACCTCGATCACGACGAACACGGCGAGCAGCACGACGCCGACGACGATCGGGCCGAGCGCGGCGAACGTGCCCAGGCCCGCGAGACCCGCTTCGACGATCCCGAACACGAGCACCATCTGGCCGATCGTCAGCGTGAGCGCGCCGGCGAGGTCGAAGCTGCGGGGCGGGTGGGATCCTGATCCTCGACGGCGCTCGCTCACGACCGCGTACGCCACGATCGCGGCCGCGATCCCGATCGGGGGGTTGATCAGCAGCACCCAGCGCCAGTTGAGCTCCTGGGTGATGATCCCCCCGAACAGCATTCCCGCGGCGCCACCGAGGCCGTTCATCGCCGCCCACGTGCCGATCGCGCGGTTCAGCTGGGGGCCGGGCGCGAACGAGGAGGTGATGATCGCCAGCGAGCACGCCGCCATCAGCGCGCCGCCGAGGCCCTGGACAGCGCGCGCGGCGACGAGCGTCACGCGGTCGGGCGCGAGACCGCCGGCAAGCGAGGCGAGCGCGAACAGCAGCAGCGCCAGCACGAACATCCGCCGCTGCCCGAAATGGTCGGCGGCGCGGCCGCCGAACATCAGGAAGCCGGCGAACGTGATCGCGTAGGCGTCGACGATCCACTGCAGTTCGGGCGCCGTGAAGCCGAGGCTCGACTGGATCGAGGGCAGCGCGACGTTGACGATCGAGAGGTCGAGGATCACCATGAACTGCGCCACGCAGCAGACGACCAGCAGCCACGTCATGCGCGATCCCAGGCCGCGCCCGGTCGGCTCGGACTCCACCGCCTCCATCCCCGGGCCGGCCGGCGCCACGGCACTCATGCGAGCCGCCCAACCGGCGAGCGGCGGCGGGGACGCCTGGTAGTGTGCGCCTCCAAGTTTGCGAGCGAGAACAGGAGGCTGGACGATGAAGCGAACGTCACTGGCCGCCATGCTAACGCTGCTGGCCACGATCTCGGCCACGCTGGCGGTGGCAGGGTGCGGCGGCAAATCGAGCACAACCGGCAGCTCCCAGACGACGCCTGCGTCGTCGACGAGCACGACCACGAGCACGCCGACGACGAGCACGCACAAGAAGGCCGCGAAAACACCGGGCTACTGAGCGTCGAGCTCATCAGCCGCCGCCGCTCGGCAGCGCGGAGTAATAGCTGCCGACCCGCGCCGCCGGCGAGGTCCCGAGCACGTGGCCGGCGGAATCGAGCGCCTGGACCGCCGCGTAGGCGTACTTCTTCGGCAGGATCGTCGCGCTTTCGAAGCCGCCCACCGCGATCGTCGTCTGCGGGGTGAGCGATCTGACCCCGCCCCCCCGCTCCCCCGCGAGCACGCGCCAGGAGGCGACTTCAGTCGCGCCGTTCCAGCTCATGTGCACGATCGTCTCTTCGCCGGTGTTGTCCAGGTTCGCCACGACCACCGGCGGGGTGGACGGGCGCCCGCTCCAGGGGAAGCGAAAGCCCCGGTAGGAGATCTCCTCGTAGGAGAGGTGGGCGTCGAACAGCAGCGAGCCGTCCGCGGCGTACTCGCTGATCTGCGGCACGCCGCCGTACTCGACGACCGCGTTCCCGTCCGCGAGCGTCTGCATGTTGCCCTGGCTGGCGGAGAGTAGCGGCGGGTTGGGGTGCGTGTAGGCCTTCGTCAGCGTCGCCGTGTGCGTCCGCTGGTTCAACCTGATCCGCAGGGCGCGCGACTGGGCGTGGACCGGCGGGTTGGAGCCGTCGTCGAACAGCGTGATCTCCCCATCGGGCAGGACGCGGCCGTCGTGCTGCCACGCGGTCTTCGTGCCCGGCCCCATCTTGAACGAGCTCTTCAGACCGCCAAGGCGCCAGAGGATCTTGCCGCTGCCGCCTTCCAGCTGGTAGGTCGTCCAAGTGCTCCGCGCCGAGATCAGGATGTTCCCGGATTGATTGGAATCCCCACCCTCCACATCGATCGAGTTGAGGTGAAACCAGTCCCATGGCGTGCCCTTCGGAGGTGAGGTCTCGGACTCGGCGACGGCGACGTGGTCGAGGCTGTGCCATTCCCAGCGCACGAGGCCGGTTTTTATGTCGATCTCCTGCACAGCGGCGTCGACGATCGCGCCGCCCGCCGCCCCTTCCGCCGAGGAGAGGTCACAGCGGATCGGGTTGTATGCGGTGACGTAGGCGACGCCCCCGGGCTCGATCTGGAACTCGTGCAGGTCCGCCTTCAACCCGTTGCCGCCCTTGACCGTCGCGACGTGCCTGTAGCTGGAGTCCAGCACGACATCCTCGCCCTGACCAAAGCCCAGCGAGAGCACCTTCCCCTGCCAGAAGGTCAAATCGCGCCGGCCTTCGTAGCTCTGCACGTTCAGGTCCTCGGCGGTGAGCCCGCCGGAGAGCTGCTCGAACCAGACGAGCTTGCCCTGCGGCGTGAAGATCAACGGCCCGTAGGCGCCCGGGCCGGGACCGTTGGTCGTGAAGACGTCGCCCGCCGCGGGATCGCGATCGGGCGTGGTGACGCTCAGGATCGGGGCCTTGACGCCGGGCAGCGTGTCGAAGCTCTCGTAGTCGGCCGGCGAGGCCGGCGGGTTCTTGTACGCGGGCACGCTCGCCGTCGGGTAGGGCGTGTCGACGCGGAAGCCAAAGGAGACCTGCCTGCCGGCGGCGGCGCCGGTCGCAGTCGTCGCCGCCGATGCGGCGGTCGACGTCAACGCGGAGCTGCCGGCGCCGATCACGGCGTGCACGAGCACGCGCTCGCCCGGGTCAAACGGGGTGTCGGGCACGAAGCTCGCGCCATCCCCTTGCGAGTAGGCCTCGAGGCGCCCGGCGTGGGAGCCGCTCTGCTCGCCCACGACCGAGACCACGTGGATCCGCGTGGCCGCCGCGCCGAGGAAGCTGATCTGCGTCGCGGGGTTGGCCGTGTCGGCTTCCGGCGCCGGCGAGACGTCGACTGGGACCCCCGCGAGCTTGGCGCTGTGGTCGAGCGTGGACGGCAGGCACGCCGGCGAGACGCCGCTCTGGGCCGAGCCCCCCGAGCCCGATCCGCCGCAGCCGGCCAGCACGACCGCGGCCGCGACCAACGCGACGAAGGCGACCAGCGCGACGATGAGCCCGTTCCGTTTCATTCAGAGTCAACCCCGCGGGCTCCGGTGCGGAGCAGACGATCGAGTCGAGCTCGCACAATATCGTCGTAAACCGCGTGCTCCCGGCGCGGGTGCGCCGGGCGGCGCGATCTTTACCAACTTCTTCGCCCTAAGGGCCGATCTCGATAGGAACGCACGTCTGTGCCGGCCGGGGCCCTTCGCCGGGCGTCGTCCTCGCGCTCGACATGGCACCACCATGTCTTCGCGCTTGCGTCCTAGCCCCACTCGACCCCCGAGCACCCCACCCGCACGCCCCTATCGAGATAGGCCCTCGGCGACCTCGAGCACGAGCTTGCCCGTGTTCTCACCCGAGAACAGGCGCAGGAGCGTGTCGGGGAAGTTCTCCAGGCCGGTGGCGACGTCCTCGCGCGAAGAGAGCTTGCCCGCGGCGTACCAGCCGGCCATCTCGCGCAGGCCATCGGCGTAGCGGGAGTAGTAGTCGGAGATCACGAAGCCGGTCATCGAGGCGTGGTTGATCAGCAGCGACAGGTAGTTGGACGGACCGGCGACCGGCTCGGTCGCGTTGTACTGGGAGATCGCGCCGCAGATCACCACGCGCGCGTTCCGCGCCAGGCGCGCGAGCGCGGCGTCGAGGATCTCCCCGCCGACGTTGTCGAAGTAGACGTCGATCCCCTTCGGGCAGTGCTCGCGCAGGGCCGCGGCGACGTCCTCGGACTTGTAGTCGATCGCCGCGTCGAAGCCGAGCTCGTCGACGAGGTAGGCACACTTCTCGGCGCCGCCCGCGATCCCGACGGCGCGGCAGTCCTTCAGCTTCGCGAGCTGGCCGACGACCCCGCCGACCGCGCCGGCGGCGCCAGAGACGACGACGGTCTCGCCCGCGACCGGCCTGCCGATGTCGAGCAGCCCGAAGTAGGCCGTCATCCCGGTCATCCCGAGCGTGCTCAGGTAGACGGGCAGCGGCACCAGCGTTGTGTCCACCTTCTGTAGCGCGCCGGCGGGCGCGACCGCGTACCTCTGGACCCCGAGCGGTCCGGTGACGAGGTCGCCGGGGGAGAGCGAGGGATCGTTGGAGGAGACGACTTCCCCTGCGGCGAGCGCGCGCATCACCTCGCCGACGCCGACCGGCGGGATGTAGGAGCGGGCGTCGCTCATCCAGCCGCGCATCGCGGGATCGAGCGAGATCAGGAGAGTCCTCACGAGCGCCTCGCCCGCGCCTGGCTCGGGGACGGGCTCCTCGGTGTAGCGCCAGTCGCTCGGCTTCGGCAGGCCGACGGGACGGGCGGCGAGGCAGCATTGGCGGTTCACGAGGTCCATGGTCCTACCTTCCTCTGAGATAGCACGAGCGGCGCCCGCGCAGGATCAACGGTACATACTCTCTCTCGACGTGACCAAACCTCAGATCTCGATCCCCACTGTCGCCGCGATGCTCGTCGCCGCGATCGCGCTCACGCCGGCGGCGTCGGCGTCGGTGTCGGTGTCGACCGCGAAGAAGCACTCCGCCGCGCGGTCGAGGGCAGCCACGAAGGCGGACGTCGCCGCGACGAGGGCCTACATCGCGGCCGACTACGCGCTCGTGCACACGGCACGGGTCAACGTGAAGACCGGCGAAGCGGCGCTCGAAAGCCTGCGCCAGACGATCAGCGCGGAATGCCCAAAGGCGGCCGCGGCCTCGCCCGAGAACGTGGCGGCCGAACATCTGAGCAACGAGGTCGTCGGCGCGATGGGGGTCGTCTTCGTCCGCTCCGACCTTCAGGCGATCACCGCCTTCGCCGAAGCGGTCACGGGGCTGCACTGGAGCGACGGGAAGCTCACGCGGAAGGTCGTGGTCTACGCCGGCAAGCTGAAGGCGCTCGCCGCGCTCCAGGAGCCGAACGTGTGCGGCGACGTGCAGGCGTGGGCCGCGAGCGGCTACAAGACGCTGCGGCCGACCACGATCCAGTTCGACCATGCATACAGCGCAAACAACGTGGGAATCGGCGAAGTACCCGCGCGCCTGCTGGCGCCGTACGAGAGCTCGCGCGAGCGCGGGCAGCTGGCGCTGACGAAACAGTCCGAAAACGAACTCGTCGAAGCCGAAGCACGCGCCGTCGAACCCTGGTCGAAGATCCTCGACGCGCTCAATCTGCAGCCGTAATGCGCACGTGAGCGCAACGACGACCGAAGACCGCACGCACCCGAACCTGATCCTCGCCGTGCTCGCGCTCGGCGGGCTGGCCTACGCGATGCTCAGCTCGGCGGTGCTGCCGGCGCTGCCGACCTTCGAGCACGCGCTGCACGCGAGCGTCACGGAAGTCACCTGGCTGTTGACCGCCTACCTGCTCGCCGCCTCGGTCGGCACCGCGATCCTCGGGCGCCTGGGCGACATGTACGGGAAGGAGAAGATCCTCCTCTGGACACTCGTGATCCTCGCCGCGGGCACGCTCCTGTCGGCGGTGTCGAGCTCGCTCGCGGTGATCATCGTAGGCCGCTTCATCCAAGGCGCCGCCGGCGGGATCTTCCCGCTCGCGTTCGGAATCGCCCGCGACGAGTTCCCGAAAGAGAAGGTCGCCGGGAGCATCGGCCTGCTGTCGGCGATCCTCGGCGTCGGAGCCGGTGTGGGGATCGTGCTCGCGGGCCTGATCATCGAGCACC
Organism: Solirubrobacteraceae bacterium; assembly: GCA_036509655.1. Classification (GTDB taxonomy): domain Bacteria; phylum Actinomycetota; class Thermoleophilia; order Solirubrobacterales; family Solirubrobacteraceae; genus Palsa-744. Next base: position 6,192 of record DATCFG010000077.1, on the reverse strand, counting down.
TCGACTACCACTGGCTCTTCTGGCTCCCGCTGATCCCGACGGTGTTCGCCGCGGTGGCGACGTGGCGCTTCATCCCCGAGTCTCCGGTCAAGCAACCCGGGCGCGTGAACTGGCTCGCGGCAACGCTGATGACGATCGGCATGTCGATCGTGCTGATCGCGATCTCGGAGACCACGACATGGGGCTGGGGCTCGCCGAAGACGCTCGGCCTGCTAGCCGTCGGGCTCGCCGTCACGGCCGCCTGGATCGCGGTCGAGTCCCGCAGCTCCAACCCCCTCGTCGACATGACGATGATGCGGATCAGGGGCGTGTGGACGACGAACGCCTCCGCGTTCCTGCTCGGCGCCGGCATGTACGCGTCGTTCATCGTGATCCCCCAGATCGCCCAGCTGCCGAAGAGCACCGGGTTCGGCTTCGGCGCCTCCGTCGTCGTATCGGGCCTCTACCTGCTGCCCGCGACGATCGGGATGACGATCCTCGGCCTGCTCGCCGGGCGTATCTCCGTCCGTTTCGGCTCGCGCGCGGCGCTCTTGGCTGGGACCGCCTTCAGCGCCGCGTCGTTCGCGCTGCTCGCCGTCGCGCACAGCCATCCCTACGACCTGCTGATCGCCGCCGGGCTGCTCGGGGTCGGCGTCGGCCTCGCCTTCGCGGCGCTCGGCAACCTGATCGTGCAGGCGGTCTCCCCCCACCAGACGGGCGTGGCGAGCGGCATGAACACAGTCATGAGAACGCTCGGCGGCGCGCTCGGCGGCCAGCTGTCGGCGACGTTCATCGCCGGGCACACGATCGACGGACTGCCGGCCGTCACGGGCTTCACCGAGACCTTCTGGATGGCGACCGGCTTCCTGCTCATCTGCCTGCTCGCGGGCATGCTCGTGCCGAAGGCCGGCTCGGGAACCGCGGCGGAGACGGGACACCGATCGCTGGAGGGGGAACTGGCCGAGGGGACGATCGGGATCGCGGCGACAGAGGGCGCGCAGGCCTGATCCAGGCATGAGTGCTCCGGACTCGAGCGCTTAGCGCCGGCTCCGCCGAGCGCGACCTGCGCTCGGCGCCTTGCTCTAGTGTCAGCCCCGGCAATGCTCGCCTCGATCCCCAGCCCGTCGGCCAACGGGCTCCACGTCGGCCCGCTGTCCTTCCACTTCTACGGCCTCTGCTACGTCGTCGGCATCACCGCCGCGGTGATCCTCACCCGCAGGCTGTGGCGCGAAAAAGGCGGCGACCCGGACCTCGTCTATACGGTCGCGCTGTGGGGCGTGCCCGCAGGCATCATCGGCGGGCGGCTCTACCACGACGTGACGAGCTGGAACGAAGTCCAGCACAACTGGTACGGGTGGCTGGCGATCTGGCAGGGCGGCCTCGGGATCTGGGGCGGGATCGCCGGGGGCTTCCTCGGCGGTCTGATCCCACTGCGCCAGCACCGAGTGAGCGTCACCAGGTTCATGGACGCCGTCGCCCCGGGGCTGCTCGTCGCGCAGGCGATCGGGCGGGTCGGCAACTACTTCAACCAGGAGCTCTTCGGCGGCCCGACGAACCTCCCCTGGGCGCTGCAGATCAGCCCCGCACACCGGCCGACCGGATATCTGGGCTACGCGACCTTCCACCCGACCTTCCTCTACGAGCTGATCTGGGACCTGGCGCTCGCCGCCGCGCTCGTCTGGCTGATCCGCCACCGGCAGATTCGGGCGCCGGGCATCTTCGCGCTGTACGTGACCGGCTACTCGGCCTTCCGCATCTTCGAGGAGCTGCTCCGCGTCGACCCCGCGCACCACATCCTCGGCGAGCGCCTCAACTTCTGGGTCGCGAGCCTGCTCACGCTCGCCGGCTTCGCCTGGTTCCTCTACACGCAGCGCGCCGGCCGCACGGCCGCCGGGCAGGCTCGAGAACCGCCGCTGACGGAGCCCCCGCAGGGCGATATCGCGTAGCTCATCGCATCAGCGTGGATCGTTAGTCACTGCTCGCGGCCTTCACGAGCCGGTCGGCCCGGCGCTGCGGCGCGGAGTCGGCGGGCGGCGAGCTCGTCTTCTTGGAAAGGCAGCTGGTCGATGACGCCCGCCTCTGCGAAGGCGCGCTGGACGAACCGAGGCCCGGGAATCAGCACGAAGCCGTGTCCCTGCCGTTTGCAGAGACGGCAACGGAACCCGATCACCGCCACCCCGAGTGGATCTATGTGCGTCAGTTGACGGAGGTCCAGCGTGATGCTAGTGACACCCTCTTCGAAAAGACGTTCGATCTCCACTTCGAGGGTGTGCGCAGAGCGATGTGTCAACTCGCCCGTGAGGATCAGCGTGTGCATCCAGATGCTCACGTTCTCCGACAGCGGGTGGGTCTGGTTTCGAGTGGGCCATGCTCGCGTGTTCCTGTCGAAGGCGGTATTCCCGTCGCAGGCTGTGTCGGCGCGCATCACGACGAGCCTTGTCGTGCCCTCGTTTAGTGTGTTGATACTTCCCTTAGACGTCGTCGGATGACGTTCCATCGCGTACGGCTCCTTCCAAAGAGGCTTCGAATTGATTCCCGAGGCCTGGACCATGAGATCCAGGCCAAAGCGAAACGACCGGGAGGAGCTAGCCCGGCCGCTCTGGGATCAGAACGAAGGACGCCGTGAGCCACGGCTGAAACGAAAGTCGCAGGCGACGCATCGCGAGCGGGGCACCCCGCAGCAGGTGACCCGCGAACGTCGGGAACCCGGAGAGCCCGATACCGGCGCCGCCCCCGGCCGCGCCGCCGAAGGTCCCACTCGGCGTGGGCCTGGGCGGCGGGCCGATCGGGCCGCTCCCACCAGGGGAGCCACCGGAGCGGCCACCCGCTCGCGCACCCGTACTCGAAGTCGCGCCCCTGGACAAATCGTCGACCAAGGCCGCAGACGCCGAGAGAAGGCGTAGACCATCCAGCTTGCCGGCCGTGTCGGTCAGGGACGAGCCCAGGCCGCCGAGCGCGCGATTGAAGTTCTCAGCGCGCTGCGCGGCGATCATCCTCCGCGCAAGCGCCGCGGCATCGGCCGAGCTTGTGGCTGAGATCGTCTGGCTCTCCCCAGAGATAACCGGGAAGGTCGCCGTGAGCTGTCCGTTCGGAGCGCTCGATACTTCCGGGCCGACCGCGGCCGCTGGGTTATTGGCCGGCGCCGCGTCCTGCCCAGCCGTGGCGGTTACTTGCATTGCTTCCTCGATCGATTCGGCGACGGGGGCTTCCTTGACTTCCTTGGCCGGTTCGGCGGCCGGTGTTTCCTTGACTTCTTTGCTCGGTTCGATCGGAGGCGAGGCTTCCGGCGCCGGCTCAACGACAGGTTCGGCGGGAGGCGAGATTTTTGGCGCGGGCTCAACGACCGGCGCCACCGGAGACGAGGGTTCCGGAGCCGGTTCGGCGGCCGGCGCCGATGCTTCCGGAGCTGGTTCAGCGGCCGGCGGCGGCGATACTTCCGGATCTGTTTCAGCGGCCGGCGGCGGCGATACTTCCGGAGCTGGTTCAGCGGCCGGCGGCGGCGATACTTCCGGAGCAGGTTCAGCAGCCGACGCCGCGCGGGCACTCCCGGCGAGGAGGAGGATCCCCAGCAGCACCAGGATGGCCACGCTCGCACAGAGGGGGCCTCTGGCGGGAAGCCGAGCGATCCGAAACATGTTGCCGCTGCCAGTCATCGCCAGCCACCCGCGCGAAAGGCCTCGTCGGGAGGGTCGAAGCGGAACTGCTCGCCGGCGTGGTCTGTGGGCGCCACCTGGCGCTCGGCGAGCCGGCTCGCCGCGAGCCATTTGGTCAGGCCGAGGGCACTATCGCGATCGCTGAGCGCGGCGATGCGACAGATGCTCAATCCGAGCATCGCGACCGCTACCACCAAAGCACTTGCGATCAGAACAAAGAGCATCGCTACCTAAGGCTACGCAATCGAGAAGGTGTGCGCTACACCTCGTAAGGTGTGCCCCCCGACCTGCTTTGGCTCACTACACCTCAGAGCCGACGGGGAGACTCGAACTCCCGACCCCTTCATTACGAGTGAACAGTCAAACGGGCAATTTGCCCTGCAAATGCGCACTTTTCGCGTTTTGTCGCGGTCCCGTTACCGCACCGTTACCGCAGATTTGCTCAGATCGTGCATTCCGCGCGACGCTCGCAAGAGGTGTTCTCAGGAGCCCCGCAGCCCTCACTCGAGGTGAGGCTCGTAGCCTCGCCTACGGCACGCGGTCCTTCCGCATAGGGCCGGGTTATGGCCACGCCGCCTGCCGCGCGCTAGCAAGATCCGCAAGGGCATCAGCGGATCTTGCTCGACAGTTTCTCGTGGGTGTTTTCTCAGGTCCACGCTCGCGTGAGCGCCATCTGCTGAGCACCGGTGAGGCTGCTGCCGAGCTGGGCGTCCATGAGCGGACGCTTCGCCGCTACCTCTCCAGCGGTCAGCTGCGCTACCGGCGATTGCCCGGCGGGCACTACCGGATACCGGTCGAGGCGATCGAGGAGTTCTGGCGAGCCAACGATGCCGATGGATCCACACCTGCTCGCCGTCGCGGCACTTCGTCCCGTCGCGAGGTCCGAGCGGCGGCGACGGGCGGCGGCGGCAAGCGATCGCGTCGTCCCTCGCTTGGGAGCACTGCCGAGCAGGCGTCCTATGACCTATCGCCGCAGCGCCTGCAAGCGCTGCGAGAGGAGTACCGATGAGTAGACCGTCCCCCGTTCCCCACCCCCACGCTCGAGGACCGCTCAATGGCTAAGCCATGGCGGAAGAAATCGCTCTGGCCAAGGGTCGCCAAGAACGGGCGCAAGTCCTACCTCGTCGGCTTCTACGACCACGAATCGATCGAGCGGACCAAGACCTTTGGGTCCGCGAGAGCAGGCCGCACATGGATGGAGGACTACTGCACGGCTGAGCGGAGAGGAATCGAAAGCCTACGTCGGTTCTTGCTCGATCTCGACGCGACGGAGGCCAATGCAGTCGACGCGCGCACGATCGGCGAGGTCGTCGAGCTTTACTTCGCCCTGGACGCTGACCCCAGTATCGAGAGTGGTCTCGCCCCCACGACGTTTGCCCGGTATCGCACTACAGCGAACTGCCATATCCTCGGCAAGCCACTCCATACACCCGCCAACAAGCCACTTCCGCCAGCCCGCTACGCGCTGGCGCTCGCGTCTCAACCGGCGGCGCGATTCAACGAGCCCGACGCGCCGAGAACCTGGCGCGAGGAGATGCGCTCGGCCGGCGTGCACCAACCCACCCGCACGAAGAGCTGGGCGGTGTTGTCCTCCGCCCTGAGCTGGGCTGCCGGCTCGCGCATCGTCCCCGAGGTCCAAACCAATGGCTGCCTGCTCGCCAACGAGCGCAGCATCAGCAGACGCCGCTCGGCGCGCCGGGGCGGCACGGGACGGGCCGCTTCTGGGCGCCGTCGCGGATCGCGGGTGCCCAGCTGGGCACTCTCACCCCAGGCGGTAGAGGCCATCCGCGACCAGATGCTGCTGCGAGTCACCGACCGGGATTCGATCTTCGCGGAGCGCGACGCCGCCATCGTCAGTCTCCAGTACGGCCTCGGCGCCCGCAATCAGGAGGTGTGGGGAATGCGTTGGATGTCGTTGAGTCTCGGCTTCGCCGAGGTGGTGGAGGTCGTTTCCGGGGGCCAGCTCGATGAATGGGGCAAGACCGAGCACAGCACCCAAAGGCGGACGGCGACCCCGAGCATTCTCGCGCTGGACATGGAGCGATGGCGTGCCGCTCTAAGGCGCTGGGGTCATCCGGCGCGCGACGTCGACTTCATCATCCCCGGGGACCTCGCCAGCGCTCGATATGGAGTGCGAGAACAGCTCGGAGCCTGTCATTTCTCCGCGAGCCAGGCGCAGAAGTGGGGGCCAAAGTATTTCAACCCCGCGGTCAAGAAGGTCGCCGAACAGGCGGAGCTCGCGGGGATCGCGGGCGCGACCCCCTACGCGTTGCGGCGGGGCGGCATCTCCCTGCGGCTTCGAGCCGAGGATGCGCAGACCGTCGCCAAGGAGTGCGGGACGAGCCTGCAAATGCTTGATGCCCATTACGCGTTCGCGATTGACGATCTGCGGAGATTCGGCCCGCGCCCAGTTGATGTCGAGTGGCGCGAGGCGCGCGCGGCGCGGCACGGCGGCGCGCCAGAACGCCCCCGCCTGCGCGTGGTCGCTTGAGCTTCACGCGTGTCCGCGCCGACGTTGGCTTGCTCGCACTCCCGGGCCGAGCGGCCTCGCGGCTCCCCG
>DATCFG010000076.1:0-51868 GCA_036509655.1 Solirubrobacteraceae bacterium | reverse complement strand
ACCGGCGGGTCCCTGAGCGCCCGCCGCGCCGTTCGCGCCGTTCAGGCCGTTCTTGCCGTTCTTGCCCTTGAGCGCCCTCAGCACCTTCGGGCTGATCTGCTTGGTCGAGTTGATCAAGTAGTGCTTGGCGGCATACGCCCCGCCGGTCATTGCGAACACGAGCGCGAGCGTCGCGATCGCGGTCGCGGGACTGAGGTGCATTCGTTTACGTAGTGCTGAGAACATCGGTTATCTCCTTCTCCCGGCTGGCTGAGTGTCAGCCGGCCTGTTTTGACGAATGGGTGAGTCGGGTGGGACGGTCGTGCGACCGATCGGGGGCACACAGCACGGTGGGTTGGGTCGGCCGGCGGCCGGTTGGGTTGGGCTTCTGGGCGAGCGGGCTTGCGCTACGCTTAGGCCATGAACGACGCGCCCAAACTGACGATCGTCTACGAGCAGGACCCCGACAGCGACTGGATCGTCGTGTCGATTCCCGAGGTGCCCGGCGTTCTCAGCCAGGGCCGTACACGTAAAGAGGCCCGGGAAATGATCCTCTCGGCACTGAACGACTGGCTGCGCTTCTACGTCGAGGACCAGGCAGGCAAGGTGCTGCGTGAGATCCCTGCGGACGCCGACACCGAGCCGGTGCACCTGAGCTTCGCAGCGTGAAGAGGCGCAGGATCGGCGCTTCATTTTTTCGACCGTAAGAACCGCTTCGCGGGTCGGTCGAAAAAATGAAGGTCCGACCTGCTTTGCTGAATCTGGTCCGCTCGCCGATCCCACGGCACAGCGAGCTCCCCTATCCCGTCGCCCGCGACATCTGCAAACAGCTGGGGATTCCGCCACCGACGGGTTCGCGATAGAGGCACGGAGCGTCGCGAATAGTTGGGCGCCGCGACCCGGGGTGAGGGCCGCGGCGCCCGGTAGAGCCCGGCGCGGGAGGGTGCCAACGCCGGTCACCGTCCGGGCGCCTCCGGAGAGGGGGTGGAGGCACTCGAACAGGGGGTGGGCGTGCGGGCGCGGGAGTGAGACGCGGAGCGCGCAAAGTGTGCCGGTGCTCGGTGGCGCTCCTACGTTCTCCCGGCGGTATCGCGGTCTTTGCACTTCCCCTCCTCATTGCTCATATCCCTCTCCGCCGACCCGGCGCAGGGAGGGATGGCCCTCTTTCAATTTCTCCTGTCGTCGATCATGGCGCGATGTCGAGCCCTCCACAAGCTGAATCAGTCGTACTGATTCAGACTAGGCTGATTTAGCCTATTCTCGGGCACGTCTTTTCAGGTACGCTGTGGGAGGAGATGGGAGCTAGGGTCCTCAGCGATAGGAGCGTTTCGGCGATGCGCTCGCCGATCAACTGGGCGGTGCTCGGCCTCGTGATCGAGCGTCCCGGACACGGCTACGACCTGTTCCAGCGATTCGACAGCGCCTACGCGGGCGCGATCGAGCTCAGTACCCATTCCCAGATCAACGGGGCGGTGAAAGCGCTCGAGCAGCGATCCCTGATCGAGCGGCGCCACGCCGATGACCCGGCCCCCGACGCACCGGGCCGGCCAAGGACCACGGCGATCGTCTACCAGGCGACAACCAAGGGCCTGCGCGACTACGAGCAGTGGCTGCTCGCCTACTCGCCGCGCAACGCCGACGCTCCAGGCGTGTTCGCACGGCAGCTGGCCGGTCTCCCCGCCCCTACGGCGCTCGCCGTGATCGAGCGCTACGAGCAGGCCTGCCTGAGCGAGATCTCCAGCACCCGCGTCGACCGTGCGGACGCCGGCGCTCCGAGCAGCGCTCCGGAGCTGCAGGGGAGGCTGATCGCGGAGGAAAAGTACCTCGCGCTCGCCGCGAAGATCCAGTGGGCAAGGTACGCGCGCAACCAGATCGAGGCGCTTCGATGAGCCTGCTCGAGCTCCGCAACGTCTCCAAGCGCCGTTCCCTCGGCGGGCGCAACGTCCTGCTGCTCGAGGACGCCTCGCTGGAGATCGACCCCGGCGAACTGGTCGGCGTCTGGGGCCTGCGCGGCTCGGGGCGTACGACGCTGCTGCGCCTCGTGGCGGGGATCGACGCCCCCGACGCCGGAGCCGTCCGCTTCGACGGGCGTGAGGTGGCCGGGCACGGCGAGCGGATCCTCGCTCGCGAGATCGGCTACTGCCACAAGTCCTTCCCGGGCGCCCAAGGACAGCTCGCGGTCGATGAGGTGCTGCTCGCGCTGCTCGTCAACGGCGTCAGGGGCAAGGAGGCTCACACGCGCGCGCACGAGGCGCTGGAGCGCGCCGGCGCCGGGCGCCTGTCCGCTCGGCGCATAGCTGAGCTGAACAGCGACGAGCGCGTGCGCCTCGCGATCGCCCACGCGCTTGCGCTCGGGCCGCGACTGCTCCTGCTCGACGAGCCCCTCGCCGGCGTCGAGCTGGACCAGCGCGACGCGCTCCTGCTGCTGCTGCGCTCGCTCGCCGACGAGGGCGTCGCGGTCCTGATGACGGTCGGCGACCTCAGCGGGCTGCGCGGCTCCGACCAGTCGCTGACGATCGGCGACGGTCGATTGTCGGGCAGCCCCAAGCGCGGGCTGGAGCCGGTCGCGGATCTCACCCTCCGGCGGCAGGCGAGCGGATAGTTCCCTCCTCCAGGCCGCAGGGAGCACAGTTGCTCGAGCTCGAGGGCGTGGTGAAGCACTACCACAGCGCGGGCGAGGAGGTGTGCGCCGTCAACGGCGTCACGCTCACCGTCAACGCCTCCGAGATGGTCGCCGTGCGCGGCCCCTCAGGCTCCGGCAAGACCACGCTGCTGAAGCTCGCGGCCACGCTGCTCGAGCCCGAGCAGGGCACGATCCGCTTCCGCGGAGTCGAGCTGTCGTCGTTCTCCGAGCGCGAGGAGTCGGCCTACCTGCGCCGCGACGTCGCCTACATCTCCCAGCGCGACCGCCTGATGGCGCGCGTGTCCGCGCTCGAGAACGCCTCGGTCAAGCTCGTCCTCGACGGCGTGGGCCGCCGCGCGGCTCAGGCTCAGGCGCTCGAGTGGCTCGAGCGCCTCGGCCTCTCAGACCGCGTCGGCCACACCCCCGAGCAGCTCTCCGGCGGCGAGCGCCAGCGGGTCGCGATCGCGCAGGCGCTGGTGGGCGATCCCACGCTGATCCTCGCCGACGAGCCTACGGGCAACCTCAACAGCGCCCTCAGCCACGAGACGATCGCGCTGCTCGCGGAGATCGCGCACACGCGCGAGGCCGGCGTGCTGCTCGTCACTCACGACTCGGACGCCGCGCAGCTCGCCGATCGCAGCTTCACGCTGCGCGACGGCGAGTTGCACCAGGACGGCCCGGACCTCGAGGACGGCCCGGACCGCGCGGCCTCGGTACCTGTGCAACCAACCTCGACAGAGTAGGCCGCACCTTGCGCGCCGAGCCCCCGCGCACGCGTACCCTGATGGGTCCGTACGCGCTCGTCTTCCTCTACCGCCGCTGGCTGCGCGTACACGCGGCGCAGGAGTGCTTCGCGGGGATCGGGATCGCGATCGCCGTGGCGCTCGTGTTCGCGGCCACGGTTGCCCAATCGAGCATCGCGGGCTCCAGCGGCGAAGTCGTCCGCGCCGTCACCGGTCCGGCGAGCCTGCAGCTGCGCGCGCGCACCGGGCAAGGCTTTGACGAACGTCTGCTGGTCCGCGTGGAACACCTTCCGGGGGTCAAGCGGGCCGCCCCCCTGTTGGAGCAGACCGCGACGATACGTGCCGCGAATGGGCGCCATACGACGATCGATCTGGCGGGCACAGACGCGAGCCTCGCGGTGCTCGACGGCCTCGGCGAAACGCTCCCGCTCGCGGCGCTGAGGCCGGGCACGATCGGCCTCAGCCAGGCGAGCGCTGAAACGATTGGGATCCCCACCCACCCAATCAAGGCTGGGAGAGGCTCCGGCGGGGCCGGCGAGGTGACGCTTGAGATGCGTGGCCGCGCTACGACGCTGCGGGTCTCGGCCGTGCTCGGCCACGAAGCCGCCGGCGCGCTCTCGCGCGCGCTGGTAGCGGTGATGCCACTCAACCGCATGCAGCAGCTCTCAGGGCTGCCCGGTGCGGTTACGCGGATCTTCGTCGAGCCCGTGCCCGGAGCCGAAGGCAAGGTGCGCTCGGAGCTTCGCGCCCTCGCCGGAGGGCGGCTGACCGTCGCGCCGGCCGATCAGGACGTCAGGCTGCTGCGTGAGGCGCTGGGACCGAGCCGCCTCGCGAGCGGCCTGTTCGCGGCGATCGGCGCGCTGCTCGGTTTGCTGCTGGCGTTCAACGCGATGCTGTTGACGGTGCCCGACCGCCGGCAGGCGATCGCCGACCTGCGCCTGCGCGGCACCACGCGCGCGGGGATCGTCCAGGTGGTCCTGTTCCAGGCTCTTTGCCTGGGAGTGGCCGCGTCGCTCGTGGGGCTGGGCGCGGGCTACGTCTTATCGGTCGGCGCCTTCCACCAGAGCTCCGCCTATCTCGCCGAGGCGTTCACGCTCAGCTCGAACACGGTCATCAGCCCGAGGTCGCTGCTGCTGGCGTTTCTTGGCGGCGTGCTGGCCACGTGCGTGGCCAGCACCGTCGTGCTGGCAGACCTGCGCCGTGGGCGCACACGCGACGCCGTCTACCAGCAGGACGGCATCCCCGGCGAGGGCCTCGGGCAGGGCGTGCGGCGACGGCTGTTCGCCGGCAGCGTGGGCCTGCTCGTGGCAGCCAGCGTTCTCTACGCGCTGGCGCCGTCTGCCGCGATCGCCGCGACCGCGCTGCTGGCGCTGGCCACCGTATTGGCAGTGCCGCTCGTGCTCGGGGCGCTGTTGAGACTGATGGGGCTCGTGGCCGAGCGCTACGAGCAGCTGATCGCGCTCCCGGTCGCGCTCGGATCGTTGCGCACGACGACGCTGCGCTCGCTGGCGCTCGCCGCGACCGGCGCCGTCGCGCTGTTCGGGTCCGTCGCGCTGGGCGGCTCGCGCGAGAACCTGCTGCGCGGCGTCCGCTCCTTCGCCCACAGCTACGTGGCGGATGGAGCGGACATCTGGGTCACGAACCCCGGCGATAACCAGGCGGTCAACGAATTCTCCGCGGGCGGGGCCGCCGCGCGGATCGCCGCTGTTGCGGGCGTCGCGCGCGTGAGCAGCTTCCAGGGTGGCTTCCTCGAATTGGCCAACCGCCGCGTGTGGATCATCGCCCGCCCGCCCGGCGCCAGCCGGCAGGTGCTACAGAGCGAGATCCTCCAAGGGAACGCCGCGAGCGCGGAGGAGCGCCTGAGCGAACCGGCGCCACCGGGACAGCACGCACTGGCTCCGCCGGCACAGGCAGGCGGCTGGATCGCGGTCTCCAAACAGATCGCCGAAGCTCACCGCGTGGGTGTCGGCGGCACGATCGCACTGCCCACCCCCACCGGCGATGTTCGCTTCAGGATCGCGGCGCTCACGACCAACCTCGCCTGGCCCCCCGGCGTGATCTTCATCGGCTCAGCCGATTACACGCGCTTCTGGAGCACCTCCGCGCCCACGGCGCTCGGCGTCCAGCTCCTCCCGGGAGCCGATATCACGCTCGCGCGCGGCGCGATCGCGCGCGCGCTCGGGCGGGCGGGGCGGCGGGGCCGGCGGGCGGGCTCCCAATCCGGCCTGGAAGTCGCCACCGCCGCCAAGCGCGAAGCGAGCATCGACGCGTTGACGAGCGAAGGTCTCGGCCAGCTCCAGGCGATCTCGACGCTGCTATTGCTCGCCGCGATCGGTGCGATGGCCGCGGCGCTCGCGTCGAGCCTGCGCCAGCGCCGGGAGTGGCTCGCCGGGCTGCGCCTCTCCGGCGCCACACCCGGCGGCCTGCGCCGCATCCTGCTGCTCGAAGCCGCGCTGATGCTGGGGGTAGGGTGCCTGACCGGCGCGATCGCCGGTGTCTACGGCGAGCTCATAATCGACGGCTTCCTGCGCCACGTCACGGGTTTCCCACTCGCGAGCATCCTCACCGGCACTCGCCCGCTCGAGGTCTTCGTGCTCGTGCTCGCCAGCGCGATTGCAATCATGGCGATCCCCGGCTGGCGCGCATCCCGCGTATCGCCGGGGCTCGCCCTGGAGAACGAGTAGGACGTGCCCGCGCCCGGCGATCGACGGCTCGTGGCCCGCGGGCCTGGCCCCTACCGGCGAATGCCGGCGAGCGGAGGGCTAGCATCGTCTAGGAGAGGATCACGCAGACACGGAGGGTGCAATGAGATTTGACAAGCTGGCCGGCCCCACGGCTGCGCTCGCAGCGATCGCCGCAATCGGCAGCCCGCCCGCCCAGGGCAGCCGCCTCGCCCAGGGCAGCCCGCCCTCCCGCGCAAGGGCCGCTGCCTCGCGTGTGCTGAACGTCCGCGACGAAGGCCATCTGCATCTGATCTCGAGCTCCGGGTCCGAACTGATCGACGAAGGGCGCGCGCTCGGGAGCGTGCCCGGCAAGGTGCGGGTGCACTTCGTCTACAACGGCGACCCGGCTGTGACCGCGAGGTTCACGATCTACGGCCGCGACGGATCGATCAGCGGCCGGGCCAAAGCCAGGCTGAGCAACCCGACCAGCCCCGAACCGAGCTTCCGCGGCGCGTTCACGATCACCGGCGGCAGCGGCCGCTACGCCCGCATCCACGGGACCGGCGAACTGTTCGGCGTCTTCGTTCGCCGCGGCTACGCGCTGGTCGTCCAGACGATCGGCAAGCTCCCCTACTAACCCCCGATCGAGAGTTCGAGCACACAATGTCCCGAGCACACATCCTCGCGATCGCACTCGCGCTCTGCGCCTGTATCCCGGGGAGCGCCGCGGCCGCGCAATCGGCGAGCATCAGCACCGTCTTCACCCCTGAGCGACTGGGCGCCCCCACCACGGTCTCGCTCGGCTTTCAGATCAGCGCTCCCGCCGGCCAGGTGCCCTCGCCGCTGACCGGGGTCGACTTCCACTACCCCTCCAACCTCGGGATCGCCACGAGCGGACTCGGCACAGCCTCGTGCCCGCTGGCCGAACTCGAAGCTCGGGGACCGTCGATCTGCCCGCCGAACTCACGCATGGGCTCCGGCAGCGCATTCGTCGAAATCCCCGTCGGCGGCGAAATCCGTACGGAGAAAGGGGACATCGCCCTCGTGGCGGGACCCTCGCAGAACGGGTACATACGGCTGCTCGTCGCCGCCACGGGCTTCTCCCCCGTCGCCGCCAGGATCGTGATGCCCTCGCTGCTCGAGGCCGGCGACCTGAAGCTCACCGTGCCGCTCGTCGAAAGCCTGCCCGGGGCGGCTGACGTCTCGGTCGTGCGCGTACACGTGACGCTCGGCGGGAACCTCACGTACTACCACCGGCAGCACGGAAAGATGGTCGCCTACCGGCCGAAGAGCGTCGTGCTGCCGAAGACATGCCCGCCTGGAGGGTTCCGCTTCTCGGCCACCTTCGGCTTCCTGGACGGAACTCACGCGCAAGCCGGCAGGACGGTGGCTTGCCCGAGGGGGCGGTAGGTACAAATCCCGACCCTACAACTTGCTTTGAGACCTTCTGATCGCGGTAAAGTTTTGGGCGTGTTCGAGGACGCTGTGATACAGGAGGCTGGCCGGCGCATCCTCCGGGCCGCCCCGCCGGGAAGCCGGGTGATCCTGTTCGGCTCCCACGCCCGTGGCGAGGCCGGCGAGCACAGCGACCTGGATTTCCTCGTGATCGAGCCCGAGGTCGAGGACGTGGTCAAGGAGTCCGTCCGGCTGCACCGCGCGCTGAACGGGCTCGGGGTGTGGGCGGACGTCATCGTCAGAAGCGACGAGAGCGTGCGCGAGTGGCGTGACGTGTACGGCACCGTGATCAACTCCGCCCTGCGCGAGGGCCAGGAGATCGCCGCGTAATGGCCACGAACGGCGACCTCGCCCGCCGACTGCTTGGCGCCGCCCAAGAAGATGAGCTCGCCGCGAGATCGGTGCTGCGAGTCGAGGGGATCTCCGACCCGATCGTCGGTTTCCATACCCACCAAGCCGTCGAGAAGGCCCTCAAGGCCGTGCTCGCGGCCAAGGGCGCCGAATTCCCCTTCACCCACGACCTCGAACGCCTCAGAGACTTCGCCGAGCACTCCGGGATCGAACTGCCTTCGGCGCTCGACGACGTGGAAGACCTGAACCCATTCGCGCGCGACGAGCGCTACGGATCTGAAGCTCAGACCAGCCTCGACCGCGACCAGGCGCTGAAGTGGGCCACCGACGCGATCGCGTGGTCGCGGAGCATCATCGAGCAGAGCTAGGGGTACGAAAGCCTTCGGCTTCCTGGACGGAACGCAAGCGCAAGCCGGCAGGACGGTGGCTTGCCCGAGGGGGCGATAGCTACAAAAGGGGGCGCCGCGGCTTGGAGTGGGGTCGAAAAGCCGCGGCGCCCAGTGGGTCAGGGCCCTTTGGCGCGAGAGGGTGCTAACGCCTTGGGTTCCCCTCGAACGCCTGGGAGTGGACAGGGATCCCGCCCACCCAGCGACGCTCAAGACTTGGAAATCTCGACCGCTACTTCTTCTTCTTCTTCTGCTTCTTCTTCGTGTGCTTCTTGGCGGGCTTGGATGCCTTGCGGGTGGGTGGGCATCCAGTAACACCGACCTTGATGTTCTGGGTCAGCACCGCGCCGTTCTGGCCGGTCATCGTCGTCGGCATCAGCAGCGTTTCTGCCACCTGCTTGTGGATCTTCTTGGTCTTGTAGACGATCTTGCCGTGCTTGTTGTGAACGACGTGGCCGTGGCGCTTGACCGCGACGCGCTTCTTGACCGTGATGGTCTTCGTCGGCTTGCACAGATTCCTGATCGCGCCGAGGATCGAGTTTTCCTTCTCGGGGAGGTTCAGTTCGAAGCTCGACACCGGCGCGTCCGGGACCGTTTCGAACCTCGAGTAGGTGATCCCGTTCTTGATCTGCGTGTGGCCCGTCAGGACGATCTCGACCCCTTCGCCCTGCAGCAGCAGCACGAGGTCGGGGAACGCCTCCCCGCCGTGGGAGACGAGGATCGCCGGACCCACCAACGGCGCGTTCAACACCGGCGTGTGCGCGACCGCCACGCCAACGAACGACCCCGCCGGACAGCCCGCTGGATTGGCCGCGAACTGCGCTTCGGTGCAGGCTTTCTGCAGCGTCGTCAACCGCGAGGACAGCGCCAGCGGCAGGGACGTGTCGACCTTGGCGATGTTCGCTTCCCCTTCGCCGGCTTTGAACCCTGGCCCCTGCTTGGCGGCGATCTTCACCATCAGCGACGCGCCGTTGCCTTTGGTCGTGCCGTTGCCCTGCGTGGAGGCCGTGAACGACGGTTTGAATGGCAACGTCGCGCAGTTTGCCGCCTCGAACGGGCTCGACACCGCGGACTTCGCGCCCTGGGTGCTCGTGATCGCCGCGCTGACGCTCTGCGCGGCGCAGCTCGTCGGGTTGAACGTAAACCCAGGACGATCGACCGTCACGTTCACCGTCCTGATCTGCAACGGGATCCCATCGAGGATCCTCGGCAACGGGTTGCTCGTGATCGTCAACGCCGAGGTACTTGGGTCGACCGCGATCGACGCGCGCACCACGACCGTCCCCAAGTTGAAGGGCCCCGCCTTCGCGGGGACGACGATCGACAGCCCGAACGGCTGACCGTTATACGGGCCCGTCAAATACACCGGATCCTGCGCTTCCCCAGGCCCCGGTAGCGTCACCGGATCGGAGCCCGGGCCCGCCTCGCTCGTCGTATGCCCAATCTGCGACGCCGCGGAGCAGCTCCCCGCGTTCGCCTGCGCTTCGCCGCACAACGGGACGCTCGCAAGATCCCCCAACAGCCCCGGAGGCGTCTGCACGCTGATCCCATTCAGGTCCTGTTCTGAATCGCTGCGCGCGAACGTGACCGAGAATGGCGTATAGCCACCCGCCTGGTTATTGACCGTCCCCGCCGAGAACGACGGCGCGAACCCCTGCGCAGAGCAACCTTCACCGATCGTAAAGCTGCTCGATGGTTCAGCTGCAGTGGGGCTGCTGTACGGGGTCAGCTGCGAGGTCGCCGTATAGCTCCCACACCCAGGCGGTGTCACGAGCGCAGCACGGGGACCACCGAAGAACCGCAGCTTCAGCTCGCTGAACGGAAGCTGCGGGTTATTAGCAAACGTCGCGGTGACCTGCCCTGTTTCAGCATTGAGCGTGACCTTGCCGCCGAGCTTGATCAACACACCGCTGCCTTCAGCCACGAGATACAACCCAACCAGCGAACCTTCAAACGACCCCTGCCGCGCCAGAAACACCGAGCCCTTCAACGGCGCTTCCAACAACGGCGTCACGACTTCCACCGACCCCACCTTCGAAGCATCCGGACACGACGGCTCTTCCGCGTTATGCAAACCGATTTCCGCCGGACCACACGCCCCAAGCCCATTCGCGGCCGAAGGCGAGACCGCCATCCCCGCGGGAAGCGTCACAGTCGCGTCCTTCAGGTTCGCCTCCGCCAACCCTTCCTGACTTTCTTCCTGCGGAACCCCCACATCGACATTCAACCCGCTCGGCGAGTTGGTCGCCACGCTTTCCGGTTCCGGCCTCACGCTCAACGACGGACTAAAGTCAAGCAATTCACAGCCCGTCACACCAGCCGGACTACCGTCCGGACCCTCCGTTTCAAAACCATCCAAAGGCAGAAAATTACCCGGATCCTGCCACGAGTCAGCGGTAAGCGTCCCCAACAACGGACCCGAACAAGCACTCGGAAGCGTAAGAAACGGCTTTTGCGTCGGTTCCACCGTCGGACACGTGAGTCCACTCGTCGTATGCGCGCAAAAGCCGCGTTGGAAGTTATGGCTGGGATCGGAGGGGTCACCCCACAGGGTCGCCGACACGGCGGTGATGTGACCCTTCTGGTCAATATCGCCGGTCGTGGAAGTAAGCCCGTAGTCGCTGCCCGTGCGAACACCCCCGAGCAGGTGGACGTATATTCCAGCCCCGAGGGCATCGAAGCCGAAGTCCGCCGGCACGCCCACGGGTGGAACCATATTCCACAGCGGCTCGCCCGATTCGATGTCGGAGTTGCCACCAGTATCTGTTGTGGGATCGTGGTATAGGAGAGCTCCCGTCACCCGTATAGTTCCCACCTGAGACCCCGGAGGACATGCTGCTTGACTCTCAAGTTCAGCCTCGGTGCATCTAACGGGCGTTGCCTCAGGGTTGACGACCACTCCCGCTGGGAGATTGACGGTCACGTCCCTGGCGTCGCCGGACGGCGGAAGAAAAGGATATCCGGCGATGGCCGTGTTGGTGACCAAGATGTCGTTGACCGCGAAGCGTACCGTCAAGGCGTAGGGATGCGACCCGGCTTGAGTGTCCGCCGCGCCTTCCCCATTTGTCAGCGAGTCTTCTGAGCTCTGAAAGCCAAAGCCCGCGGGCGTCGCGCTGATCGTCGTCGAGTCACTCGCGGAGGCGCTTGGGGCACCTCCGCCTTGCACGCCGGCTTCGGTGGTAACGCTCGGTTCGGCGCCTTGCGCGACATCGACGGGTATGACCATCCCCACAGCCTGCCCCGGTTGCAGCGTCGCGGAATCCGAGCATGTGATCGGGGGACCGGCGCTGCACGACAAGCTGTTTCCTTGATCGTCGGTGCCGGCGGGGCCACTCGCAGCGAGCGTCAACCCCGGAGGAAGCGTACCGCTGAGGACGATCGGTTCCCCGTTGGTTGGAGCCCCACCGATATTGACAGCGGTGACCTGATAGCGGTCTTCACCCGAGCTTTCGCCCGGAGCGAAGTTCGTCGGACCGGGCGTGACCGTGATCTTCCACGCAGGCGCCGACACCGGCGCTGCCAGTGCGGACGAGGCGCCCGCGCCCAACAGCACCGTCATCGCCGGCACCAGCGCAATCGCGGCGGCCAAGCGGGTAAGCGACTGATCGGAGTATCCAAACATCACTTAGCCCCCTTATGGCTCTTACGGACCCGGATAGACTTGCGGGCTTTTGAGCTCTTGCCATACCTCTTCTTGGCCTGCGCCTCACACGAACCCTGCCGCTTCTTTGGCTTTTTCTTACACACCTTGAGCGCTTTCGCGAGCTTCTGCGCCCGCATCACCGACTTCGGCACGACCTTTGACGGCGCGGACGCCAACACCGGTGGTGGCGCCAGATTGCCCACTCCCGCGAGGGTCGTGCTCGACGGCGCACCAAACGCCGGCGCCGAACTCTCCGTGCCGCGACAGGCTTCGCCTTCGCATGGTGGCGGCGGCGAGGCGTTCTGTGCAGCGACCCCCCCGTTGACGCGTGCGTCGTACAAGTCAATGAGCTGGTCCTGATCCTGGCCGACCAAAGGCTGAGAGGTAAAGAAGAACACGTCTTCACCGCTCGCGCTCGCATCAGCGAAATACGACGGCTGGGCGTTGCGCCCCGTCGATATCAGGTACAGACAGCCACCGGAAGCCTGGCTATAGCTTTCGCTCGAGCTCTGGCAGCTACCGGCACCTTCAGCCTCCCACTCATAGACATCCTTGACACCGTCGGTGTCTTGGGGAAGCAGCGCTTCTTCGCTCTCGAAGAAGACCTGACTGCCGTCCGCGGACAAATTACGCGTCAGGAACGCCGTTGGAGTTATCGGTTCAGAGGTCGTCCCCATGCTTTGAAGCGTAGGTTCACCGGTCGAAGCGGTAGCCCTCGGACTACAAGTGGTACAGGTAAGATCACCGTTGACCGCGTCATAGCGATAGAACTGAGAGTAGCCGGCGCTGTCATAGGCGGTAAGCTGTCGATTAGAGGCAAACAGCAGGGTTTTGCCATCGGGTGTGACGCGCGACATCTTCTCATACTGATCTTCCGCACTGAATCTTGGATACCAGGCCAGGCTGCCCAAACCGTTACTCGTACTGTGCGCACTGCGCCCGGCGTTAAGCTCAGCGATAAGGCGCACCGTGCCGTCATGCCACATGTACAGATTGCAAGTTCCTTCGAAATGGACTCCGTGGCAGTTGCCGGGCGAGGCGCCCACGGCCAAGACGCCGTTGGCGACAAAATAGACATACGAGCCGCCTTCGGAGCTTTCCCCCTGCCCGAGCACGCCCTGTACGGCGGCGCCCAATGGGTCCCCTGCGGTCTGGTCGACCGTGAGGTCGCTGAGCGCGCCAGTGGCGACATCGTAGGCATAAAGATCTTGCCCCTGACTGGTGTTGGTACAAGACGGTTCGGTGTTCGAGACGGCAGTTGAATCGTTGGTTAGCTTCTCGCAGGTTGTGAAGTAGACCTCGGAGCCTCCCGGGCTCGCGGCCATGAAGGCAGCCGGCCTGGGACCGTTGGGATCGGGGCTCGTACGCTGCGATGCCGATATTCGAACTGTGCTCGTGCCGTTTTCACGCATGTAAAGCTGGCCGGTGCCGCCCGCTGTGAAAAAGACGCGAGATCCGTCGGCGGAGATCGTGTTCTGGGTGTAGTACGCTTCGCGTGAACCGCCCGATTCGGTTTCGCCTCCTACCCAGTTATAAGGACCGGCAAAGGAACCTTCCGGGGGAGCCCCACCGCCTTCGGAGGCGGGTAGCACGCCCGCGAGGGTCAGCTTGCCGTCGTACGATTCATAGAGGTTATTCTCTCCTTCCGCAGCTTGTGGAAGAAGCTGCCTGGTGGTTTCGAAGATCATGTGGGAGCCATCGGCACTGAAGCCTGCGGAATCAATTGAGGTATAGAAAGCTCCGGTCAAGGGACCGGCAACCAGTTGATAGGCGCCGGTTGGGGTGTCCTCGGTGTACACCCCAAGCCCCTGTTCCTCGCCCGCGAAGACCGCCTTTGATACAACCGTGGAGAGATCTTCGCTCCAGCCCAAGATCGTATCGCTGAACCCAGATGGAGAAGGCGGCAATAAACCCTGGCTCGACCAGTTTGGGCTACTACCACCGCTGCGGCTGGCAAGAAAAGTGGGGTAATTAGACGATCCCACACCACCGGGTATACCTGCCGGGGCAAGATAGGTAATGCGATCTCCCGCAAGCGACGCCTGCACCTCGTTGGTGGCGCCGGTAGGATTAGTGGCGTCCTTGTCTACCGGGGTCACCTGCTCGTACGCGCGACAGTCAGGAAGACGCAGCGCGTAGACCTCCTGCGCGCGGATCTGTTCGTTGGGACACGGTTCCGCGGCCCGCGCCCCGGCGCTGGCGACGCCGGCCCCCACGCATGCGAGCACCACCACCCCCACCATCACACATAGCGAGGGGACCAGCCCCAGGGTCAACAAACGTGCGCGCATCAGAGGATCACCCTCTCTCTCCCTCTCCCAAATTTGCGCTGGCTCACCGAAACTGACGAAGAAGCAGAATCCCGTTCCATCTTCATCTCTCTCCCTGTTCGCTTTGCTGCCCTTTGCAAGGCCCCATCGGAGAGCGCCGTCGCCGACGACCCGCGCACGTTCCCCGTACCGGACCTCTCTCTCCTACGACGATCATGCTCCCCCCTCGGCCGCCTGACAAGCCACGACGTGCAATGTTGTACGAGATGACTGGTCCGAGGGTAAGGCGTAGGCCCGGGAGGCCAACGACGCGCCCCCCCCGGGCGGCGCCAGTCGTTGAAACGCCTGCCGCCCGCCCGTGAGCCCCCGGCGGTGCCCGGCGCGAGGGACATGGCGCGCCGCCAAGACTTGGAACTCATCCCTACCGCGCGCGCTAAAATGCGGGCATGGCTACGAAGGAGCGCCTGCACGAGCTGATCGACTCGCTGCCGGATACGCCGGAGACCGAACTGCGGCTCGACGCAATCGCAGAGGAGATCGAGCCGAACGGCACGGTCGAGGATTCAACGACCATCAGTCCGGAGCGCCAGGCCGGACTCGACAAACTGGCGGGATACTTCGAGCACCCCGAGACGGCACCGTGGGACTGGGACGTACTGCGCAACGCGAAGTACGATGCCTGGCGAGTCTGACGACTCCGGGCCGTGGGGCGAGATGCCCCTTGTCGTCGACAACTCGGCTTGGTCACGAGCCGACCGTCCCGAGATTCGGGAGGACTGGAACCGGGCCCTGCACGCCGATCGCCTGCGCATCTCTCCGGTCGCACGCCTCGAGATCCTGTACAGCGCTCGTAGCGGCACGATCTTCGACGACCTCACCCAAGAGCTCTCGACGTTGCGAGCTGCGCCGCTGACGCCCAGCATTATTCGCGCCGCCGAGGACGCGATGCGCACGCTGGCCCACCGTTCCGCGGGCGCCCAGCGACTGCCGCTCGTCGACTACCTCCTGGCCGCCACCGCACAGCACACGTCCTGCGCCGTGCTGCACTACGACCGCGACTTCGACACCCTCGCGCAGATCATGGACTTCGACTCGATCTGGCTCGCACCGGCCGGTTCGATCCCGTAGGCCAAGGGAGCCCGCCCGCAAGCCCCCGGCGACGCTTCGCAAAAGCCTGGCTAGAAGTGTCCCGTTTCGCGGCGCTCGTCGGAGTAGGGGATGAGGACCGGTCCGTCGAGCTCGCCGGGAGTCTATGATGAGACCCATGAAGCAGATCGAGCACACCGCTAAGAACGACGCCGACACACCGATGATCGAGTCGCAAATGCTGCCCGGCCTCGGCTTCGGCTGGCCGTACTGGCTGTACCGCCATCTCAGCGCGCTGCTCAAACGGGCCACCCCCTCCCACTGAATTATTGGTGAGGCCGGCCGGCTGGCGCCCGGCCTCGGATCGAGCCTCCCCACCCACCTTCAACGTTCATCGGGGACTTGCATCTGATGCAACCCTGTATCCCCTGATATATAAACGGGAAGAACATGCGCCAACCCCCTTGACTACAGCCCCGATTTCGGGCAGGCTGTGTTCATGGGAGCGGGTGCAGAGAGGGCCGGGGGACAGCGCGCGGTGGCGGCGATGCACTCTCCCGTCAACTGGGCGCTGTTGGGCCTGATCGTCGAACGTCCCAGCTACGCCTACGAGCTGGCGCAGCGCTTCGAGCGGACCTACGGCGATGCGTTGTCGCTGTCGAGCGTCTCCCACGCCTACGTGGCGCTCGGCACGCTCAAAGAGCGGGGGCTGGTCGAAGAGCTGGCCGGCACGCGCACCGGACGGCAGCCCAAGCCCCACTACCGGGCGACGGTCGCGGGCATGGAGGAGTACCACGCGTGGCTGATCGGGCAGGTCGCCGAGGAGCGCAAGCGCCAGCAGGTCTTCCTGCTGCAGCTCACCGCGCTGACGCGCGACTCCGCCAAAGCGGTCGAGATCCTCGACGCCTATGAAGGGGCTTGTCTGGACGAGAACTCTGCGACTCGGATCCCCGCCGGGGAGGACGGCGCACCTGACGATGCCCGGGTGCTTCAGGCGCGGCTGATCGCGGAGGAGAAGCGTCTGGCGATCGGCGCCAAGATCGCCTGGGCCCGCTTTGCGCGCAGCGAGATCAAAGCGCTCTCGATGCGCGCTCGGCCGGGCAACCCATCCGACGGGCGGGCAGCAGCCGCGGGCGGGCGGGAACCAGATCGATGAGCCTGCTGGAGCTCCGAAACGTCGCCAAGCGCCACTCCTCCGGCGGGCGCAAGGTCGTGGTGCTCGATGACGCCTCGCTGAGCATCGACGCGGGCGAACTGGTCGCGGTTTGGGGCCTGCGCGGCTCCGGGCGCACGACGCTCCTGCGACTCGCGACGGGAATCGACGCTCCCGACCGCGGGACCGTCTGCTTCGCCGGGCGTGACCTCGCCGACCACGGCGACGAGCTCCTCGGTCGCGAGATCGGCTTCTGCCGGAAGTCGTTTCGCACAGCTCGGGGCCAGACGGCGATCGAGGAGGTCATCGTCGGCCTGCTCGTCAAAGGCGCGGTGCCCGCGGAGGCCCGCGTACGTGCTCGCGAGGCCCTCGAGCGGGTCGACGGGGCGAGCTTAGGTGCACGACGCATCTCCGAGCTCGACAGCGGCGAGCGCACTCGTCTTGCGATCGCCGACGCGCTCTCGCTGGGACCGCGGCTGTTGGCGATCGACGAGCCGGTCGCCGGCGTCGACCTGCGCCACCGTGACGCGGTCCTGCTGCTGCTGCGCTCGCTCGCCGACGAGGGGATCGCGGTCCTGATGACGGTCGGCGATCCGACCGGGCTGACCGGAGCCGACCAGTCGCTGAGCATCGGCGACGGCGAACTGTGCGGCAGCGTCAAGCGTGAGCTCGAGCCGGTCGCGGACCTCAGCCTCCGCCGGCAGGCGAGCGGATAACACAACTGCCCCGCGCGGGAAGGAGCACAGGTTGCTTGAGCTCGAGCGCGTGGTGAAGCACTACCACGGCGCGGGCGAGGAGGTCCACGCCGTCGATGGCGTCAGCCTCACCGTCCACGCCGGGGAGATGGTCGCCCTGCACGGACCGAGCGGGTCCGGCAAGACCACGCTGCTGAAGCTCGCCGCCACACTGCTGGCACCCGAGCAGGGCACGATCCGCTTCGACGGAGCAGACCTGTCCTCGTTCTCAGAGGACGAGGCATCCGACTACCTGCTGCGCGACGTCGGCTTCGTCTACCAGAGCTTCCACCTGATGCCCCGTGTATCGGCACTCGAGAACGCGTCGATCAAGCTGCTGCTCGGCGGCGTCGGCAGGCGCGAAGCCCAGGAGCAAACGCTCGCATGGCTCGAGCGCCTCGGGCTTGCCGGCCGGGTCGAGTACACCCCCGAGCAGCTCTCCGGGGGCGAGCGCCAGCGCGTCGCGATCGCGCGCGCGCTGGCCGGCGACCCGCGGCTGATCCTCGCCGACGAGCCGACCGGGAACCTCGACAGCGCCCGCAGCCGGGAGCTGATCGCGCTGCTCCGCGAGATCGCGCACGAGCGCGGGGCCGGCGTGCTGCTCGTAACCCACGACACCGAGGCCGCGCGACTGGCCGATCACAGCTACACGCTGCGCGACGGCGAGCTGCACAGGGAGGTGAACGCGGGTGTCTCGCTCTGAGCCGCTGCGCACACGCAGCCTGATGCGGCCCTATGCCCTGGCCTATCTCTACCGGCGGCGTCTGCGCGCCCACGCCGCCCAGGAGTGCTTCGCCGGCCTGGGGATCGCGATCGCCGTGGCGCTCGTGTTCGCGACGCTCGTCGCCGAGGGCAGCATCGCGGGGTCGGCCGGTCAGGTCGTCCACGCCGTCGTCGGTCCCGCAAACCTACAGCTGCGCGCGCGCGGTGCGAGCGGGTTCGACGAACGCCTGCTCGTGCCCGCGGAGCACCTCCCGGGGGTCAAGCAGGCGGCGCCGCTGCTGGAGCAGACGGCGACGCTCCGCGGAGCACAAGGACGCGTGACCGCGGTGACGCTCGCCGGCGCCGACACGAGCCTCGCCGTCCTCGACGGCCTCTCCGAAACGCTCCCGCTGGCGACCCTGTCGCCGGGCGCGATCGGCCTCAGCAGGGCCACCGCGGAAGCGATTGGAATCCCCGCCCACCCTCGTAAAGGCGCGAGCGTGACGCTGCAGCTGCGCGGGCGCGCAGAGCGGCTGAGGGTCTCCGCCGTGCTCGGCCCGGAAGCGGTCGGCGCGCTCTCGCGCGCGCGGGTGGCGGTGATGTCGCTGCAAAGCATGCAGCGGCTCGCCGGCCTGCGAGGACGCGTGACGCACATCCTCGTCGAGAGCGAGCCCGGTCGCGCGGCGGCGGTACGCGGCGCGCTACAGCGGCTCGCCGCGGGCAAGCTGACGGTGGAGGCGGCCGACGCGGAAGTCGCGCAGCTGCACCAGGCGCTCCGCCCGAGCGCGCTCGCGAGCGGG
This sequence comes from Solirubrobacteraceae bacterium, assembly GCA_036509655.1. Classification (GTDB taxonomy): domain Bacteria; phylum Actinomycetota; class Thermoleophilia; order Solirubrobacterales; family Solirubrobacteraceae; genus Palsa-744. Next base: position 33,280 of record DATCFG010000076.1, on the reverse strand, counting down.
CTGTTCGGCGCGGTCGGCGGCTTGCTCGGCTTCCTGCTCGCGTTCAACGCGATGCTCGTAACCGTGCCCGAGCGACGCCAGGCGATCGCCGATCTGCGCATGGCCGGAACCAGGCGCGCGACGATCGTGCAGATCGCGCTGTTCCAGGCCGTGTGCCTCGGACTCGCCGCGTCGCTGATCGGGCTGCTCGCCGGCTACGCGCTGTCCGTCGGGGCCCTGCACCAACCCGCGGGCTATCTCGCCGAGGAGTTCACGCTCGGCGGTAGCACGGTGCTCAGCGCGCAGACGGTGCTGCTGGCCCTCGTGGGAGGGGTCACAGCAACGTGCCTTGCCTCCCTGGTGCCGCTGCTCGACCTGCGCCGCGGGCGCGCGCGTGACGCCGTCTACCGGCAGGACGGCGTGGCGGGAGACGCCCTTAGACCCTCGGTGCAGCGGCGGCTGTTCGCCGCCGCGCTGATCCTGATCGCGGTGGCCAGCGTACTGTTCGCGTTCGTACCCGCCGCCGCGATCGCGGCGACCGCGCTGCTGGCGCTCGCTACCGTGCTCACGGTGCCGCTCGTGCTCGGCGGCGCACTGGCGCTGATGCGAATCGTGACCAACCACTATGAAAAACTGATCGTCCTGCCGATCGCGCTTGCGTCCCTGCGCACGACCACGCTGCGCTCGCTCGCACTGGCGTCCACCGGCGCGGTCGCGCTGTTCGGCGCGGTCGCACTCGGTGGCGCGCGGGGAGACCTGCTGCAAGAGATCAAACAAGTCGCCCACGACTATGCCGCCGAAGCGGACATCTGGGTCACGAGCCCGGGCGACAACCAGGCGACGGTGGAATTCCTTCCAGACGGGCACGCGGCGCGGATCGCGCGGAACCCCGGGGTGGCGGGCGTGCGCGTCTTCCGGGGGAGCTTCCTGGATGTCAACGGCGCGCGGCCATGGATCATCGCTCGCCCGCCCGGCTCGGGCGCGCGGATCTTCGCCGGACAGATCGTCGACGGTCACGCAAATGTGGCCGCCGCGCGCCTGAGCGAAGGCGGCTGGGTGGCAGTGTCGAAGCAGATCTCAGACGAACAGCACTCAGGTGTAGGCGGGACCCTCAGGATTCCCACTCCGACCGGGATCGCCCGGCTGCGGATCGCCGCGACCACGACGAACTTCGCGTGGCTGACAGGCGTCATCTTCATGAGCACCGCCGACTACTCCCGGCTATGGCCAGGCTCGACCCCGACCGCGCTCGGCGTCGAGGTGGCCAAGGGCGCGAGCCCCGCGCGGGTGGAAGGCGAGCTCGCTTCAGAGCTCGCCGGCAGCGGCCTCGAAGTATCGAGCCGGCGTGCACGCCAAGGGAAAATCGAAGCGTCGGCGAGGGAAGGCCTCGGTCAGCTGCAGGAGATCTCCACGCTGCTCGAGATCGCCGCAATTTTCGCGATGGTGGCCGCGCTGAGCTCGGCGATCTGGCAGCGTCGCAGTTCGCTTGCCGGGCTGCGGCTGTCCGGGGGCAGACCCGCGCGCCTGCGCCGGATCCTGTTCGTCGAATCGGCGCTGATGCTCAGCGCGGGCTGCCTCACCGGCGCGGTGGCTGGGATCTATGGCCAGGCCGTCGTCGACGGGGATCTCAGACGCGTGACGGGCTTCCCGGTCGCGAGCGCCGCCGTGAGCGCGCGCCCGCTCGAGGTCCTCGCGCTCGTCGTCGCGGTCGCCCTCGCGATCATGACGATCCCCGGTTGGTTGGCCTCGCGCGTGTCGCCGGGGCTCGCCCTGGAGAACGAGTAGGCATGGCGATCGCAACCGCCGCTTCGGTGGACGCTGAGACGCCCGTGAGAACACTCGGCAACCGGCGAGACATGTCCAGAGCCTTCCTGGCGCTCCTCTTGGCCAACGTCCGCTACTGGACGGGAGTCGCGCCGATCGTGCGCCGCGAGATGCGACGCTGGGAGCAGCGCGCCCAGGCGATCCCCGATCCGATGCTGCGAGAGCTCGCGCTGCCGAAGCTGCGCGACGAGGGTTTCACCGCCGAGGCCGCGGCGATGCTCGCGACGCGCGCTCCACGGAGATACCGCAAGGCCGCGGTGCAAGCGATCGTCGCAATCGAGGTCATGTATGACTATCTCGACGGACTGAGCGAGCAGCCATCGCCCGATCCGCTGGCCGACGGCGAGCGTCTATTCGCGGTCCTGATCGCCGCCGTTGCCGTGCCCGGAGCCGTCACCCCAGAGAGCCCGGAGCCGGCGCCGCAAAGCGACGGCGGATATCTCGAGGCTCTCTCCCGCGCCGTCGTCATTGCGGTGGCGCAATTGCCGGCTGCCTCGGCGATCGCCGAGGCCGCGCAGTGGATCGCTGCACGCTGCGCGCAGGCCCAGATCCGCATGCACGCGGCGCCGCGGCTCGGGACCGCGCAGCTGGAGCGGTGGGGCAGGGCAGAGGCCGAGGGCACCGGCCTCGACTGGCGCGAGCTCGTCGCGGGCTCCGCGTCATCGGTGCTCGCGATCCATGCGCTGATCGTCGCCGCGGCGGATGCAGGTACCACGAGCGCGCAGGCAGACGCGATCGCCTCGGCCTACCTGTCGACGTGCGTGCTGCTGACACTGCTGGACGGGCTCGTCGACTATGAGCAGGACCAAAGCCGGGAGGGGCCGGACCAGCCTGGTTACCTCAGTCTGTATGAGGATCGCGAGGAGCTTTCAGAAGTACTCGCCCAGGGGGCTCAGCGAGCCGCGCGGCAGGCCCGCGAGCTACCCGACGGCGCCCACCACGTGATGACGCTCGTCGGTGTCGTCGCCTATTTCACCTCGTCGCCGGGCGCGAGCGGCGCGCTCGCGCGACCGTTCGTAGCCGGCCTGCACGCGCAGCTACGGCCGCTGATCTCGCCGACACTCGCGCTGATGCGCACGTGGCGCCTGGCGAAGCGGGTGCGCAACCGGCGATCACCGTGGATCGGAGCACCGAAGTGAGACGCATGAGCATTGCGCTCGCGATCGTCGGAATGGGCAGCCCGCCCGCCCTCGGCAGCCCGCCCGCCCTCGGCAGCCCGCCCGCCGGCGCCGAGGCGGCACGCGTGCTGAACGTCAGCGACGAAGGCCGGCTGCGCTTCATCGCCAGCTATGGCTCTGAACTGATCGACGAAGGGGCCGTGGTTGGAACTCTCCCCGGCAGGGTGCGGGTGCACTTCATCTACGACGGCAACCCGGTGGTGAGCGCGCAATTCACGATCTCCGGCCGCGGCGGATCGATCAGCGGCCACGCGAAGGCGACGCTGAACAACCCGACCAGCCCCGAACCGAGCTTCCGCGGCGCATTCTCCGCCACCGGCGGCAGCGGTCGTTACGCCCACATCCACGGCGCCGGCGAACTGTTCGGCGTCTTCACTCGTCGCGGTCCGAATAAATTCCGCCTGGTCGTCCAGACGATTGGGAAGCTCCATTACTAGATACAAGCCAAAGCCGAGAACGTCCTCCGGCAAGCCAAAGCCGAGAACGTCCTCCGGCGCCCGCGTACTCGTAGCGCTGGCCGTGCTCGCGCTCTGCGCCGGTCTGTCGAGTACCGCCTCCGCGACACAGTCGGCAACCATCAGCACGGTCTTCAAGCCCGAGCGACTGGGCGCTCCCACCACGGTCTCGCTCGGCTTTCAGATCAGCGCCCCCGGAGAACAGGTCCCATCGCCGCTCACCGGGTTCGACTTCCACTATCCCTCCAACCTCGGGATCGCCACCAGCGGACTCGGCGTGGCCTCATGCCCGATCGCCGAACTGGAAGCCCACGGACCGTCGGTCTGTCCGCCGGACTCACGCATGGGCTCCGGCAGCGCGTTCGTCAAGATTCCCGTCGGCGGCGAAGTGGAGACGGAGACCGCGAGCATCGCCCTGGTGGCGGGCCCGCCCCAGGGCCGATTCGTGCGGGTGTTGGTCGGTGTCACCGGGCTCTCCCCGGTGATCGCTCGAATCGTCATGCCCTCGCTGCTGCTGGCCGGAGACCTCAGGCTCACGGTTCCCCTCGTCGAAAGCCTTCCGGGAGCCCCCTACGTATCGGTCGTCAGCGTGCACGTGACGATCGGCGGAAATCTCACGTACTACGAACGCCGCCACGGCCGCACTGTGGCCTACCATCCCGAAGGCATCGGCCTGCCCAGGACCTGCCCACGCGGAGGCTTCCGCTTCTCGGCCAGCTTCAGCTTCCTCGATGGAACTCAGGCGCAAGCCCGCAGGACGGTGGCTTGCCCGAGGAGGCGGTAGCGCGAAGCCTCTACGGGGTCGGCCCGTCAGGCGCATCGTCCGCGGAGTCGTGGTAGCGAGACATCGTCGTGGTGGTCGCTCACGCGAAGTAGTCGTGCAACACCTGCGGATCTGCGGCCTAGATATTGCGGATCTGCTGAGCTATTATTGAGGATATGCCAGGATCGTAGTCGTCTTCAGCGGGGCTACAGGCCCTCTGGGCCACCTAATCGTGGTGTGGGTGTCCGCGTGCCGTGCGCCAGCTCTCGCGGGTGATGCGCAGGATCACAACGGTCATGCCCAGGCCGATGACCGGGTCGAGGATCGGGGCGCCCGCGGCGATCGCGATGGCGCTCGCGATCACGGCGAGCGAGACGTATGCGTCGACGCGGGCATGATCGCCGTCGGCGATCAGCGCAGGGCTGTCCAGCCGGTGTCCCGCTTGGGTGCGTACCCGCCCGGCGAGCCAGTTGCCGGCGAACCCAATCGCTCCGGCGAGTGCGAGGACGAGCAGGTGACCGGGCGTGGAGGGGTGGATCAGACGCAGGATCGACTCGTACGCGGCTACGCACGCGGAGATGAAGATGGCCGCGACGACCGCCAGACCCGCGAGGCGCTCGGCGCGTGGGGAGCGCAGGGCAAACGCGATGCCGAGCGGGATCGCGGTCAGCGCGTCCCCGCCGTTGTGGATCAGGTCGGCCAGCAGCGCCAGGCTGCCGGTGAGCGCGAACACGAGCGCCTGTGCCGCGGCGGTGGCGCCGAGGATTGTGAGTGCGAGCGTGACGGCTCGGACACCCTCGCGCGAGCGCTTGATGCTCTCATCCACAAGGCCATGAGAGTGACCATGCCCATGCCCATGCTCGCCGTGTGCGTGCTCATGGTCGTGATGGGAGTGGTGCTCGTGTGGCCCCGAGTGCGGGTGAGAATGGCGCAACGAGCCGTGACGATGTAGGTCGCCTGCTAGGAGCTCATAGGTAGCGGAGGGCATTGTGGGCCTACTACTACGTTATCCCCGACGCACTCAAGGAGCTGTCCGCATGGCAGACCCAACCTCGAAGGCGTGTAGGCAGTGCTCTGAGCAGAAGTAGAACGTCTCCCCGTCGAAGTCCATGGGGAGCGCCTTGGCTTTATCGACCGTCATGCCGCACACCGGGTCGGTGACGCCGCGGCGGGCTGTGAGCCAGAAAAATCCGGCGAAGATTGCGAGCCCGAGCACATTCAGGAAGAGCTTGTAGTTGACGGTGATCGTGCCGAAGATGTCACCGCGCGAAGGCCGCGGGCCGGCCGGGATCAGCCCGGTGGCGCTGAACAGGCCATCTACGATCAGCGCCGCCGTGACCATCGTGACGAACATCAGCGCGACGATCCGCTTCGCGTAGGCGTTGCCGTAGTACTTGCGGTAGATCAGGACGATCGGCACGACGATCAGGTCGGCGAAGATGAAGGCGATCACTCCGGCGAAGCTGATCCCGCCGGACCACAAGACCGCGGCGAGCGGCACGTTGCCGACCGAGCAGACGAAGCTGAGCACGGCGATGACCGGGCCGACGATCGCGTTCTCGATCAACTTCACCCCCGCCGGCGCGTTGGTTAGGAACAGCGCGTTGAAGAAGCTGTTGGGAAGCTGGCCGATGAACCCGGCGAGCAGGAAGCCGATCAGGACCTCCTTCCACACCATCGACCAGTCGTTGCGGAAGTTGTGGGCGACATCCGACCAGGCGCTCGGGCTGGTCAGGCGCCGGCGGATCGTCATGTGCTCGCCGGCGCTGTGGTGCTGATGGCCGCTGTCGGCCTCTTGGGCGTGCTCGCGGGCCTGCTCTTCCAGGCGCTTTGACACAAACAGGCGCAGGAGGACGGTCATGATCGTGATGAGAACGAGCCCGCCGATGAACTCGGCCAGCGTGAACTGCCAGCCGATCAGGACCCACATCACGATCCCGAGCTCGACCACGAGGTTCGTCGAGCTGAACTGGAACGCGAGCGCCGAGGCCGCCGAGGCACCCTTCTGAAACAGGCTCTTGGCGATCGCGACCGCAGCGTAGCTGCACGAGGAGGACGCAGCACCGAGACCGGTTGCTACCGCAACCGGCCGAAAGCCAGAACCACCGAGCGCGCTCTCGATGCGCTCGCGCGGCACCCACGCCTGCACTACGCCTGAGATCGCGAAGCCGAGCACAAGCGCCCACCACACCTCCCACGCCATCAGGAACGCGTCCTTGAACCCATCGCTGATCGTCGTGAACACATCCATGCTCGTCATTCCACCACAAACCTTGAAGTCCGAGCGCGCGCTCAGCCGACCGGACGCCATGGCATACTCCCAAGTCTGAGAGGTTTCTCACCTTGGGCTGATCCCGGCTTTAGCTGGCCAATCGATGCTGGCGGCATGTTCTCTGCCGCGATCGCGCAGGCGTGACCAACCCGCGCCAGGAGGAGATCATGCGCCGGCGGCTGGTGGCAGTGGCGGTGACCGTTGTCTCTCTGGTTGCCCTGATCGTGCTGGTGCAGGGTCTCGGCAGTCCCTCGCGGGGCGATCCTGCCGCGCGGCACAGCGCGTCCAAAGGAGCGTCCGCAAGCGCGCGGGCGGGTGGGAACCTGCTCCCGGGCTCTGACCCGGGCGTTCTGCCGGGCCCGGTGCTGATCGCCGATCGAGACAACAACCGGCTGTTGGAGGTCAGCCCCACGGGCCAGGTGCTGTGGCGGTTCCCGAAATCCGGGGATCTCGCGCCGGGTGAATCGTTCAACCTGCCCGACGATGCCTTCTTCTCGCCGAACGGGAGTGAGATCGTCGTCACCCAGGAGGACGATTTCGTGATCAGCGTCGTCGATGTGGCTCACCGGCGAATCGTCTATCGCTATGGGCACCCGGGCGTGCCGGGATCAGAACCCGGCTACCTCTACAACCCCGACGATGCGATGCTCACGCCCGACGGCGCGATCCTCTCCGCGGACATCAAGAACTGCCGCATCGTCGTCATCCGCCCGCCGGCTCATTACGTGACTCACCAGCTGGGCGAGACCGGCAATTGCACGCACGAACTCGGCATCTCTTACGGAAGCCCAAACGGAGCGTTCCCGATGAGTAATGGCGACACCGTGGTCACGGAGATCAACGGGGATTGGATCGATGTGCTCGGCCACGAAGGACGACCGATCACGGATACCAACCCGCCGGGTTTCAGCTACCCGTCGGACACGAACGAGGTGCGCCCCGGCGTATTCCTCTCGGTCGACTACACCAATCCGGGAGCGATCGAGACGTTCACGACCACCGGCCGGCTGCTCTGGCGCTACGAACCGACGGGCGCAGCCGCGCTCGACCAGCCATCGCTGGCGTTGCCGTTGCCCAACGGCGATGTGCTGGCAAACGACGATAAGAACCAGCGCGTGATCGTGATAGATCCGCACACGAACAAGGTCGTCTGGCAGTATGGTCACACCCACGTGACCGGATCTGGGCCGGGATATCTCTCGAATCCCGATGGTGTCGATCTCGCGCCGCCGTACTCCTTGACGATGCGCTTCGCGCGCTCGCTGCAGGCTCCCTGAGAACGCTACCCGGGCAGGGGTGCCAGTTCGAAGATCGAAGACTGCGTGCCGGTCGTGCTCTGCCCGCCGGCGAGGACGATGCGCCCGCCTACCGTGGCGACTGCCGCATCGGACAGCGGGAACGCGAGAGCACCCGCGACCTGGACCCGGCCGCTGTCGGAGCCGATCGCGAGGATCGCCGCGGTTTGAGAGCTGGGCGCGGAGCCACGGCCTCCGATCACATACACCACGTCGCCGAGGCTCGCGGCGGACGCATGCGTGAGCGGGTGAGGCAGGCTGCCAATCTGAATGACCCGGCCCGTGGCGGGGTCAAAGCTGAGGATCGCCCGGCTGGCCCCCGTTTCTGTCGAGCCGCCGGCGACGATCACCTTCGAGCCGGCTGCCGCGACGGCCGCGTAGCGAAGCCCTGCGGGGAGATGACCGACGAGTGTCGGGTTTCCCCCGGGGCGCCATGCGAGGATCGTGTCGAGCGCTCGTTCGCCGTTGTAGCCTCCGACGATGTACGCGGTGTTCCCGATGCTCGTCACCGCGACGTCTGAGGCGGGCTGTGGTAGATGCCCCACGAGGGACACGCGACCGGTGCCGGGGTCGAAGCGCAGGATGTGATCGTAGGATTCGACCTGCCCGCCGCCGAACACGTACACGGCCCCGCCCAGCGCAGCGGCCTGGGCGTCGTGCTGGGGTTCGGGCAGTCGCGCGCCGGTGTCGGTCGCGCTGGTGCCCTGCGAGCCGGGGGCGAGTACCGTGACGACCGCGGTCGAGGTGTCTTCAGCGTCCAGTCCACCGAGCAGCACGACGCGTCCCTGGCCGAGAGCGGCCGTGGCGGCATCTTCAAGCGCGGCGGACAGCGTGCCCGTGCGTCGCGCCCGCAGCGTCACGGCGACAGGTCGAGGCGGCGTACCGGAGGTGGAGTGGGCGCCCGCCCGGCGGGCGGCGAGCCCGCCGCTCGGCGAGGAGGGGCCGCTCGCGGCACTCGCGATCAGCGCCGCGAGCAGGATCACGACCAGCAGCAGCGCAGCCGGCGCGAGCAGACGAAGTTGGCGTCGGCGGCGCGTCATCTGGTGGCCGGCCTGGCGAGTTCAGCGTTCTGCTCGCGGCCGGCAGAGGCTGTGAAGCCCGGGAGCTCGAGCTCGATCTTCGTGCCGTTTTCGGGTCGGTGTCCCACAGCGACGCGTCCCGCGTGGGCTTCGGCGATCGCGCGCACGATCGCCAACCCCAGTCCCGTACCGCCGGAAGCGCGATCCCGGGCCGCGTCGGTTCGGTGGAAGCGCTCGAACACGCGCTCGCGCTCCTCGGCGGGGATCCCCGGCCCGTCGTCTTCGACGACGAATCGCAGGCAATCCGCTCCGTCGCGTTCGACCTCTAGCCGCACCAGTCCCTCTCCGGGGGCCGTGTGCGCGATCGCGTTTGAGAGCAGGTTGCGCAGCGCCTGGGCGAGCCGATCAGGATCGGCTCTCAGGGTCCCAACCGGGACGGGGCCGAGCTCGAAGCGGCGGTCGGCCAGCAGGCTCATGCCGTCCCACAGCTCCTGCACGTAGACGGGTAGGTCGATCTGTTCCAGGCGCAGGAATTGGGTCTGCTCGGCCTTGGCGAGCAGCAGCAGATCGTCGACCAAGCGGCTCATCCTGGCGATCTCGGCCCGCACGAGGCGCTCCACACGACGCACCTCCTCACCCGGGGGGTTCGCCTGTGCCGCGAGAACCTCGAACTGGCCGCCGATCACGGTCAGGGGCGTGCGCAGCTCGTGGGATGCGTCGGCGACGAACGCGCGTTGACCCGCGAAGGCGTCGGTCAGCCGGTCGAGCATGTGGTTGAAGGCGACGGCGAGCACCCGCACCTCCCCTCCCTGGCCGTCCAGGTCGTGGATGCGCGGGTGCAGATCGCCGGCATCCACCCGGGCGGCCACCGCGGCGATGCGGCGCAACGGACGCGACACGCGGGTGCCGATCAGATAGGAGGCCAGCAGCGCGCCGGCGAGCGTCAGGATGCCCGCGAGGATGAACGCGCGCGCCACGCCTCGCTGAGCATGGGCGACCATGAGCAGCGGCTCGCCTACCCCAATCATCACTCGACCCCCCCCATCGGCGGTGGTGCGCCTGAGCTGCAGGCCGATCTCCGATCGGCTCTCGCCGGGGATACTCACCGTCCGCTTGAGCAGGCGCAGATCGCCGACGTCGGGGAGGCGCAGGGTCGAGTATCCGTCGTGCGCGCTCACGAGTTGCGCTGAGAGGCGGTTCTCTTGAGCTTGAACGGCGGCGCTCTCGCCATTGTCACGGGCCGCATGAGCAAAGAGCTCGGGACGGTTGGTGCTGGTGCCCGCACCGGGGACGATCGCGAACAGCAACGTGGAGCTCGCGCTGAAGGGCTGAGCGCGCACGTAGCGGGTGGCCGCCCGGGCGAGCCCACGGGGAGAGCGGTCCTCGGAGGAGGCGAGGGTGTGCGAGAGCTCGCTCGCATCGCCCGCGATCTCCTGGTCGATCTGGTGACGCAGCTGGGTACCGGTGCCTCGATAGACGGCCACGAAGGTGATCCCGGTGCAGATCAGCATGACCGCCGCGACCCACGCCACCAGACGCCAGCGCAGTCCGATCCCGGCCAGACGCCGACGCAGGCTTGCGGGAGTAAGGGTTCGCGTCACGATAGATGGTGGGCCGAGGGGGTGGGGCCGTGACCGAGCGAAGATCGGCCGGCAGACGGCGGCATCGAAGCCGGGACGCTAGGCGCCATCGCCGAGGCGGTAGCCGACCGTGCGCACCGTGAAGATCGGGACCGGGTCATCCGGACGGTTCAGCTTGCGCCTGAGATAGCCGATGTAGACATCCACGATGTTCGTGGTGGGGTCGTGCTCGTAGCCCCACACGGTGCTGAGGATCTGCTCGCGTGAAAGCACGCGTCCACGGTGGCGCAGCAGATACACGAGCAGCTCGAACTCGGTGGTCGACAGCCGCACGTCCTCGCCGCCCCGGCGCACCTGACGGGTGAGCATGTTCACCTCGATGTCGCCGGCGCTCAGCGTCCCTGTTGTGGACTGCGCCGCCAGCCGCAGTTGAACTCTCACACGGGCCGCGAGCTCAGCCAGGGAGAAGGGCTTGACCAGATAGTCGACCGCGCCCGCGTCCAGCCCCACGACGCGATCCTCGGTCTCGCCGCGAGCGGTCAGCACGATCACCGGCAGGTTCGGCTTGGCCTGGCGCAGGGAGGCGAGGATCTCGAGGCCGCCTCTGCCGGGAAGCATCAGGTCCAACACGATCAAGTCGAAACTGTCGTTGAGGGCTCGCCGCTCGCCCTCGATCCCGTCCAGCTCGGCCTCCACGGCAAAGCCCTCGGCCTGAAGGCCCCGCCGCACGAAATCGACGATCCCCGGCTCATCCTCCACCAGCAGGATCGCCGGGGACACCACCTGTTCCACGGCGCGGTCGACGGAGCGCTGCATCACGCCAGCATAGACCTATAAAACACGAGGCTTTGCGGACTGCGGCGATTACATGAAATCTCTCATCATTTGATTACCGGGTCCTTAGCAAACCCCCCATAAACTCACCCCGATGGCAGTCGATGACCGGACCCTCGCTGGGCCAGAGGCCCCCGCGTCCCGCCTAGCCTCGGCATCGCCACCCGCCTGGCGCAGACATCTGACCGCGGGCGGGCCGACCGGCAACGAGCAACTCACCGCGGCGACCGGGGCGGTCCTCCTGGTCCTGCTCGCGGCCCTGGGCATAACGATCCTCAGGATCAGGCCACTCCTGAGTGAGCACATGTTCCTCGGGCTGTTGCTGATCCCACCCGTCGCCCTGAAGATGTCGAGCACCGGCTACCGGTTCGTCCGCTACTACACTTCCAACCCGACCTATCGTCGCAAGGGCCCGCCCGAACCGCTGATGCGCCTACTTGCTCCATTGGTTGTGATCTCAACCGTAGTCGTGTTCGCCAGCGGTGTCGCCCTGCTGCTGGAGGGACCGAGCTCCCGCGGATCGCTGCTCCTGATCCACAAGGCGAGCTTCTTCGTGTGGATCGCCGTCACCGCGATCCATGTACTGGGTCACCTGTCAGACCTGCCTCGAGCACTGACGAGGAGACACGAAATCCAGCCGGCGAAGCTGGACGGATACGGAACCGGCCGCGCCGGACGAATCCTGTCTCTCTCCGGGGCGCTCGTCGCCGGGGTGGTCATCGCCATCCTCTATGTCCCCCAGTTCGCCCCCTGGCTAAACGCACATCATTAATATTTTTAACACCCGGGTGGAACCGCTCACCATCTGGGGGCCAAGCGCCGCATACTGACTCGAGGCCCGTGACTCGAGGTCCGCCGCTCAGCGCTAGGGCCGGCGGCGTTCGATCAGGAGCGCGAGAGTTGGACAGGCGGCCGCGGCTCGCTGCGCGTGTTCGAGCAGCTCCGGGGCGACGGGGTTCCCGTCGATGACGGGGTAGCCCCAGTCATCGAGGGTGATCATCTCGGGCAGCAGCTCGGCGCACAGGCCGTGCGCCTCGCAGGTGATCGGGTTGACACGCAAATGGGTGCTCATCGGCTCACGCGGCCACGGCCGCGCGGGGGTGCTCCGGCAGCGGTAGTTCGGAGGGTCGTGCGCATGCCGGGCATGGCCCGTGGCGGGCGTGCTCGGCGAACTCCTCCGCGAAGACGTTCAGCGCGCTTGCAACGAAGCGGACCGCGCCGTCGGGGTGCGCGCAGGCGCCGCGCCCCTGCACCATCGAGGCCCAGCGAGCGATGCGCTGCTCGGTTCCAGAGGCGGCGGTTCCAGCTTGGAGCTCCTCGACGGCACTCGCGATCGCGTTCAGCCCTTGCACACATGGCCCGCACTGCCCGGCCGTCTCCTCGGATAGCCAGCGGGTGACCCGTGCTGTCTCTGAAACTCCGCACGCGTCCCCGGACAGCGCCAGGACTATGCCGGGGCCGAGCCCTGCGCTGTAGGGCGCGAGCCGCTCCGCGGAAAGAGGGAGCGTGTGGGAGAGCAGGCCCGGTAGCCAGGTGCCGGAGTAGCCGCCGAGCAGCAGCGCCTTGATCTCGCTCCTTGCGCCTCCGGCGGCCTCGATCAGGTCTCCCAGCGGCGCGCCGGACTCGATCTCATAGACGCCGGGATATTCAATTGCGCCAGAGAGCGTGAGCAGCGTCGAGCCTGGCTCGCCTGGGGTGCCGAGCTCGCGAAACCAATCAGACCCATAGCGGGCGATCAGCGCGATATGCGCAAGAGTCTCGACGTTGTTGATCAGCGTCGGACGTTTCTGGACGCCGCGTTCGAAGGGCATCGGGGGTGTCAGCGTCGGTACGCCGGGGCCTCGGTTGAGGTGGCTGACCAGCGCCGACTCCTGTCCCGCGAGGTAGCGGTCTGGCATCAGTTCCACGCGCACCGCCACCGAGTCATATCGCTCTCTTTCACGTTCCCTCAATGCTTGGGTGAGACTGTCGCGTGCAGCGTTCGCAGACCTTGGCACGCAGACGATCAGCTCGCTGGCGCCGACCGCCGCGACCGCGAGCGATCCGCCATCGAGCACGAGGTGGGGCAGCGCCTCCAGCAGCAGCTTGTCCTTGAGGCTTGCGGGCTCGCCCTCGGCGCCGTTGGCGACGACGATCGCTCGCCGGCGTTCTTTCGCGACCGCGCGCATCTTGGTCGCAGCCGGGAACGCGGCGCCCCCGCGTCCGCGCAGTCCCGCCTCCTCGATGCTCTCGAGCAGCCCCGCCCCATCTCGTCGCTTGTGCCGTCTGCCGTGGCCGGTGGGGAGCTCTCCGTGGATCTCCAGATGCTCTCCTAGACGCATGTGGCCTTGATCCGGGATGCCGCCCAGCAGACGCGGCAGGCGCACAGCCTGTACCTGTTGGGTGCTCATTCGCCACCTTCGCTCGTGGTGGGAGCAGAGGCGAGCGTTCCGCTGACGGTGCCGGCGCCGGTGTTGACCGCCAGGTTGACCTGGAGCGAGAGGCTATGTCCTTCGCTGCCGCGCACGCTTGCGACCAGGCGGCTGCCGTTCAAAGCGACGATCTGGCCGTGGTAGACCGCGGCCGTGGAGGTGCCGCGAAGCGTCACGTGACTGCTGCCAAGCGAAACGCCACCTTCGCCCACCGGTCGACCGTCGATCTCGATATCGAGTCGTCCCGAGGGCGGGCCACTGAAGCTGGTCGCGATCTTGACGGCCACCAAGCCCGGCCCCGGCCCAGAACCCTGTTTGATGCTGCCAGAGAGGCTCACATTAAACGGGCTGCTCAGCGTGCTCGACTGTGAACTCGGACTGCTCGCCTTCACGCTCGTGGTCTGCACGGCCGGCGAGGAGGAGCTGGGAGCGCTGGAGGCGAGCAGCGATACCGGCGTGCCCGAGCGGCGTGCCCAGCCGTGTCCGAGCGGGCCGCCCGGCAGCCACAGGATCAGGGCGATCGAGCCGATCGCCGTGAGAGCCAATGCGCCGCCGCGCACGCGGCGATGCTCAGGCCAGCCGGGGAGCGTTCGCGCGCACACCGCGATCGCCACCGCGAGCACGCAGATCGCGGTGAGCGCCAGCAGCCATGCGCTCTTGACGTCGCTGCCCGTGCCGACGCCGTGTAGGAGAGCGATTGGCCAGCACGCGTATGCCAGCCAGTGCGTGATCCGCCAGGCGCGATGTCCCAGACGCTCACGCAGCATGCTCGTGATGGCAACGGCGAGCAGCAGATCGAAAGCGACTGCTCCCAGCCCCAGCCAGAACGGCCGGTAGCTTCCGATGAACGGCAGCACCGCGTCGAGCGGGCTGATCGGCGCGAAGCTGTCGAGCGCCGCCGTGATGATGTGCAGGCCGAGGAACACGAGCACCAGCATCGAGACGTTGCGATGCAAAGAATCCACCACGAAGCGCGGCCAGCGCGGGTTGCTCCAGCGACTCACGTCCACCACGCCAAGGATCACGGTCGCGGTGAGCAAGAGCAGCGACACGACGCCAGTGGAGCGCGTCAGGTACCAGTAGGCGCTCGGACCGACGGTGCCCAGCACGAGTGCCATCACTCAGCGCTCCTCAGGACCCACCCGAGACCACTGGTTCTTCTGGCGCCGGCTGGGGGGCGGGTTCGCTCTGTTCGACCGGCGCCGGTTCCTGGGCCGGCGCGGATTCCTGGGCCGGCGCGGATTCTGGGGCTGGCGTCGGTTCGTTGGCCGGCGCGGATTCCTGGGCCGTGGTGGACTGCGGCGCTTGCGCCGGCGGTTTCAGCGAACTGGACGAGCTTTGGGTCTGGTCCGTCGAGGTCTTACTCGAATTTCCGGTATTTGCCGCTCGGGCGCCCGGGGACTTGATTGTCTTGCCCGGAAAGGCGTTGGCCGCGACCGCTGTGAGCGCTCCCGTCAAAGTCACGCTGCCGGCGAGCAGCCAGCGCTTGGTGAGTAGGAGCCTGCGCAGCCCGGCATCTCTTGCGTTGGATGAAGGCGGTGGGATCATGCAGTCATTATTGCCCGTCAGAACAAAACCCCAGCTAAGAAGCGGGTGAGATATCTCTCAGGATGAGAGCGCTACTCACTAAGCGGTTTCTCATCGCAAGCTCATCCACGATTTAGATTGACGGCTGAAGCTGGCTGCATGGTCTCTGCCCGAATCGCGAAAGCGTGATCGTCAGCACGGAAGTTGCGATCGGGCCGGTAGAGATTCCCTCGCGCTCGTCCGGCCCCCGTTGGGCGGTATCGGTAGCGCTGAGCCTGATACTCGTGCTGGCCGCCGCCCTGCGACTGTGGAAGATTCAGGATGTGACGGGCAACGTCTTCTACGACGCGGCCGTACGCAGCATGGGCAACTCCTGGCACAACTTCTTCTTCGGTGCGCTCGAGCCCAGCGGGACCGTCTCGATCGACAAGCCACCGGTTGACCTATGGCTGCAGGTGGCCGCCACCCGCGTGCTGGGGTTCAACCTGGTCGCACTGCACCTGCCAGAGGCGCTGGGCGGCATGGCCGCCTGCGGGTTGCTGTTCGGCGCTCTGCGACGACCGTTCGGGCTTGCGGCGGCGCTGCCGGCAGCGCTCGCGCTCGCGGTACTGCCGGTGTCGGTGCTGACCGCGCGCAGCGACACGATGGACTCGGTGCTCGCGGCCCTGGAGGTCGCCGCGCTGTGGCTCTCCTGGCGCGCCCTGGTGAGCGGGCGCATGCGCTGGTCGCTGCTGGCGGCCGCGGTGATGGGCCTGGCCTTCAACGTCAAGCTCTCCGAGATGCTGATCGCGCTCCCCGCCCTGGCGTTGCTGTGGCTGTGGGCGGCCGCACCCGGAACCCGCGTGCGCGTCGCGCTGGCCACCACTGGGACGTTCCTCGTGGTGGCGCTGTCGTGGACCGCGATCGCGTCGCTGACACCCACCGGCCAGCGGCCATTTCCGATTGGTTCCGCCAACGGGAGCATCTGGCACGTGACGCTCGTCTACGACGGCCTGGATCGCCTTTCCAGTCACGGCGCAACGGGGACCGCCGAAGGAGGAGCCGGCCCGCTGCGTCTGCTGAGCGCCGGACCGGCGCAGTACAGGACCCTGATCGGAGTGGCGCTGCTCGCCACCTCGCTGCTGGGACTGCTGGCCCTCGCCACGCTGCTCGCGCAAGGCTTTGAGCACCTGCGGATGGCCCTCCGCAGCCCGCCCGGGCGGCTCGCCGTGGGGATCGCGATCTGGTTCCTTACCGGGCTGGTCGCTTTCAGCGCGATGGAACGCCTGCAGGCGCGCTACCTCGAGGCGTTCGCACCGGCCATCTGCGCCGTCTTCGGGCTGTCTCTGAGCGTGCTCTGGCGCGGCGCCCCGGACCATCGCGAGCGCTCGGGAGGCAGGGGACGCCGCGGCGTCCTGGTAGGTCGCATCGTCCTGGCGTGTATCGGGCTCGGCCTGTTGACAGCATCGTTGAACAAGGACGCCTACGTGATCCGCCGCGCCCGTACGGACTCGCTGCTGAGCGACTTCAGCACGCCGGCGCTGAGCCGCTATCTGCGCGCCCATCGCGACGGGACCCACTACGAGGTCGCTGCCGCGAACATCAACGACGTCATCGGACTCGTGGCACGCGATGACCTTCCGGTGCTCGTCCTCAACAGCGTGGACGGACCGCTCACGCGAACCAAGAGCCTGCAGGCCCAGGTGGCTGGGCGCCGTGTGCGGTTCTACTTCGTCGCGCCACACCCGTGTCACGGCGGACGCCACTGCCCATACAACCAGATCTGGGCCTATGCCCACAGCACCCCCGTACCCGGCCAGCCCGGCCTACGTCGCTTCACGGCTGGGTAGCAGGCGTCTCCCCAATCGCGATGCCGCCCTCGTGAGCCAGCATTTCGACCCTGACGTGATGAAAGCCGGATCTCGTCAACGCCTCGTGCCACCACGCGGCATTGGCCGGATGCTCCCAGCGTCCGGTGGCCAGGCGGGCGGCGTTCTTCAGCAGCCGCCAGATGCCGGGGAGCCCGCGGCGTGCGATCTTGCGCAACTTGACGGTCACAACGCGACGGTCGCGCGTCTGGATCGGGTTCAGCGAGAACATCATGTCGCCGATTACGAGCCGTCCGCCTGGCTTTAGGACACGCCTGGCCTCGGCGAGAGCTCGATACTTGTCGTCGTTACGCAGCTCGTGCAGGCAGTAGTTGGAGACCACGAGATCGGCGATCCCGTCGACAAGCGGAAGGCTGACGGCGGAGGCAAGCACGGTTTCGACGTTGTGAAGGTCAGCGCTGGCTGCCTTGACGCGTAGATAGCCACACATCGCGGGCGAGCTGTCGATCGCCCACACACGAGCGGCTTTTTCGGCCAGAGCCAAGGACAGAAGACCCGTGCCAGAGCCCACGTCGACGATCGTGTGCTCCGCCCGCGGCTCTGCCAGCTCAACTATGCGGTCGCGCAGGTCGCAAAACCCAGCGCCGCGTGCGACCAGCTCAGCCTCGCCGACGTGCGCATCCCAGTCTCTCGAAGTCGCGAAAATCTTCATTTCTCACAAACTAGTGAGTTCTGGGTCCTTCCTCCAATAGAGTTTTCTCATGCGGCCCCAACCGGCAGACGGCCTCCCCACGCCAAGAACCAGACACTGAGCCAAACTACAGAACCAGACGCTGAGCCAAACTACGCGACATATCAGTTCGCGACGATCGCGAGGAAGTCGCGACTGTAGGGTTCGAGCAGCTTGCCGGCGAGTCCGAGCTGACCGGGCACGACCGGCATGGGGGACGGTCCGCTGGGATGATGCGGGTAGAGGTAGCCCGCGACCCAGTCGGGGTTGATGTCGAGCTCGATCGCGCGCACGGCGCCGGCATCGATCAGAGCGGCGGCGAGTTGGGCCGGCAGGAGCTGCTCGCCGGCTGCCCACACGAGCTGCCCGTTGGCGGTGATCCCCAGCCCTGAGCGAGCCACCGCCGTCTGGCCGCCGATCGTTTCGCCCCAGCAGGCGATGATGCAGCTCGAAACGCTCGACGCCGCGACACCGCGATCGACGAGCAGTCGCTGGTTCTGCAGGACCGAGAACACCTTCTTGTTCGCGCCGGGCACGCCCGCTTGCCAAGCGCCGATGTTGGTTGTGCCGTCGGTGTAGGTCACGATCGACGCGAGCCCGGCCGAAAGCGGAACCGCAACATGACCGCCGGAGGAGAACCCGACGTCGCGGTAGGTGAGCTTGAAACCGCCGTTGAACGCGGCGACGAGCAGATGGATCTCGCGCGGGCTGATCTTGTCACCGTAGGTCCAGCCGTTCACGCCGCCGTCGCTCGACCCGGCGTGCAGCGTGAGGTGCACGAGGCGCTGGTCGAAGCGCATCAGGGCCACACCGGAGCGCTGGGCGATCCACGCGGCGGGCTGCCCGTGAGCCTGCGCCACGACCTTCCAGCTCGTCGTCGGCTGCCCCGGCGCGCTCACCACCAGCCGTGGTGCGACCTGGACGTGGGTTGCCGCCAAGCGCCCCCCTTTTGCTTTTACGCTCGCCGCATGTGCGCGCGACTGTGCACGCGGCGGCACCGACTGACCAACGCTCACGCTGACGTACACGCCGGCGACGAGGAGCACCACGACAGCACTCAGCATGCCAAGCCGCCGGCGAGCATGCAGATGCCGGGTATCGCGAGCATGCACATGCCGGGTATCTCTTCCCATCAGCAGATTGATGCCCCCCGGCCTACACATCAACTAAATGTGCGGTGAGAATGCTCTCATCGCGGATAGGAAATGCTGGGAGCGGTTGAGAGATCTTTGGATAGGGTTCATCGCGTGCATAGCGAACGAGCCGCCCACCGGAGGGCTGCTGAGCCCGACCGGGACAGGCGCAGGCGGGTCATCCGGCGCCAGCGTCTTTTTGCCTGCGGGGTCATCGCGCTCGTCGCCGCCGCAGTCACGCTGAGCGTCGTGATGGCGACCGGCGGTCCGGGCTCGCAGCGGCGCGGCGCGGGCCGCACTGCTCCCAGTCAGAGCGTCAGCGCGGCGAGGAGCCCGGGCGCAAAGCCTGCGCCGTCTTCATTCGCGGTTGGGCTACGCGTGCTGCGACTCATCGACACCAGTCGCACGATCGAGCTCCCGAATGGGACGACCGAGCCACGAACGCTGCTCACCTACGTCCGCTACCCGGCGCTCGGCTCTCCCGCCGGCACCGATCTGCCGGACGCCCCGGCGGCGCGTGCCGACGGGCCATTCCCCCTCGTCGTCTTCGGACATGGCTTTGCCGTCACCCCAGCCCTTTACGCGCGGCTGCTACAGAGTTGGGCACGGGCTGGATACGTCGTCGCGGCGCCGGTGTTCCCGCTGGAGAACGCTGACGCTCCCGGCGGCCCGGACGAGTCGGACCTGACCAATCAGCCCGCCGACATGAGCTTCGTCATCTCAGAAATGCTGGCGGCCGCCAGAACCAGCGCGGGCCCGTTCGCCGGGCTCATCGATTCCTCGCAGATAGCCGTCACAGGCCAGTCCGACGGCGGCGACACGGCCCTGGCCGTGGCCTACGACCCAACCTACCGCGACCCGCGGATCAGCGCCGCGGTGATCCTGTCGGGCGCGGAGATCCCGGGCATCGGCGGGTTCACATTTCCCGCCGGCAGCCCGCCGCTGCTGGCCACGCAGGGGACCGCCGACACCGTCAACCATCCGAGCGCCACGAACGCGTTCTACGACGTCGCACCGCGGCCGAAGTACCTGCTCCGTCTGTTCGGGGCCGAGCACCTCCCCCCCTACTCCGATCAGCAGCCACAGCTCGGGATCGTCGAGCGAGTGACGATCGCGTTCCTCGACGGTTACCTCAAGCACAGGCCCGAGGCGCTGGCCCGACTGGTATCGCTCGGAAACGTCCCCAAAACAGCGTCGCTGCTGTCCGAACCCTGAGAAGACGAAGGGGACGGCACGCTCCCGCTCGTGGGCTTCGAGCGTGCCCTGATGAGATTTTGTTCATCCGCGGTCACGGTCGTCCGCTGTCGTTAGGATCCGTAGCGTGACATTTCGCTCATTTTCTCTTCTGGCGCCTGCTGTCATGGCACTGGCCGCTTTACCCGCTACAGCCGCAGCCGGCTCGTCCGCCCGGCCGGCGACCAGGTCCGAGCGCTCGGCGATCATGGTGTCGTTCACCGCCAACGACGGTAGCTCCTCCGAGGTGCACGGCGTGTATGTCTCGCGGTCAAACTCAAGCCTTGCCGTGGTCTGCGTACGCACACCGGAAGCGGGCACACAAGCGTTCGTCTTCCGTCATGCATCGCGCTCTTGGCGCTATGTCACGAGCGGCTCGGCCGGCAGCGCCGGCAGCTCGACCGACCGGCTCCTCGAGCGAGCTTGCGGCTGACACGCGACCCGGGACAGGTGCCTGGGTCCAGCAGGCAACGACGTCAGATAAGGTCGCCGTGAGAACGCTCTCGCCGCCACAAGCGCAGGCGATAAATGAGAATCTGCTCATAGTGACTGCTTAACCCACGCCTACGTGGAGGGCCGCTCTGGCTGGGGACGAATAGACACCACGTATTGGCGCGTGCATTGCACAATGACTACGCGGTCGACCGCGGGAGCATCGACCGTTACGAGGCCCGGATCGCCGCTTACGAAGCCGGCGACCGTACCTTGCCGCGACGTCCGGCAACACCGAGGGCCGTGCCGCGGCCGCAGCCGCCGCTGAAGGTCCTACCCAGGATCGGCCTCCAGAACGGCGGAGCGGAATCGCTCTACGCGCCGCCGCCGATCACTCCCATCATCAACCCCCCGCTACCCGGAGAGGGCCAGTGGCGACGAACGGGACCGCTGGTCAATGGTGCGCCGCCCGTGCTCGTGACGACGTTCCGCCCCGATCCAAACTATCCCCAGATGGTCGCGGGCGTCGCCTGGATCGACCGCTCGCGCACCTCGTTGCAGCTCTACCCGGGTCGCTACGAGCCCCCGGCCGGGGCCTTTCGCGGACCGATGGAGGTCCCCACGCAGTTGCGGGGAGGGCTGCTCGCGACCTTCAACAGCGGCTTCAAGCTCGAGGACTCCGGCGGAGGATTCGCGGCGCTCGGACAGGTGTACGCGCCACTGCACGACGGCATGGCCACGCTCGTCGGCTTGCGCGACGGCAGCGTCGACGTGCGTGAATGGACCGGCGGGCCACGGCCGGGACCATCGGTGCTGTTCGCGCGTCAGAACCTGCCATTGATCCTGGAGAACGGCCGGCTCAACCCGAACCTCAGCGACGGATCGCTATGGGGCGCCACGCTGGGCAACGCGATCCGGGTCTGGCGCTCCGGTATCGGCGTGGACGCACGCGGCGACCTCCTCTACACAGCCGCCGACAACCAGACAGCAGAAAGCCTCGCCCTGATTCTCCAGCGCGCGGGGGCCGTGCGGGCGATGGAGCTCGACATCAACTCCGAATGGGTGACCTTTAATTTCTACGGTGCTACCGGCGCGAGCCAACCATCGAAGCTGCTCCCCGATATGACTCGGGAAGCAACCCGCTACCTCGAACCCGACGACCGCGACTTCTTCGCGGTCTACAGTCGCAGCAGCGGCTGACCCGTCGCCAGCCCTGCAGCTTGACCCCAGCCCGAGCACGCTGCCACCCTTCAATCGATGCCCCAGATGAGCGCCCCGGAGAACCGGCCGGCCCGGCGCCGGCCACGGACTGGCAGGCGCGCGGGCATAACCCTCGCGACGATCCTGCTCGGGGGCCTCCTCGTGTTCGCGCTCTCGCGCCTGGAATGGAGTCGCATCGGCCATGCCCTGATCACCGCGACGCCTGGCTGGGTGGCGCTCGCGCTCGCGCTGATGGCCTGCTCGCTGCTGTTGCGCTCGGCCTCCTGGCACGAGACGCTGCGTGCGGCGCTTCCGGAGACGCCAATCGGCTGGGCACCGGTCATAAGGGCGACGATGATCGGGGTGATGGCCTCAGCAGTCTTCCCAGGACGGGTCGGCGAGCCCTCGCGCGTGCTGGTGCTGGCACGCAGGCTCGACGGCCCCACCGGCAGGCTGTTGCCGGTGGTGGCGGGCACCGTGTTCTCGCAGACGCTGATCAACCTGCTCGCGCTGGCGATCCTCGCGGGAGTCACCTTCACCGGCGTCCCGCTGCTCCAGGGAGACTTCGCTGCCGTCACGGGCGTGCTCGTCCTGCCACTGGCGATCTGCGCGCTCGTGCTCGCCGGTCCGCGACTGCTGAGGGTGGGCAGGCGCTCGCACTCGACCCGCGTCGTGCGCGCCGCGGAGGCGATCGCGCGGCTGCTCGAGCTGGCGCGGCACGGGCTCGTCGTGTTCGCCCGCCCGCGCTACGGGCTCACCGCCATCACCTACCAACTGCTGGCGTGGGCATTGCAGTGGCTGGCCTGTTACACGGTCGTGCTGGCGTTGGGTCTACAGTCACACGCGAGCTTGGTGACGGCCGCCGCGATCCTGCTCGCGGTGAACGTCAGCGCGATCCTCCCGGCGACCCCATCCAACGTCGGCGTCTTCCAGGCCGCCTGCCTGGTCGTGCTCGCCGCCTACGGCGTCGGCGCGGGGCCTGGCCTGGCCTACGGCATCATCCTGCAGGCGGTCGAGGTGCTGACCGCCCTCGGCCTCGGCATCCCCGCACTGCTCGCCGAGGGCCTGGGCTGGCGGGACATCCGCCCCGAGCGCCCATCCCAATAGGGAGCTGTGGCCCCGACCTAAAGCGGGTCGATGCCGACGCGGACGACGCCGGCTCGGCGTGTGTCGATCTCAGTCCAGCCGCCCTGAGCACGGTGCACGGAGGCGGGTCCTCGTTCGATCGTCCAGTGGGGAGTGAAACGCACTCGCACCGTGAACGCCCCTGGGCGGGGTGCGAGCAGCGTGAAGCCGTCCGGCCCGACGCCGCTCAGCACCGCGGGCGCCTGCGCGAGCGGGGTGGCATCGCGCACGGCGAACAGACGCCAGTGCGACGAATGCCAAACCTCGACCAGGTAGGGCAGCCCCCGCGCGACCAGCCGCCCCTCCTGCTCGCCGGCGAAGTCCAGGGGCACGTCGGGGAGCGCCACGTAGGAGACGGCGTTCTGACCCAGCCACGACCGGTAGGCCGAGGCGGTGAGCGTGGGACCGTAGAACAGCGCGTCGTAGCGGGTGTCGAGCTGACGATCCCAGCCGCGAGCCAGCAGGATCAGAGGATGCTCGGGGAGGTACACCGACTCCCAGTGGGCTTCGGTCAGCGGGACCTCCACGCGCAGCGGCCTACCGTCTGCGAGCCGTGTCAGCTCCCCGGCCAGCGGGGTGTAATAGGAGGCGTTGACCGAGGGGTTACCAGCCAGCGCCGCGAAATCGTTGATCGAGCTCTCCAGCTGCCAGTACAGCAGCGCGGGCGCCAGCAGCAAAAGCACGAGCCGCCGGCGCTCCCACAGCACACCGGCCACCAGCGGGGCTGCCAGCAGCGCCCCGAGGCGCGCGGCGTTGCCGCCGACAGGGGTGCGCAGCACAAAGGCGCCGGCCAGCGCCGGCGCGTACAGCCAGACGCCGCACGTCAGCATCCGCCGAGTCTCCGGCGCGAGCGCCCGGCCGGCGCGCGGGAGCGCCAGCGCGATCAGCGTCACCCCGGCCAGGGCGGGCCAGAACAGCGACGGCGCGAACGGCTCCCAGCCGCCTTCGGGGAAGACGACCGCCAACGCCACGATCGGGGCCAGCGCCGCCCCCACGAAGGCAAGACCGCGTGGACGCGGACGCCACCGTGCTCGCCGGCGCCCCTCGTGCGCGCCGGGTGCCGCGGCCAGCGCGTAGGCGAGCCCGGCCAGCGCGAGGAAGGCCCCGGCGACGGGGCTCGCGAGGCTGGTGAGCACCGCCAGCGCCAGCGCCGCGGCGGTCCACCCGCGTATCAGCACGAGTAGCGCGAGCAAACCGATGGCGATCCCGAGACCGTAGGCAACGCGGCCGGAGAGCAGCCCGACGCACACGCCGAGCGCAAACGAGGCGCCGGCGACGCGGGCGCCGGCGCTCTGAAACGTCCGCTGCGCGAGCAGGCCGAACAGCCCGGCCGCGGCGATCGCGCACAGCGCGAGCAGCAGCCGCTCTCCCACCAGCGCCCCGAGGGCCGGCGCCAGCAGCGAGTAGCCGGGGAGATAGTGCCCGCCGTACCAGCCGCTATCCCATAGCGTGAACCCGGCGCGCGCGAACAGCTCGCCGCGGTAGGTCGCGGCCGCGAGATCGCCGCTGGCCGGTTTGAGCACCAGATAGGCGCCCGCCAACGGCACGCCCACCACGAGCGCCACCATCCAGGGCGACGGGGCCAGGCGCCAACCACGCCGGCGCGCCCGGCGCAGCTCGGCCTCGAGGGCGGCCGGTCGGTCGGTGGCTAGCGTGCCCGGCGCCATTGCTTCTCAATTACTACACACGAGCTCGATAAGAGGCACCTCAATCGCTCGTGAGAGCCTTCCCACGCCCACGCGGCACGAGCGTGGCGGTAAGAGCGTTCTCACTGTCACCTTATCTGATGCTTACGCTGACCAGCGAGATTCGCGCCATGCTGAAGCCGACGGCGAAGGTCACGATCCTGCTGGTGAGCGTGATGGTGGCCGCCGGCTGTGGCGGCCAGTCAAACGCCGCGTCGCCAAAGAACAACAGCCACCCGTCGAGCGCCGCAGCGCTGCGGCGCTCCTCGAGCGCTCTCCTCGTCACGGGATCCGGCCAACCGGGACCCGCCTGGAAGCCGGTTGCGAGCATCGGCGGCCAGCCCGCCGCTTGGACCGCCCTGCGCTCCGGCGTGACGCTGCTGCGTTTCGACCAACGGCTCGTACATCTGGCGCTGCACGCGGGATCCGGCGAACCCGAAGGTCGGGGCTGGACCTATGGAGATCGCATCGGCACGAGCGAGATTCACCGGATTCTGGCTGCGTTCAACGGTGGCTTCAAGTTCAACTATGGCTCCGTCGGATTCGTGGCGGACGGTCGCGCCGCCGTTCCACTCAAGGCGGGATTGGGCTCGATCGTGACCTACAGCAACGGCACGACGGACATCGGCGCGTGGCAGGAAGGCGTTCCTGCCGACGGGCTGAGAGTCGCCTCTGTGCTACAGAACCTGCACCTGCTGGTGGAACATGGTGTGGCCGCGCCCACGGTCCATGACTGCATCGAGGGCTGCTGGGGCGGAACGCTGGGAGGTGGGCCCTACGTGGCCCGCTCGGCGCTGGGGATCACCAGTGAAGGTCAGCTCGTGTGGGCCGCCGGGGAGAACCTCTCGCCCTCGACGATCGCGCAGGCGTTGGTCGATGCGGGTGTCGTGCGTGCGGTGGAGCTCGACATCAACCCGGAGTGGGTCGCCGGATACCTATACCTACATCACGGCGCTGGACCGACCGGTGTGCCGGTAGTCCCCGGCCAGCTGGGAGTCCCTGGTCGCTTTCTCACGCCTTACAGCCGCGATTTCTTCACGATCCTCGCCAACAACTGACGCACCGTTGCGCGTCGCGGGCCTGCTGGACCCAGGCGCCATGACAGCAGGCGCCACAAGAGAAAACGAGCGAAATGTCACGCTACGGACCTACTGGCAGCGGGTGGCAATGGCGGTCCGCTTACGAGCCTCGGCGAAGGTCACCAGGCGCCCGCGCTCCTCGTCCCACAGCTTGAGCCGCACCGCACGCAGACCATCTCGCAGGGAGAGCGTCGGTACGTTCTCGAAGATCGAACTCTCGTCGTGCGCGCGCTGGAGATTGTAGTTGGGGATGCGCGCGCTCAGGTGGTGCACATGATGCAGGCCGATGTTGCCCGAGAAGAACTGGAGCACCTTCGGGAGCTTCAGATAGGAGCTGCCGCGCAGCGCCGCCTCGGCGTAGCTCCAGCCCTCGGCGCTCTCCCAGTAGGCGTCCTCGAACTGGTGCTGCACATAGAACAGCCAGATGCCGGCCGCGCCGGCGAGGAGCACGGTCGGGGCTTGCACGAGCAGGAAGTCGCGCCACCCGATCAGCCAGCAGAGCGCCCCGACGAGCACGGCCAGGGCGATGTTCGTGCCGATCACGCTGCGGCGCATGCGCGGGCGCGCACCGCGCGCGACGATGCGCGGGCCGACGAGGAGCGCAACGATCGGACCGATGCCGAACATCACGAGGGGGTTGCGAAGCAGGCGATATGCCAGCCGGCCGCGCCCGGACAGCGCGTCGTACTCGGCGATCGTGAGCGTGCGGACATCTCCCGCGCCGCGATGGTCGAGGTCTCCCGACGATGCGTGGTGCCTGGCGTGATCGTGCTTCCAACGCATGAAGGGGGAGTAGACGAGCAGCCCGAGCGCGGTACCGAGCCACAGGTTGGCGCGCTTGGACGGCAGGAACGAGCCGTGTGAGCAGTCGTGGAAGACGACGAATGACCGCATCAGGAACCCGGCGGCGGGGACGGCGATGACGAGCGCCAGCAGGTAGGAGACGCCCAGCGTGAAGTACATCGCGACCGACAGCGCCAGGTAGGGGACCACCGAGGTCCCGATGTCCAGCAGGCTGCGGCCGACGCGCGGCCGGGCGTATGGAGCGAGTGCGTCCCGCCAAAACGCGCCGCCCGGGTGGGGCGTCTGGCTCGTCACGGCACTGGCCGCCGGCGCGGCTTGACTCATCCTGCTCCTTCCGCCACGCCCACGTGGCTTACAGCCGTGGCGGAAGCGCCCGGCGAGCAATCGCTCGACATCATAGCCGTCGCCCCGGCGATCGCGGCCGTCGCCCCGACGATCGCGGCGGGCGCGAAATATACGCCGGTATTCGGCTCAACCTTCGCTGCGACTGTAGACGGCGAAGAAGTCGCGGTCGTCGGGTTCGAGGTAGCGCGTGTCCGGCCGATCCATCGCCGGCAGCAGGTTCTTCGGGTGTTCGGCGCCGGGAGCACCGTAGGTGATGAAGCTCACCCAGTAGGAATTGATGTCGAGCTCCATCGCACGAACGGCGCCGGCGTGGGCGAGCGTGTCGGCCAGGCTGCCGACGCTCTGATCTTCGCCGGCGGCGTAGATCAGGTTGCCGTGACGGTCGACGCCGATCCCCGAGCGCCACACGAGCACCGCGTTGCCGACCGTCGCGCCCCATTCGCTGTTTTCGAGATTGGGACTGGGGCGTCCTTGGTTGACGAGCAACGGGAGATTCTGGCGGGCAAACGAGACCGAGCTGGGGGCGCGCGGCCCGTACTGCCAGTCGATCACGTCGACACGGCCGTCGCTGTAGCCCACGATCGTGGCCTGCCCGTCTTGCATCGTCGCGTAGGTGTGGCCGTTCAGGACGAACCCGCCGTGTGAGTCTGAGAGTTTGAAGCCGCTGTTGAAGGTCGCCAGCAGCTTGCCCCGGCGTGCTTGGGGCACGTCCATCGAGCCGCGCGGGATCGGCACGGCGGGCTCCTGGCGGCCGGGGTTGAGGGTCACCGTCGTGCGCTTGGTGTCGATCCACGCCAAGCCCGCCACGACGCGTGGGTATTCGGGTTGGTTGCGCAGGGTGGTGATCAGCAGCGGGGCGCCCGTCCCCAGTCCGGGGCGCGTGGCCCGCCAGGCTCCCTCGCCTGGAAGCGCCGGATGGATCAGTGGGGCAACCCGCGGGGGGCGGTAGCTCGCGGCGGCGAGCCGTTGCGCTTGCAGCCGCTGCGCGCGCGCCTGCGCGGCGGTTCCGTAGCCGACCTGAGGCAGCGCGCGCAGCGTCGCCCCACCCTTGCTGGGCGCCGTGAGCGAGTAGTAGGTCGACTCGATCTGCGACACGAGCCCCGCCGCGCCGTGTTCGCGCAGCCACTCCACCGAGCGGACGCCGAGACTCGAGTTGGAGGGTTCGACGATCGTGTGCAGATAGGAGTACGCGGCGGGGATCAGCGCGATCAGCGCTGCGATCAGCGCGATCCTTCGCATCCGCCGCAGGCCTCCTCCGCCGGAACGCTCCGGCGGGTGGCTTCTCCGCGGGGCAGGGGCGACGTGTGTGGCGCTACCGAGCTCCATTCCCGAACTGTATGCGCCTCGGGGTCCAGCCAGAGGTTGGTCGACCGCCGAATTAGAGCACTCTCACATGTGAGGAGTCTCACCTCTTGACGGCGAAATCGAGCCGGAAATGTAATAGTCATGTGGAACCACCGTATTGGGGGGCAGCGCAGTCACGTCTTTACGCCAACCGTGCTCCTTTGATCGGAGATTCAACATTAATTCAGTTCAAGCGACAGTAAGCATCGAGGAGACTCGAGCCGAGTTCAGCACCGGCGAGCCGCACACCCCGGTGCAGGCCCCGATCGAGCTGCGGCCCGCCACCCGACCCTCGGCCCGGGTGCTGCTGCGGGCGTGCCGCCCACGGCAATGGAGCAAGAATCTGCTCGTGCTGGCGGCGCCGTGCGCCGCCGGTGTGATCGGCCAGCCGCTCGTCGCGGCGCAGGTCGCGGGGGCGTTCCTCGTGCTGTGCCTGCTGTCGAGCGCGACCTATCTCCTCAACGACGTGCGCGACCGCGAGCAGGACCGTCTGCATCCACGCAAGCGCTCACGGCCGGTGGCTTCGGGCGATCTCTCGCCCGGCGCGGCTCTGCGGGTCGCGGCGGTGCTGGCATTCGTGGGCATCGCTGCCGCGACCGCGATCACCCCCGGCCTGGGCGCGGTCGCCTGCGGCTATCTCGCTTTGACGATGAGCTATTCGCTGTGGTTGCGGCGCGTTGTCGTCCTCGACATCTTCGCGATCGCCGCCGGTTTTGTGCTGCGCGCGATCGCCGGAGGCGTGGCGACGGACATCTATCTGTCGCGCTGGTTCGTGATCGTGACGGCGTCCTGTGCCGTCTACCTGGTTGCCGGGAAGCGGTATGCCGAGCTGCGCGACGATGAGGATCCCGCCCACCCCGCCGGTCCTGTGCGGGCGACGTTGCGGCGCTACTCGCTCAGGCAACTGCGCCTGACGCTCCTGGCGGCGGCCACCGTGGCCGTAGGCGCCTACACCGGGTGGGCCTTCACACGACCGTCCCATGTCCTCTGGTATGGGCTCTCGATAGCCCCGCTGGTGCTGTGGCTGGGTCGCTATGCGAGCCTGATCGGCGCCGGCGCGGGCCAGGCGCCGGAGGAGTTGATCCTGCGCGATCGAACGCTGCTGGCCTTGAGCGTCGCCTGGGCCTGCCTGTTCCTCGGTGGTGTCTATGTCGGTCGCTGAGCCGAGGGCACGCCCCCAGCTCGTGGGCGTCGAGCGCTCACTGTGCGGTTGGGGGCGGACGGCGCACAGCCGCTGCCGGGTACTGGAGCCACGCGGGGTCGAGGACATCGTCGGAGCGCTCGCGTCGCAGGCGCGGCCGGGGGCCGGTGTGATCGCCAGGGGCGCCGGGCGCAGCTACGGAGACGCCGCTCAGAACGATGGCGGGGACGTGCTCGACATGACCGGCCTTGACCGGGTCGTCTCGATCGACGGTGAGCGCGGGCTGATAACCGCGCAGGCCGGCGCGACGATCGCCAAGCTGATGACTGCACTCGCGGCCCACGGACTCACGCTGCCGGTAGTGCCCGGGACGCGGCACGTCACGCTCGCGGGCGCGATCGCGAGCGACATCCACGGCAAGAATCATCACCGCGACGGTGGCCTGGCCAGGCATGTGGCGGCGATCTCCCTGTGCACACCCTCCGGCGGCCTCACGGAGGTCTCGCCCGAGACCGACCCCGACCTGTTCTACGCGACGCTCGGCGGTATGGGTCTCACGGGTGTCATCGTGGAGGCGACGCTCCACGCGGAGCCGCTCCGCAGCCCGTGGGTGACGGCTGACGTGGACCGCACCGACGGCTTGGAGCAGACGCTCGAGCTGATGAGCGGCGAGGAGCGACACCGCTACTCGGTTGCGTGGCTGGACCTGCTCGCGGACGGATCGAAGATGGGACGCGCGATCGTCAGCCGCGCCGATCCGCTTGGCAGCGACGGAGCCACTCCGGCTGCCCGGGGGCGGCGCGCGGCGCGCGGCGCATATCCGGGAGCGCTCTCGCGGCGACCGGCGTTCGAGGTTCCGCGCGGCTTTCCCGCCGCCCTGCTGCGCCCGGCGAGCATGCGCACGTTCAACGCGCTGCGCTGGCGCGCCACACCGCGTCGCGAGCGCGGTCGCCCGCTGGCGATGGCACCGTACTTCTTTCCCCTGGACGCCCTCGGGGAGTGGAACCGGCTGTATGGTCCAGCTGGGCTGATTCAGTACCAGTTCGTGATTCCCTCCGGTCAGGAGGCAGCGCTGCAGCGCTGCTTCGAGCTCATGCGCGCGCGCCGGCTGCCCGTGTATCTCGCCGTGTTCAAGCGCTTCGGTCCCGCGTTCGGCGGTCCGCTCTCGTTCCCGCTCGAAGGCTGGACGCTCGCGGCCGACCTACCGGCGGCGGCGCCCGGGCTGCGGGTCGCACTGGACGAGCTCGACGAGCTCGTCGCCGGATGCGGCGGTCGCGTCTACCTGACCAAGGACGCGCGGCTGCGACGCGAGACGATGCTCGCCATGTACCCGGAGCTCGATCGCTTCAACGCCCAGCGGGCGAGGGTCGACCCCGAGGGGGTGCTGCGCTCGGGCCTTGCGCGGCGCCTGGGACTATGCGGAGCCGCGCTGTGAGCGCCACGAAGGCCGGCTCGGCTGGCAGGCGTGTCCTGGTGCTGGGAGGCACCTCGGAGATCGCCCTCGCGATCGTGCGCGAGCTACAGGGACGGGCTCCCCGCGAGGTCGCACTCGTAGGCCGTGACCCCGACGCCCTGGCCCGCGCGGCCGAGGAGCTCACCGGCGCCGGCTGCGAGCGGGCACTGACGTTCGAGCTGGACGCCCTGGACCTCGAGCGTCACGAGCAGGTCATCGGCGAGGCATTCGACGAGCTCGGGGGTGCCGATATCGTGATCCTCGCCGTGGGTGTGCTCGGCGAGCGCGGCGGCCTGCCCGACGATGCCTCCGGCGCACTGGAAGTGCTCCAGGTCAACATGGTGGGAGCGGGCTCGCTGCTGATCGGAAGCGCGCGGCGCTTGCGCGAGCAGGGCGCGGGGACACTCGTCGTTCTCTCCTCGGTGGCCGGCGAGCGCGCGCGGGCCGCCAACGTGCTCTACGGAGCGTCCAAGGCCGGCCTCGACGCCCTCGCGCAGGGTCTCGGCGACGCGCTTCACGATCAAGGCGTGCGGGTCCTGGTGGTGCGCCCAGGCTTCGTGCACACCCGCATGACACGCGGCCTGGCGCCGGCGCCGCTGTCCACCACACCGCAGGCGCTCGCGCTCGACGTCGTGAAGGGACTGGACGGCCGCGCTCACACCGTGTGGGCGCCGTCCGCTCTACGCTGGCTGATGCTCGCCGTACGCATGCTTCCCCGCCCCCTCTTCCGCCGGCTGAAACAGTGAGCGCCACCAAGCCACTGAAGGACATGTCCCACCTGCACGCCCGCCGCCGCCAGGCGAGCAGGCGTCGCCACCTCTTTCGTGTGGACATCGGTCTCGGGCTGCTGATCGCGGTGGCAGCGCTTCTGCTCGCACCGGGCGTGGCGATCGTCGCCGTCGCCGCACTGGTGGTACTCGCCATCTGCGGCGTCTCGATCCTGCTCGAGCGACGACGCTCGCATCGTCTATAAGACGATGCGAGCCTGCGGTCACCGCCCGTCAGGCGTGTCGCTGGGAGTTCGGCGCGACGGGTGTAAGAAAGTAGATCCGCCGGTAGGTCTGCGCTCTTGAGTCCCCGCCGCAGAACACCCTCTCGATGCCAAGCTACTCGATCCTTGCGAGGACTGCTTGCAGCGCCGGCAGGTTGCCGTGGATATCGGTGATGACGGCAACCGTGTCCGGGTCGGCACTCACGATGATTCCTGTGTCGCAAGGAGGTCGCAGGTGTCGCGGCGCTCGCCCGGCTGCTGCTGCGCGCCCAGCGAGACGTTCGATGGCGGCAGCGAGGTC
This sequence comes from Solirubrobacteraceae bacterium, assembly GCA_036509655.1. Lineage (GTDB taxonomy): Bacteria > Actinomycetota > Thermoleophilia > Solirubrobacterales > Solirubrobacteraceae > Palsa-744. The sequence continues at coordinate 1,339 of DATCFG010000076.1, read as the reverse complement.
TTCGGCGCCGAGCGCCCCGGCGAGCACGTTCGGGTGACGGCCCGCCGGAGCTCGGCCGGCGGGCCGACTGCCCTGGTTCAGCGACGGCGCTTCAGCACCGCCCTGTGCGCCTGCACGCCGCTGCCGGCGATCTGCACCTTGAGCCCCCTGCGGCCGGCCTTGCCCAGCAGCTTGCGGCCATGACCGGTCAGGTGCACACGCAGCGTCACACGCTTGCCGGCGAGCATCGAGAAGCTGGACACGCCGATCGTGACGCTGCTCGTCTTCTTGCGCCGGCCGTGCCTGGTCGTGACGCGGGCGACGATCCTCATCACGCCCGAGCACGCCCCCGGGCCGGGACAGCGCAGCGTGACCGACGCGACGGCGCCCTTGACCTTGACGCCGGCGAACAGGGCCAGCGGCACCGGGATCGCGACGGCGTTGCTGTTTGCGCTCGCCGCCCCGGCGCCGTTGCCGGCCGTGACCGAGCACGCGATCGAGTGGCCCTGATCGGCCGCCTGCAGCGTGTAGGTCGCCCCCGTCTGTCCGGTTATCACCGTGCCGTTACGCGACCACTGGTAGAGGAGGTAGGTCGGTTCGTGCGACCACGAGCCCTGCGAGCAACTCAGCGCCTGACCGACGGCCGCCGTCCCCGTCAGCACCGGCGCGACGGTGGGCGCCGGCGTCGTTGGGAACGCTTCGCGCAGCGTTTCGTTGATCCCGCCGGTGTTCGAGCCGGTCGTGACCGAAACCGTTTGGCCGTTCTTGAACGTTTGCTGCCCTTGGTAGTACTGGGTTATGTACACCTCGGAGCATTCCCGTTTGCCCTTCTTCGGGATCGAGCAGATGGTGCCGCTGAATTCGACTTTGTAAAAGCCGTTATCCAGACCGTTGATCGTGTACTGGCCGTTGGCGCTCGTATATGCGCAACCCCCGCCACCATATTGTTCTGGACCCGTGACCCTGGTGGCACAAACTTCGACTTTTGCAAGCCCGGGATGGGTGATCGAAGCGTTTGTCACCGTGCCGCTGATCTGGCCGCCTGTCCGCAACGCCACATTTAGGGTTTCGGTCGTGTTCGCCTTCACTTTCACCGAGCTTGATTCGCCGATGTAGTCGGACTTCGGCTGGCAGCGGATCTTTTCTCCCTGTTCTTCTTCGCACGTGTCCGCGGAGAAGAAGTAGATCGTGTGGGAGCCGACGGGGATCCCCGAGATCGTGTATTCGCCGTTGCCGTTCGTTTCGACGCAGCGAGTCGATTCGTAACTGCACACTTCGACGCCACCTGCGCCCTGGCCGTTGGACGCGCTGGTGACCCGGCCGGCGACCGAGCCTTCGCCCACTTCTTCCAGTTCGGCGT
>DATCFG010000075.1:0-23196 GCA_036509655.1 Solirubrobacteraceae bacterium | reverse complement strand
GTAGGCGAGCGCCATGAAGAACCCGCACAGCAGAAACGCGCCCTCGGCGTCGCCGAGCGCGCGCTCGTCGGGGCGGTAGCGGTAGCAGTAGCCGTCTTCGGTGAGCTCTGTCTCGATCGCGCGCAGGGTGGCGATCGAGCGGGGGTCAGACGGGGGGATCGCACCGCGGATCGCGGCCAGCAGTAGGGCCGCGTCTGGGCGCGGGTCGCTCGGTGAGCGCTGCCAGCGCCCGGAGTGGTGGAGCGCGTGCTTGGCGGTGTCGGAGACGATCTCATCGGCGAGGGAGACCCATTGGGCGCCATGCTCACCGGCGGGGCCATGCTGGGCGATCTGGCGGAGCCCGGCGGCGCAGATCAGCCGGCTGTGTGTCCACGCGTCGGGGTCGATCTCCCAGATCCCGGCGTCCGTGTCGGGCTCGCGCCAGCGTTTGGCGATCGCGTCGACCGCGATCTCGGCGGCACGCCAGCCATCTGCCTCGAGATGATCATAAGCCGCGGCGGAGGCGAGCAGCAGCAGCGCCTCGCCGAAGGCGTCGAGCTGGAACTGCTGGTTGACCCAGTTGCCGGCGATGTCCGTGCCGCCCGGATAACCAGGCAGCTCGAGCTGATGTTCGTCGGGTACCGCGCCGCCGGTGGTGGTGTAGGCCGGCTTGAGGTTGGGACCGTCCGCCAGGAGGCGTTCTGTGACGAAGCGCACGGCGTCGTCCATCAGCGGGTACGGGCCGGCCTTGGCGACCGCTTGGCCGGTGTAGCACTGGTCGCGGATCCACACGTACCGGTAGTCGTAGTTGCGTCCCTGCCGCGCGCGCTCGGGCAGCGAAGTGGTGGCCGCGGCGACCATGCCACCACCCGCGCTGGTCAGCCCTGAGAGGACCGCGTAGGCGTGACGCGCATCGCGCTGGGCGACCGTGCGCTGCAGCTCGGGTACCCGCTTGCGCCACTCACTCTCGACGCCCTGCCACGCCCACTCAGGCTCCGGGGCTTCGCCATCGCACTCTCCGTCGGCGAGGACTAGGACGAAATCGTGATGGTCGCCCTCCTGGACTGTCAGGGACATGGTCAGTGCCTTGCCGCCGTGCCCATCGGCCTGCGGGGCCGCGTCCTGACCTCCGATCCAACAGGCGCGCGTGTCCGTGAGCTCGCCCGTCCACACTCCATCGTCTCGCTGTGAGAGCTTACGGATGGGGTTCTGACCGAAGTCACTGCGAGGGTTCAGGACGATGTCGAGGCGGGCGGTGCCCTTGCGCGCGATGACACGCCGCAGGATCACGGCCCGGCCCGGATCGCTGGGCAGTGCGAGCGCTTCGCGGCACTCGATCTCCGCTTCGCCTGTCACCCAGCGGCTGCGCCAGATCAGGCTCCCCGGCTCGTAGTAGCCGCCCCAAACACAACGCTCCCGCGGGGTGATCGCGTAGCCGCCGGAGCCCCCGATGATCGAGGAGAACACCGCGGGAGAATCCCAGCGGGGAAAGCACATCCACACGAAGTCCCCGCGCGGGCCGACGAGCACGCCGCGCTCACCGTCGGCGAGCAACGCGTACTCCCGCAGCACGTGAGGCCGCTCGATCCCCGGCACCGCGTCCCCCGCTGCCACGCTCAACGCACGAGGCCTTTCACAGCGGCCGCCGCGGCGGCAACCCCAGCCAGTCCGCCGCCGAGCAGACCGCGGTGGGTGGCCGCCCAGAGTTGGGGACTGCGGGTTTTGGCTTTGGAGTCGAAGATGCCGTGCGTCGCCGCCTCGCGTTGCACCGGCTCGAACAGGTTGCCCACGCGCTCACCGTCGAGGGGCATGTCCTTCACCTGTTGGCCGGAGATCCCGGTCTTCGCCAGATACCAGTCGCCGAGCACGCCCGGCGCGAACCTGCTCCCCAGGATCGCCTCCACCGCGCTGTAGCCGACCCACAGCTCCCGGCGACGATGCTGCGCGGCCCAGTAGACCGCCTCGGCGGGTATCTCCGGCTGGTAGATCGGGGGCACGGGCATCGGGTGATCGGGGAGCTTCGAGCGACACCAGCTGAACTGCGTCGTGTTGATCCCGGGCAGCTGCACCATCGTGATCTGCACGTTGCTCTTGTCGTGGCGCAGCTCGGTGCGGATCGAGTCGGTGAACCCGCGGATCCCGAACTTCGCACCGCAGTAGGCGGCCTGCAACGGGATCGCACGGTAGGACAGCGCCGAGCCGACCTGCACGATCTTTCCTTGATCGCGTGCTGTCATCCGTTTCAGCGCGACCATCGTGCCGTACACCGTGCCGAGATAGGTCACCTCTGTCGCGCGCTTGAACTCATCCGGCTCAGTGTCGATGAAGCGCGCGAACACGGTCGCCATCGCGTCGTTGACCCACACATCGATCTCGCCGAAGCGCTCTTCGACCGCTACCGCGGCCGCCTCGACCTGCTCGTGCTCGGACACGTCCGTCGGGACCGCCAGCGCCTGCCCACCGAGGGACTCGACCTCGCGCTTGGCGCCGTCCAGGCCCTCCTGGCCTCGAGCGAGCAGCCCGACGTGCGCGCCTCGCTTGGCGAACGCGTGCGCGATCGCGCGTCCTACCCCGCCCGAGGAGCCCGTGACAACGACAACCTCCGGCTTGTTCTTCGCGCTCATCGGCTGGCTCCTTGTACGGGGATGGGAAAGGTCGGATCGAGGGTCCTCACACTGTGCTCCCACTGCCGAGGCGTTCGGCCAGGCGTGAGGCGAGCGCCATGATCGTCAGCGCCGGGTTGGCGGAGCCTTGGGTAGGGCAGACACTGCCGTCGCACATGTACAGGTTGGGGACCTCCCACACGCGATGGTCTGCATTGACGACACTGTCCTCGGGGCTCTGTCCCATGCGCGCGCCGCCGACGAGGTGCGCGTAGCGGTGGATCGTGAGAATGTCCTGCGCTCCGGCGGCGTGCAGGATGCCCTTCAGGACCTCAGTCGAGTAGGCCATGTTGGCCTTGTCGTTCTCCGAGCGGGTGTAGTCAAAGCGCGCTACCGGCATCCCGTAAGGATCGGTGTCCGAGGCGAGCGTCACACGGTTCTCGGGATGGGGCAGCAGCTCGTTGAGCACCCCGATCGTGACCCAGTGGTTGTAGTCGCGCATGTACTCCCGCATCGCGCGGCCCCAGTGGCCGTCGGCGAGCACGTGCTCAGCCCACCCGATCGGCTGCGGCGAGACCGTCTGGATAGAGAAGCCCCGCGCGAAGCCGCGCGACTCCTCAGTCTCGTAGAACTGCTCGGAGGAGACCTCCGGCGGCGGCGCCTTATACATGCGCTGCTCCTCAGGAAAACGTCCCGCGGTCTGCGACGCTCCCTGGACCATCACGTAACGCCCTACTTGGTCCTCGTTGTTGCCGAGCCCGTTCGGGAAGCGCTTGGACGTCGAGTGCAAAAGCAGCCGCGGCGTCTCGATCGAATAGCCACAGACCGCCACGGCGGCGGCGCGCTGGAGGCGCTCGGTGTTCTCGCCCTCACGCACATAGGTGATACCTGTGGCGCGGCCGTCGGCGTCGTCGATCTCGACGCGCACGGCCATGCTGTTCGCGCGGATCTCAACGCCGTGGGCAAGCGCGTCGGGGAGATGGGTGACGTAGGGGCTGGCCTTGGCGTTGACCTTGCAGCCCTGCAGGCAGAAGCCGCGGTAGATGCAGTGCGGACGGTTGCCGAACGTGCCGTTGACGATCCCGACCGGTCCGACGCGCATCTCGATGCCCTGCTCGATCGCGCCCTTCCATAGGACTTCCGCGGCGCCGCTGATCGGGTGTGGGGAGAACGGGTAGCGGTGGGGGTCTCCCCACGGCCAGTCCTGGCCGGCGACCGGCAGCTCCCGCTCGAGCTCCTCGTAGTGGGCCTTCAGCTCGGGGTAGGAGATCGGCCAGTCCGCACCCACACCATCCCTGGTGAACGTCTCGAAGTCCGAGGGGTGAAAGCGGGGTGTGTAGCCGGCGTAGTGGACCATCGAGCCGCCGACGCCGCGCCCGGAGTTGTTCTTGCCCAGCTCGATCGGGTCATCGCCGCCGATCACGCGCTCCTGGGTCCAGTAGAGCTGATGGGAGCCCGCCTCGTCGGAGACCCAGTCCTCGTCGGGATGCCAGAACGGGCCAGCCTCGATGATCACGACCCGCCAGCCCTGGCGCGCCAGGCGCTGAGCGAGCACCGACCCTCCCGCACCGGCACCGACGACGCACAGGTCGACCTCATCAGACTCCTGATAGCGCGCCATCGTGTCCTGGCCGGGCAGGTCGCGGCGGTGGACGTCCAGCAGGTAGCGCGAGTCGTTTTCACGGGGGCCGACCGCGCCCTTGAGCAGCCCCCGTAGCCGGCCCGTCACGACCCGAGCTCCCCGGCGACACGGACGGGATCCTCGGCGGTGGCGCCGGGACGCTCGTGCGGCTCGCGGACGCCGACCGGGCCGAGGCGCATGTAGCCCTCCGGGTAGGCTGGTCCGCCGTAGCCGATCTCATTCCACGCCCACGGGTGCGAGTAGAACGCCGCCAGGATCCCGCGCATGCACACCGAGAACGCGCGGGAGACGTCGATCTCCTCCCACGCCCCTCCTTGCAGCGACCCATCGGCAAGCGCGGCGACGATCGCCTCCTGGGCCAGCACGTCGCATTCGGCGAAGCTGTCGGGCCCGTAGCGGTCGCGGGCCGTCTCGTCCAGGCCGCGCAACACGACGCGCCAGGTGTCGGGGTCGCGGGGCATGTGGGAGTAGCGGAAGCCGTCCAGCTCGTTCGTCGCGAGCTTGCGGTCGATCATCTCGGCCACCGGCACCCGCGGGTCTGAGTCCTGAGCGGTCGTGACGTCGCAGAAGGCGCGCAGCGTCGGCTCCTCCAGTGGAGTGAAGAACTGAAGCGGACCGGGCTCCCCCAAACGCCCAGACACCACCCGGCGGGTTGCCTCGTCCCAGTGCTCGGCGTTCTCTAGGACGTCGTAGTCGGGGTAGCGTCCGATCATCTGCGGCGTGGTGCCCCGCCGTTGACGCGGCAGCCACGACGGGTGCGGCGGCTGCTTGTCGGGCCGCAGGTTCGGCAGGTGACCTGGTGTGCTCAGGTCTAGCGGCTCGGGCACCTGTCTAGTCCTCGCGGCGCAGCAGCGAGGCGAGGACGCCCATCGCGCCGACGATCGACATCAGCCCCGGAGCCATGATCGGCGGCCCCATCGGAATGTTGTAGCTCGCCTGGGAGAAGCCGCCAGGGCGGCGTGCCACGCCACGCGCGTGGTAGTACTCGCCGACCAGGCCGTTGAGCATGTAGACACCGGAGGCGATCGGCAACGCCGTCTTGGCCCAGCGCTTGCTGTACACACCGCCGATACCTGCGGCGATGACCGGCGGGGTGACGAGGATCGGGCTCCACATCATCTTGTTCCCGAAGCTCGCACGGTAATGCTCGATGTACACCTCCGCCGTGGTGACGGCGGCCGCGAACGCCGTCAACCCCGATAGGGAGCGCTCAAAACGGCCGTGCTCGACGTTTGAGACCCAGCGGTCGATGCCGTGACGGGCGGGCTTGACCGGCCGACGGCTGGTGCCGAGGCGCATTCTCAGCGTCCCGGCAGAAACTCGTGGACCTTCTCGCGCACCGACTCGACCGCTCCAGGAATACCGCCTTCGGGATCGGCGAGGATCGACTTGGCGAACCCCTCGGCCTGTTCGAAAGTGATGTGCGGCGGCAGCGGCGCCTCGTTCGGGTCGGTGAGCGCGCTGATGATCACCGGACGGTCAGCACTCAACGCCTCACGCCAGGCATCCTCGATTTCGGCGGCCTTGGAGACCTTGATGCCGTGCAGCCCGATCAGCTGCGCCCAGGCGGCGTAGTCGACGTAGGGGATCTCCTGCGAGGCCTTGAACTCGGGGTCGCCCTCCATCACCCGCTGCTCCCAGGTGACCTGGTTGAGATCCTCGTTCGTGAGCACCAGCACCACCATCCGGGGGTCCGCCCAGGTCTTGTAGTACTTCGCCGCGGTCAACATCTCAGCCATGCCGCCCATCTGCATCGCGCCATCGCCGACCATCGCGATCGACATACGGTCGGGGTAGGCGAACTTCGCCGCGATCGCATACGGCACTCCCGGCACCATCGTCGCGAGGTTGCCCGAGAGCATCGCCTTCATTCCGCGGCGAATCCTGATCTGCCGCGCGTACCAGTTGGCAGCTGAGCCCGAGTCGCTGGAGAGGATCGCGTTCTCAGGCAGCTGACGCGAGAGCGCCGCGAAGAGGCCCTGTGGGCGGATGCGCTCATCGCGATCGGCAGGCTGGCCCTGTTCGTCCATCAGCCGCCACCAGTCAACGACGTTCTCCTTGATCTCCTCCTGCCAGGAGCGATCCTCCTTGCGATGAAGCAACGGCAGGAGCTCCGCAAGGCTTTCCTTGCTGTCGCCTTCCAACGCGAGGTCCATCGGGTAGCGGATGCTCAGCATCCTTCCCAGCAGATCGATCTGGACGGCCTTGACCTGCCCCTCCTTCGGCAAGAACTCGGAGTAAGGGAAGCTCGAGCCGACCATCAGCAGCGTGTCGGCGCCCTGCATCATGTCCCAGCTCGGCTTCGTGCCCAAAAGGCCGATGCTGCCGGTGCAGAACGGCACATCATCCGGAACCGCTGCCTTACCCAGCAGCGCCTTGGCGACCCCGGCCCCAAGCGCATCGGCCACGGCGACCACCTCGTCGGTGGCGTGCAGCGCACCCTGCCCGACGAGCATCGCGACCCTCTCCCCAGCGTTCAGGATGTCGGCCGCTTGCTGCAACTGCTCCTTCGCGGGAATCTTTCGGCCGGGCCAGTAGCCGACCCCGGAGTGCACGGTGTGGGTCTTGTGCGGCTGGGACTCCACCGCTTCCATGTCCTGCACGTCAGCCGGCACGATCACGCACGTCACGGTTCGCTCGGTCTGGGCGATCCGCATCGCCCGATCGATCAGATGTCGAATCGTCGAGGGCTCATTCGCCTGCTCACAAAACGCCGAGGCGACATCGCTATAGAGCTGCAAAAGCTTCACCTCCTGCTGAAAATCCCCGCCGATCGCGCGCACGAACGTCTGACCGACGATCGCCACGACCGGCTGATGATCGAGCTTGGCGTCATACAAACCATTCAGCAGATGGATCGCACCGGGACCAGACGTCGCCATGCACACGCCAACCTCGCCCGTGAACTTCGCGTGCCCGCAGGCCATGAACGCAGCCATCTCCTCATGACGCGTCTGCACGAAGCGCAGCTGCTCCTGGTGGCGGCGCAGCGAGCCCAGGATGCCGTTGATGCCATCCCCAGGGAACCCATAGATCGTGCTCACGTCCCACTCGATCAGCCGCTCACACAGGTTGTCCGCTGCGGTCTTGCTCATAAGGCCCACCTTTCGCGAGATCTCGCGTCCGCTGCCATCCGTCCAGCCTCACGAGAGGCGCAGGAGGGCATGACGCCACGGCTGTCTGACCCTCTAGCGTCGCCTGGCGCACGGTTCTTACCTGGGAGCGCGGCTCCTTAGTTGACCTACTCCACTCCGAATGCCACGCCGCAACCGTTGTTCTTCGACTGGTCAATCCTGGCTTGGCATCTCAAACCAGACGCGGGTGCCACCCTGGCGGTCCACGCCCCAGCTGGTCGTTTGCTGATCCACGAGACGCAGACCGTAGCCACCATGAAGTTGGATGGGATCTCGAGGTACCGGGACAAAGCCACTGCCCTGGTCGATGACCTCGACGCGCACGCCAGCTTTGCCCAGCGGGCGTGCACAGAGCAGGATATGACCGCTCGGCGTGGCGTCTGAGTGAAGCACCGCGTTGGACACGAGCTCTGAGACGAGCAGCGTCAGCGTCGCCAAGCTCACTGTCGACTCTGTTCGGGCGGCTACTGCGGCGGGTTCTGGTCATCCGACGTCGTCGATGTCGGCGGCGGATTTGATGGCGGTGCCGCTCGCGAAGTACCTGCGCTATGACTTCGATCGGCCGGCGGAGCCGCTGAATGACCATCTGATCTTCTCCAAGGGTCACGCGTCACCGCTGCTCTACTCGCTGTATAAGGCCGCGGGTGCGATCTCAGACGAGGAGCTGCTGAGCTTCAGGAAGCTCAGCAGCCGGCTCGAGGGTCATCCAACGCCGGAGATTCCGTGGGTCGATGTGGCGACCGGCTCGCTCGGTCAGGGGCTGCCGTGTGCCGTCGGGGTCGCGCTCGCGGGCAAGCGCCTGGATCGGGTGCCCTACCGGGTCTGGGTGCTCTGTGGCGATAGCGAGATGGCGGAGGGCTCGATCTGGGAGGCCTTTGATCACGCCAGTCATGAGCGGCTGGACAACCTGATCGCGATCGTCGACGTGAACCGTCTCGGCCAGCGCGGCGAGACGATGTTGGGCTGGGACACGGCCGCCTATGTTCGGCGGGCGGAGGCGTTTGGCTGGCGGGCGCTAGAGATAGACGGCCACGACGTGGAGGAGATCGACAGTGCTTACGAGCAGGCGCTGGCGGGGGATGGCCAGCCGGTCGCGATCATCGCGCGCACAGTCAAGGGCAAGGGCGTGAGCGCGGTCGAGAATCGCAACGGCTTTCACGGCAAGCCGCTCGAGGATCCCGAGGCGGCGATCGCAGAGCTCGGCGGGCTGCGTGAGCTGACGGTCCGCGCGAGTGTTCCTACCGACGGCGCGCAGCCGCATCGGTTCGCGACCGCGCCAGCGCCCGCCGCGAGCTGGAAGGTAGGCGAGGAGGTGGCGACCCGACGCGGTTTCGGCGAGGCGCTGGCCGCGCTCGCCGCTTCGGACGGGCGGATCGTCGCGCTCGATGGCGAGGTCGGCAACTCGACGTACACCGAACTTTTCGCCGACGCGCATCCGGAGCGGTACTTTGAGATGTATATCGCCGAGCAGCAGCTGATCGCGACTGCCGTTGGCTTTCAGGTGCGCGGCTGGGTGCCGTTCGCGGCCACTTTCGCGGTGCTCTATCCGACGGACGAGGAGTTCCGGATCGGCGGCTCGCACGTCAAACGCTCCTCTGACGCCGATGAGGTCACGATCGTCGCGGCGGGCATCACGCTTCACGAGGCGCTTGGCGCCGCTGAGGAGCTGGCCGCGGAGGGGGTGGCGGCGCGGGTGGTCGACCTCCACTCGGTCAAGCCGATCGACGAGCAGACCTTGATCGAAGCGGCTGAGGCGACGGGCATACTCGTCACCGTCGAGGACCACCACGCCGAGGGTGGCATCGGGGACGCCGTGCTCGAGGTGTTCGCCGACAGCAACTCGCGGCCGCGGATCCTCACCCTCGCCGTGCGAGTGATGCCGACCTCGGGGACGCCGGCCGAGCTGCTCGCCCAGGCCGGCATCGACCGCGTCCAGATCGCCCGGACGGTGCGAACGCTGCTGCCCGCACACTCGAAATCGGCGTGAGGCGCAACCGGCTGGGTGAGCGCGTGCTGGCCGCGGGCGGTCAGGCATGAGCGACCCCGGTGGACGGCATCGCGTAGTCGTTCTGGGGGGAGGCTTCGGCGGTCTTCAGGCCGTCCGTAGTCTCCGGCGCGCGCCGGTGCAGGTCACGCTCGTCGATCGCCGCAACGTACTCACCCGCTGGGCATTCAGCTTCGTGACCCGCGGACGCGGCGCGAGGCTGATCACCGGTGACCCCGAGACGCCACCGCCTCCACAGAGCGCTTGAACACCGGTGCCCGTCCGTAAGAACAACGGCCCAAGCGACGCTGAAGGAGTGCCCCCGCAGCTACCATAACCTGACACACGCCCCGAAAAGCCCCGGTCCACAATGAATCTTGTCAAGAACACGAGCGACTCGCCCAGGACACATGGCGACGTGCTCACGGCCATCTCTGACGGGCTGGTGGGACTGCTCAAGGAGTTCTACGGGCATGGGCCGACCCGCGCGAAGGCCTACTACCAGGACGACCTCGTGGTATGTGTGCTGCGCGGTGGCTTCTCGCGCGTCGAGCAGACCCTGCTCGACGGTGGGCGCGGTGCCGCGGTCATCCAGCAGCGCATGGAGTTTCAGGAGGTCATGCGCGATCGCTTCACCAACGTGATCGAGAACGCGACCGGCCGGCCGGTCATCGGCTTCATGAGCGGAAACCAGCAGCACCCCGATCTGATGTGCGAGGTGTTCATCCTCGGTCCCACAGACCTCCTCGACGATCACGAGGTGCCGGACGCCTCAGGCGGGTCGGCCCTCACCGCGTGACCCTTCAGGGCTCGGCGGGACGGATCGGTTCGACCGATCGCCTTGCCACGTCGCGGATGCCTACCCCGGGCGCGGGCCGCTGCCTGCCGGTACACGGGACCAGCTCGAGACTCGCCGCCCGGCCGGCGCGATCTTCCCGGCAGGCGCCGGGGGACCTGGCTGGCAGTGGGGGCAGACGTTGGTGCCGCGTCCTGCGACGCTGATTCGCTCGATCGGTGTTGCGCAGACCGGGCAGGGCTGGCCTTCGCGCCGGAACACTCGCGCCTGCTCGAGGTAGCCCGTCTGGCCGCGCGCAGCATTGACGTAGCCGGCGAAGCTCGTGCCGTCGTGCTCGATCGCGAGCCCGATGACGGTCCGGATGGCGTCACGTAGCCTGCGCGACTCGGCCATGCTGAGACTGCCGGCCAGGCGCCGGGGGTGAAGCCGTGCGAGATGGAGCGCCTCGTCAGCGTAGATGTTGCCGATCCCGGCGAGGACCGACTGGTTGATGATCACGGCCTTGACCGGGGCCCTGCGGTGTCGCTGGAGCGCCGAGCGAAAGCCGGCGAGGGTAAACGAGCCGTCCAGCGGCTCCGGGCCGAGCCGCGTAAGGAACGAATCCGCCTGGAGCGATGCCCGGTCGACGAGCTTGATCCGGCCGAACTTCCGTCCGTCGTTGAAGAACAGCGACCTGCCGCCGTCGAACCGACAAATGACGCGAGTGGTCAGGTTCGGCATCGGCGCGAGCATGCTGCGCGAGGGATGTCCGCCGGCGAACAGCGTGCGGCCCTCCTCGGTCACCACGAGCTGGCCGGTCATCATCAGGTGCACCAGCAGGTGCGCATCACTGTCCAGGTCGATGACGATCAGCTTGCCGCGCCGGCCGATCCCGGTGAACCGATGCCCGACCAGCAGGCGCTTGAGCGCCCGCTGGGGCGCTTGCAGCGACTGCGGGGACAGAACCTCGACGGACTCGACCGGCTGGCCGAGCACGGTCGCGAGCAACCCGCGCCTGACGGTCTCGACCTCGGGGAGCTCCGGCATGCCGTCATTATCCCGCCGACGAACGTCCCTGCCGCTGGCCGCCAACACGATCAGGACCCCCTCGACATCGCGGGTCGGGCGCCTGGCACGCTGCGGCTCGCCGCCTGGAATGTGAGTTCTGTGCTCGCCCGCCTGCCGCGCCTACGGGAGTGGTAGACTCCCTCTCCGAAGGCATAGATGTGCGGTCCGGTCTTGCTGGGCAACACGACGCGACTTCTGAGGTTTCGCTGCCAATGCAGGCCGATCCGGAGGTCAAGAATGCCCCAGTCACTCGCGCTTCTCCCGGACTCAACAGCGGCCCGCTTCGATGACGTATTGCCGCTGCAAGTTCCGCGCCCGTCGGTGCTCGGACGTGATGCCGAGCCGTTCGGCTCCGATCGCTTCGAGGGTCTCATGCGGCGCGTTATGGTCGAGCTGACCCATCCCGGCCGCAGCGCAGCTCAACGGCACACAACGCCTCAAATGCCTTAGCGCCCGCCAAGCTCGCGCCAACAATTACGATCAGGAGTTCGTGACCTTGAGATGCTTGGACGAGACCCGGCACGCGCAGGCTAGGTGACGTGCCCAGGGACGTTGCGAACGGCGTGTAGGTAGGTCCGGGCCTGCCGAGAGGCTGTGGGTGTTCAAAGCTCACTGACCTCAGGGAGGCCCGGAATGCAACACGCTAACGCTCCATTGACCCCGCAGGGCAGGCTCCGATTGGTGCTGCTGGTTGAGGAGGAAGGATTCACGCTGCAGGCGGCGGCGGATACGTGCAACGTGGCGAAGTGGACCGAGAGGGCCCCTGACATCGCGGCGCGACTGTCTGATACTCCTCCAGCGTCGCTTGGGCCGTTGTTCTTACCGACGGGCGCCGGCACTCAAGCTCTTCGGTCTTGGCGCTGATTGTTAGATCTCGTCGCGGTAGCCGAAGAAGTCGTGGTCCTCGCTGTAGCCGCCTTGTCCGGCGTAGCGTTCTGAGAAGTGGTGGACGAACTCGATCTCGCTGATCCACTTGACGTGCTTGAAGCCGAGCTGGTTCTCGACCCGCAGCCGTAGCGGACGACCGTGCAGGATCGGGAGCCGTTCACCGTTCATTTCATAGGCGAGCAGGCTCTGCGGGTGGCGCAGGTCGCCGATCGAGTGGGAGTCGTAGTAGCGCTCGCCTCCTTCCCCGCCGGGGGCGAAGGAGTAGAACATCACCCACTCGGCCTCGGGCTCCGGGCGCACGAGCTCGATCAGCTCGGCAAACGGTAGGCCGCCCCACTCGGCGATGCCAGACCAGCCCTGGATGCAGTTGTGCATCGTGATCTGCTCCTGCTTTCCCATCGCCTGGAGCTGCTCGAGGGATAGCTCGACTGGGTTCTCGACGAGGCCGTGCACCTTGAGGCGGTAGCCGCGGAAGTCCTCGTCACGCAGCGCGCACCACTCCGGGCTACTGTCGGGGAGCCGTGAGTGGTTGGGCCAGAAATAGGGGCTGATGTCCTCCCGGCGGTATTCCGCGCGGGGTGCGTAGTGGTCGAAGAGCAGGTCCATGACACGCCCGACGGTGAGGTTCGAGACACGTTGCAGGACACGGGTGTGCGTCCAGGAGAAGCGCACCGCCCACACGTTGAACGCGATCACCAGCACGATCACGAGCAGCCAGATCGCGAACCCGTCGAGGTTGTCGTGGTTGTTGCCGAGGGTGATGTCGTTGAGGTTGGGCGCGAGGCCGGTCAGGGCGACCATCGCCATGTGGCCGATGAAGAACAGGACGAAGGAGACCATCACGAGGAAATGGATCGAACGTGCGATCTGGCGGTTGCCGAACAGGCGCGCGTACCAGCGGAAACGGTTGTCCAGGGCGGGAGACATCGCCAGGCCGGTGAGGATCGCCAGCGGTGCGAGGATGAAGATGACCGAGAAATAGGTGAGCTGCTGCAGCGCGTCGTAGCGAAAGAAGCCGCTCGGGCCGCTGGGAAAATGCAGGCTCAGATAGGTGACGGCACAGGAGGCCGCGGCGGGGAAGATCGACACGTTGGTGGGTAGCAGCCGGTGCAGCCACGGAGTGGTGAAGAAGAAGACGACGTAGAGGAGCCCGTTGACCACGAACAGGATGTCGAAGATGAAGTGCCAATGGCGCGCGACGCCGATCGTGTGCCGGCCGCCGGGCAGCCCGACCAGCGGGCTCAGCGTGATCGTGTCCTGCTTGGCCGTCCAGACGCGGTCTTTGGGCACCGGCCCGCGGAAGCGCAGCCATTCTCTCCCGGGTGTGCAGTGCACCTTGGTGTACAGCCGCGGATGATCGGCGAGCACCTGCAGGCCCGAGCGGACGATGATGACGATAAAGATGAAGCTCAGCAGGTGCGTCCAGCGCACGAAGGCGGGCATCCCCGCGGGCACGGGCGGGGAGAGTGCGATGCAGGCATGCTGGGCCAGGAACCCGTGGCCGGCGCCGCTGGCGAAATAGACCTTCGCAGCGACCACCAAGACGATGCCAAGCGCGATCGCGATCCCCGGGAGCCACCACACCGGGAAGAACCTGCGCCCCAGACGGATATGCACATTGGCGAGGCGCATGCGCGGATGCTCGCCCTGCTCGCTGAGCAGCTTCTCCTGCAGGAACTCGTCCTGCAGCTCGGCCTCGCTGTCGGGGGAGCTGTGATCCTTGCCCGGGTCGGCTCCGTCTGCCATTGCTAGGTGTCCTTGGTGTAGGGCAGGTGCCAGCGGTGGGGAGCGACGAGCCCATCGATGGCGTCGGGACCCCATGAGCCCGGCGGGTAGGGCTGCGGTGCCGGCGGTCGCTCGAGCAATCCGGTCGAGACTTCCCATATCCGCTCGATCGCGTCGCGCAGCGCGCGTAGACCTTCGGTCGCGTCAGCGCCAACGTCGATGCGCAGGGCTCGCCGGTCCTGCTTGGCGAGCGTGTCGAAGTCACCGCGCGCCTGAGCCTCCTTGACCGTCCCGAATGTGTAGCCGTGTCCGGGAACCGCCAGCTCGACGCTGTCCTGGCAGGTGATCTGCAGGAACACACCCTTGTTGGGGCCGCCCTTGTAGGCCTGTCCGGTCGAGTGCTGAAAGCGCGGTCCGAAGCCCGCGCATGTCGCCACCCGCAGACGGTCGCGGATCAGCACGCGGATCTCGCTCAACAGCCACTCGTGCTCGGCGGTCATCGGCAGATAGGCCAGCAGCGCGACGTAGTCGCCGGGCGCCACGCGGCTGAGCTGCGCTGCCAGGTATCCCTCGAGCGACTGCTCCTCCACGGTGTTTCGCAACTCGTGCGCGTTGCGCTCGTCGGCGATCAGCCGGAACCCGTCGTCGTCGAAGAACGCGCCCAGCTGTGGCAGTGACCCTGACTCCTCGTAGGCGTTGGTCAAGTCGCGCGTGGCGATCTTGGCGTCCTCGACATCGGGCTGGTCGAATGGGTCGATGCCGATGATCGAGCCCGCGACCGCCGTCGCGAACTCCCAGCGAAAGAACTCGCCACCCAGCTCATAGACAGAGTCGACGTCGATCCGTGCGACCGGATGCCCGGCATTCGCGAGCGCAGTGACCTGCGCGTCCTGATGGTCGTCGTGCTCTGACGCGAGCCGCAAATACACGAACAGCCGGTCAGGGCCGTAAACGTCCGGGACGCCGAGCGGCTCGCAGTCGACGAGGATCACTCCCTTGCCGTGCTTGCCGGTCGACTCGGCCAACAGCTGCTCCAGCCACGCCCCGAAGTCGCGGATCCCCGCGGAGGTGATCAGCGTCAGCTTGTCGCGCCCAGCGTTCGCGCACGCTCCGATGATCGCCCCGAGCGCAAGACCCGGGTTCTCTTGGGCGGGGACGCAGGCGGCGCAAGCGTGGGCCATCCGCTCGGCGTTGTCAAGCAGGCTCATGACATCGACGCCGCAGGCGGCGCCCGGGATCATCCCGAAGTCAGACAGCGCCGAGTAGCGCCCGCCGATCGACGATAGGCCATGAAAGACGGCGCGGTAGCCGTCGTGTTCGGCGAGCTCCTGTAGCGGCGATCCGGGGTCGGTGATCGCGATGAACCGCCGCCCTGCCTCCTCCGCGCCCAGCAGGTCGCTCACGTGCGAGTGGAAGTAGGCCGCGAAGATGTTGGGCTCAAGCGTCGTGCCCGACTTGGAGGAGACGAAGAACAGCGTCCTTGCGAGGTCCAGCTCGTCCTGCAGTGTCTTGATCTGCTGCGGGTCGGTGGAGTCCAGTACCCGCAGCCGCGGCAGCCCCGCGGTCTGCGAGGAGAATGTCAGCGAGAGCACCTCCGGGCACAGGCTCGACCCGCCCATCCCCAACAGCACCGCGTCCCGGAAGCCTCCCGCACGTACGTCGTCCACCAGCGCCGTGAACCGATGAGCGTGAGCGAGCTGGTCCATCGCCACACCAAGCCAACCCAGCCAACCGGCCTCATCAGCGCCGGTCCACAGCGTCGCGTCGTGCGCCCACAGGCGGGCCACCTTCCCGCCCACGCTCCACTGCTCGACCACGGCGTCCACCTGGGCCGCGAGCTCGTTCGGCAGCGAGCGGTGAAGCGTGGAGACGGACACGCTCGCCGGTGTCCTGACCGACTGCTCAATCGAGGCCAGCAGCTTGGCGAAGGCCTGCTCGAACTTCTCCACGCCCTCATCCAGCAGTGCTGCAGTGACCTCGTCGAGGTCGACGCCCCCTTCTGCGAGGGACTCGAGCACCCCTCGTGCCTCCTCGACGCCGTCAGTCAGCGTCACCCGGGCCGCCCCGTGGGCCTTGAACGACTCGTAAGTCGCGGGCGGGATCGTGTCGACAGTGCCGGGGCCGATCAGCGACTCGACATACATCAGCTCCGGATAGGCCGCGTTCTTGGTGCTGGTCGACGCCCACAGCACCTTCTGCACCAGGGCCCCCCGGGCGCTCAGGGCATCCCAGCGTTGATCGCTAAACAGCTCCCGGAAACGCGCGTAAGTCACCTTCGCGTTGGCGATCCCCACCTTGCCCTGCAGGTCTCCGTTGACTCGCGGGTCGATCACCGCGTCGATGCGGCTGACGAAGAAGCTCGCCACAGACGCGACCCGGGAGATATCGCCCCCGTCGGCCCGCAGCTGCTCCAGGCCCGCCAGGTAAGCGTCCACCACCCGCTCATATACCTTGGTCGAGAACAGCAGCGTGATGTTGACGTTTATCCCTCCGGCGATCAGCTGACGGATCGCCGGGATGCCCTCCTCGGTCCCAGGGACCTTGATCATCAGGTTCGCCCGATCGACGGTCGCCCATAGCCGCTGCGCCTCGGCGACCGTGCCGGCGGTGTCGTGCGCCAGATCGGGCGAGACCTCCATGCTGACGTACCCGTCGCCGGCATGAGTGTCCTCGTAGACCGCCCGGAGGATGTCGGCCGCGGCACGCAGGTCGGCGACCGCCAATCCCTCATAGACACTCTTGACGTCCAGCCCCGGCGTCCCGCGAAGCTCTGCCAGCGCCGGGTCGTAATCGGTGGAGCCGACGATCGCCTTCTCAAAGATCGACGGGTTGGACGTCAAGCCACTCAGGCCGTCCTCGCGCACCATCCGCTCGAGCTCCCCCGAGGTCAACAGCGCACGACGCATGTTGTCAAACCACACGCTCTGGCCGAGCGCCTGGAGATCGGCAAGCGGGCTGGCAGTGAGCGACGGGCTGGCGGTGAGAGAGGTGGAAGTGGCCATCGGAATCTCGATCTCCGATCAGTAGAAGAGCTTCGGGTCGACGCGGCTGAGGAGCTCCTCGCCACGCAGGTAGCGACCCAGGTTCTCGGTGAACAACTCGCTGATGCGCTCGTTCTCGTGGATTGAGAGCCCGGCGGTGTGGGGGCTGACCAGCACGTTCGGCAGATCCCACAGGGCACTGTCCGCCGGTAGCGGCTCGGTGGCGAAGACATCGAGTGCGGCACCGGCCAGTCGCTGCTCGCGCAATGCCCCGATGAGCGCCTGCTGGTCGATCAGCTCGCCGCGGCCGACGTTGACCACGATCGCCCCCGGCTTTATGTGCCCGATCGCGTGCGCGTCGAGTATCCCCATCGTCTCCTCGGTGAGCGGCAGCGTCACGACCAGCGCGTCGGCTCGCCCGAGTAGGTCGTGCAGGTCGTGCGTAGCGTGCGCCTCATCGACGTGCGGGGAGTCGCTGCAGCCGCGGCGGTTGATGCCGAGGGTGCGCATTCCAAACGACTTGGCCAGGCGCGCGACCTCGGTGCCGATCGCACCCAATCCGAGGATCAGCAGCGTGCCACCTTGAAGCTCTGCCACCGGGTAGTGATCCCACCGGTTCGCGCGCTGGTCGGCCTGCAAGCGCGGCAGCCCCTTGGTGAACGCCAGCAGCCCCAGCAGACAGAATTCGGCGAGCGGGCCGACGTGCACGCCGCTCGCGCTCGTGATCGCGACGCGCTCGAGCTCCGCCTCGGTCAACTCGGCCGCCTTCAGCTGCTCGCCGGTTCCGGCCGCGGTTCCCTGCACCCACCGCAACGCGGGGTTGCTTCGCACCACCGCAGCCAGGCCCGCCGGCGAGTCACCGGGCAGGCCAAAGAGCACCTCGGCTTTCCCGAGCAGATCCTGCCAGCGGCGCTCGGCCTCGGCGTCGCGACTGAACCCGTCGCCCCCCTTGTGGTCGCCCCGGTAGCGGGTCGCGGGCAGCAGGTCGGGCTCGTAGAGCACCTCCAAACGCTCATCGACGGCGCGGATCGACGCCACCAACTCCGCCTCGAGCGGCGTCGCGATAGCGACCGTCACCAGATCCACGGCGGTGTCAGGCACCCCCGGGGTTGGGGATGACGATCGCGTCGCTCGCCGGGTCCCGGCGTCCATCTCAATGGGTCTTCCGTCGGCCGCTGTGCAATGCAGATTCCAATGCTCCGCCGAGCAACGGGTCGGGTGACGCGCCTGCCCCCGCCGCCAGCACCGCGGCCGCGGAGCGCATCCTGGTTCGTTGAAGCTTCTCCTCCCCCTCGAGGACCCGCGGGCGCTTGACCAGGAACATCGGCAGTCCCGCGGCGAGCAGCGACGCGGCCATGAAGATGAACGCCGCTCCCGAGTTGGTTCCCCCGCCGAGCGCACCGACGACGTACGCGCCAGCGAACCCGCCGAGCGCACCGAAGGCGTTGATCACGCCCATCGCCGCCCCGGACACGTTCTGCGGCATGAACCCGGGGATGAACGCGAAGTACGGCCCGTACGGCGCATACATCACACCGCCGGCGATGATCAGCAGCACGTAGGACTCGGCGAAGTGTCCGGTGCCGACGCGGTAGGACAGGTAGAACGCCAGCGCACCGATTATCAAAAACGGCCAGACGAATAGTCGCCGGCGCTGGTGAACGCGATCTGACACGTAAGAGTTGCCGAGCATCAGGATGATCGCCAGCGCGTAGGGCACCGCCGACAGCGCCCCGGTCGAACCGATCCCGTGCCCCGACAGCGACTTGACGATCGTCGGCAGCCAGAACACGAAGCCGTAGACGCCGATGCTTCAGAGGGCGTACTGGACCGACAACACGTGGACGTTCCAGGACTTGAACGCCTCGCGGTAACCGGCGACCTTGGGGACGCCGGCCTGCTCGGTGGCCAGCCGCTCTTCGATTTCCGTGCGCTCGGAGGCCGCGAGCCATTTGGCATCGCGCGGCCGGTCGGCGCTCGCGTGAGGTGCAGTGCGCTCTTCAGCCCGCCGGCCGAGCCAAGCGAGTAGTTCGACCGGTCCAGGTACGCGAAGCTGTAGGTGACAAACGCCAGCGGCATCAACCGCCGCCAGCGCTGGGTGCTCAGCGCGCTCGTCTCCGTCATGACCCTGTCCTCCTCCCATCCCTGGCTCCACTGGGCCCCTTCGTCATCAACCAGGTTGCGTAGCGCGGCGGACGGATAGCGTGACACGCAGTCAGCGAGGGGACCTGGTCCTGGGGGGAGGACAGATCTTGCCTACCGCGCCTGATTCCGAGAACGGCCATCAGGATCGGAGCAAACGGCGTAGCTGACTGCGTGTCACGTTTCCCTAGCGTCGGTTCGCCTGCTCTTCTTACGCCCGGCCCGACGTAAGACGAGCGCGGTAGGCGACGCTAGAGCAATGTGATTATGTCCGCGCAGGGCATCGAGCGCCCCGCCGATTGCTGTCGCGATGCGACGGCATGAGAAAAGGAGATCCAGATCATGCTTTGCTATTCCTGCGTTGAGCAAGGGATCCAGCAACTCCGACCGCGACTAATGGCGGTCTGTTGAGCGCTCGCTTTGATGGACGCGCCGATTATCTACACGGTTGGGCACTCGACCCGTTCGCTTGAGGAGCTGACCGGCCTGCTGGATGCCGTCTGCGTGCACGAGCTGGTGGACGTGCGAAGTGTTCCCCGGTCGCGGCGGCACCCTCAGTTCGCGGGCGAGGCGTTGGCGAGTTCGCTGCCCATCCATGGGATCGCCTATGTGCACGAGGGGGCGCTCGGCGGGTTTCGTCGGGCACAGCCGGACTCACCCAACACAGGCTGGGAGCACCCGGCGTTCCGCGGCTACGCCGATTACATGGCAAGCGAGGGGTTCCTTGACGCACTGGAGCGCCTGCAGACACGCGGGCGGCAGCACGCCATTTGCGTGATGTGCGCCGAGGCGCTCTGGTGGCACTGTCACCGACGACTGATCTCCGACGCGCTCGTGATCCGCGGCTGGCGCGTTCTGCACCTCGGGCTGCACGCCAAACC
This sequence comes from Solirubrobacteraceae bacterium, assembly GCA_036509655.1. GTDB lineage: Bacteria > Actinomycetota > Thermoleophilia > Solirubrobacterales > Solirubrobacteraceae > Palsa-744. The sequence goes on along the minus strand of DATCFG010000075.1, from coordinate 3,394 downwards.
CGTCGCGCACGAACTCACACCCTTCGCGGTGCAAGGGGAAGACCACACGCTCACCTACCCTCCGCTGCAAACCGAGCTGGCCACAGTGGCGTAGCGTCGGACACCAACGTTCACGCCGTGGCGCTCGGGGCGCGCAAGGGGAGCACCCGAGCCGCGTAAGAAACCGCCCGCGCCCGGCGCTTAAGGACCATGCGAATGTTCAACCGGGGACGCGATGTATAAGACGATGCCGAGCCGTGCTCGCCTGGCGGATCGATCGCCTTGACGCCGGCGGCTTCCCCACCCGGCACGCCGACGCCGCTCGCGCGCGGCGGACCCGTCGGCTGTGATCGCGGCACCTCCGGGCTCGATGACGCCGAACCAACAGAGCAGGTCGTGCGATCACGGTGAACACGAGTACGAGGTGTTGTGGGCGGGGTAATACCTGCGGCTACGGTGACGCTGAGGGGGCATGAACACAATTTCCCTCGCACGCCCATCGGTGCTGAGTTCCTCGGCCTGACAGGGGGAAGAACGAAATGAGCGAGCAGACATTCATCATCGTCGGCGCGAGCTTGGCGGGCGCCAAGGCCGCGGAGGAGCTTCGCACCTCGGGCTTCGATGGGCGCGTGCTGTTGATTGGCGCGGAGTCCGAGCGTCCGTACGAACGTCCGCCACTGAGTAAGGATTATCTACGCGGTGATGTCTCACGTGAGAAGGCCTACGTCCACGAGGAGGACTTCTACGAGCAGCATCAGATCGAGCTCGAGACTGACGCCACGGTGACCGCGATCGATCCGCACGGATCGCGGGTCACGCTCGCCGACGGACGCGCGTTGGACTACGACCGGCTGCTGCTGGCCACGGGCGCTGAGCCGAACCAGATCTCGATCGGGGGCGCCGAGCTCGACGGGGTCCACTATCTGCGCACGCTCGCTGACTGCGACGCTCTACGCCAGCGGCTGGCGACCGGCGGGCGGGTGCTCGTCGTCGGCGCCGGCTGGATCGGCAGCGAGTTCGCTGCCGTGGCGCGCCAGCGTGGACTCGACGTGACGGTCGTCGATCCAAGCTCGCTGCCGCTGGAGCACATCTTTGGCGCGGAGATCGGCGCGTTCTACCGCGACGTGCACCGCAACCACGGCGTCGAGCTCATGCTCGGCGAAGGCGTCGAGGCGTTCGAGGGCGAGGGTGCCGTGCAGCGCGTGCGCACCACCGCGGGCCGGGTGATCGAGTGCGACTTCGTCGTTGTCGGCATCGGCGCGACGCCGCGCGTCGAGCTCGCACGGGACGCGGGCCTGGAGATCGACAACGGCATCCTCGTGGACGAGAAGCTTCAGAGCTCAGCGCCGAACGTGTTCGCGGCCGGTGACGTCGCGCGCGCGATGCACCTGTTCTACGGCGAGCGGATCCGTGTCGAGCACTGGTCAAACGCGCTCAACCAGGGCCCCGCCGCGGCGCACGCGATGCTCGGCAAGCCGGTCAGCTACGACCGGATCCCGTATTTCTTCTCCGACCAGCACGACGTCGGGATGGAGTACTCCGGGCACGCACCCAAGTGGGACGAGGTCGTCTTCCGCGGCGACCCAGCCCAAGGCGAGTTCATCGCGTTCTGGCTGCGCGACGGATGCGTCCTCGCCGGCATGAACGTCAACGTCTGGGATGTCAACGAGCACGTCCAAGCACTGATCCGCTCAAACCAGCAGATCGACGTCGCCGCGCTGACCGACACCGACACGCCGCTGGAGTCGCTCATCGGCGAGCTCACCACTGGAAGCTAGGAGGCCACATGCACTCGATTGGCGCCCGCGCCAGTGGCACGACCGGCGATGACAGCACCCTGACGGCCCTCGCCGATGCCATCGCGGGATTCCAGCCCGATCACATCTTGATCGCGCTGCGCAGCTCAGAGCACGCCAATTGGCAAGAGCGAGGGCCGATCGACCAGGTCAAGGAGCACTTCGGTCTGCCGCTGACGACGTTCGCGATAGATCCACAAGGGCAGGTGTCAACCACCCCAGACGATGACACAGCCTCTCCCTGACATCCCCCGGGCACGGGCGGCCCCGTGGTCAGTCTGCGTTCGGGCCGTTGTCGTTGGGACGATGGATGACGAGTACGGGCCGCTCGGCGTGATGCACGACAGCACCCGAGACGCTTCCCAGCAGCGCCGAGTGCACCCCCGTGAGTCCTCGCGTGCCCACAACGATTGCCGCCGCGTCGTGACTGTCGGCGACCTCGACGATCGTCCTCCACACGGCCTCGGTCGCCTCGACGGCCACCGCCTCGGCGTCCAGACCAGCGTCCTTCGCGATGCGGGCACCCTCGCTGGCGACGCGACCAGCGTCCTCGGTGGCCGCCCGGTCGAGCTCGACAAAGTCGACCATCGGCGCCATCGCGCCCGACCACGCAAAGCCGCCGAGGCCGGCTGTGGGCTGCCACACGGTCAACACCAACGCGCGCCTCCCACCAAACAGCCCGGCGGCAGTCTCAATGGCGTGCTTGGCGTCCTCAGACCCGTCGTAGCAGATGAGCAGTGGACCGTCAGAATCCGCGACCATGAAGCCTCCTCGAGATCGGTGTGTAGGGTTTGAGTATGCTCGGCTTGCCTGACGGTGTGAGAGCGTGCCTGTTCGACCTCGACGGGGTGCTCACGGAAACCGCGAAGGTCCATGCGGCCGCTTGGAAGGAGATGTTCGACGGCTATCTGCGCGAACGGGCGGCGAACAGCGATGAGGAGTTCGTGGAGTTTGATGCGGTCGGCGACTATGACGAGTACGTCGACGGCAAGCCTCGATATGAGGGCGTCAGCTCGTTCTTGGATTCGCGCGGCATCGACCTCCCGCAGGGCGAGAAGACCGACACGCCTGACGCTGAGACGATCGATGGGCTCGGTAACCGCAAGAACGAGATCGTGCTGAGGATGATCAAGGATGACGGCGTGACGGCTTACCTGGGGTCGGTGCGGTACGTTCGAGCGGTCGGGGAGCGCGGGTTGGCGCGGGCGGTTGTCTCCTCGAGCACGAACTGTCTTGAGGTGCTCGAGGCCGCGGGCATCGAGGATCTCTTTCAGGAGCGCATAGACGGCGTGGTCGCCGACCGCGAGCATCTCAAGGGAAAGCCCGCACCCGACACGTTCCTGGCGGGCGCGCGGGCGCTCGGCGTCGAGCCCGGCCAGGCGGCGGTCTTCGAGGACGCGCTGGCGGGCGTGGAAGCGGGGCGCGCCGGGAGCTTTGCGTGCGTGGTGGGAGTCGACCGGGTCGGGCAAGCGCAGGAACTGCGCGAGCACGGCGCCGACATCGTCGTCGGCGATCTCGCCGAGCTGCTCGACACGGCGTGATCTCCCACCCGGCCTACGCGGTCGAGCCGTGGGTGCTGCGCGAGACCGAGCTTGACCTAGATGTGCTCGACCAGGCGG
>DATCFG010000074.1:0-17457 GCA_036509655.1 Solirubrobacteraceae bacterium | reverse complement strand
GAAGCGGCGGACGGGGGTCGAACCCGCGACCTCAAGCTTGGGAAGCTTGCGCTCTACCAACTGAGCTACCACCGCGTGCTGCGGCAGATATTACGCGGCTTGGCGCGGCTCGCCGCAAACGGCTTGGCTCTACCCTTGGGGGTCGTGAGCCGCCGCCTGCTGCCGATCCTCGTCTCGATCCTCGGCGCCTGCCTGGTCGGGCTGCTGATCTACGGCATCTCCTCCCAGGCGGCGAGCCGCACGCTCGACGAAGCGCTCGCGCACGGCCAGCACCCGCTCGCGCCCAACGCCCACCACTCGCTGCCGGGGCTCCCAGGCACTCGCTCCGCCTCGCTCGCGTCGTTCGGCGGCAAGATCGTGATCCTCAACTTCTGGGCCTCCTGGTGCGAACCCTGCCAGGAAGAGGCTCCACTGCTCGAGCGCGCCCAGCGCCAGCTTGAACACCACGACGCGACCGTGCTCGGCGTGACCTATCTCGACGCCTCGCCCGACTCCGAACGCTTCGTCCGCCAGTACCACCTCACCTACCCCAACCTGCGCGACACGACCGGCGACTTCGCCCACGCCTACGGCACAGACCAGCTCCCGGAGAGCTTCGTGATCGACCGCCAGGGCAAGATCGTCGCGATCTCCCGCGGCGAGATCGACCAGGCCTTCCTCAACCGCGCGATCGCGCTCGCGGGGCGCTCGTGAGACATTCCCCGGCAGGACCTCGAGCGGCCCTCGCCCCCACCCTCTTTCTCGCCCTCGCCGTCGTGCTGTCGCTCTGCCTCTGCCCGCTCACGCCCGTCGCGCTCGGCATCGGGGCCACGGACGCCACGGGGGCGGGCACACATACCTCGCTGCCCGTGATCGAGCGCCAGGTGATGTGCGTGACCTGCAAAATCCCGCTCGAGGTCGCCGAGTCGCCGCAGGCCAACCGCGAGCGGGAATTCATCCAGGGCCTGATCGACGAAGGCCAGAACGAAGCCCAGATCAAGCGCTCGCTCGTCGCCCAGTACGGCCCGACGGTGCTCGCACTGCCGAGCGCGCAGGGCTTCGACCTGACCGTCTACCTCGTCCCGCTCGCGGTGTTCCTCGCGCTGCTCGCCACGCTCGCCGTGCTGCTGCCCCGCTGGCGCCGCCACGCGCGCGCCCAGGCCGGCAGCGTGCTCGAGGCGCCGCCGCTCGACCCCGCCGCCAGTGCCCGCCTGAACGCCGACATCGCGCGGTTCGATTAGCGCGGGCTACATCTCCGCCGGCGCGCTAACCCCAAGCAGCTCCAGGCAGCGCGCGATCGTGCGCTGGGTCGCCACCGACAGCGCGATCCGCAGCGACTCGACCGCCTCGGGCTCGGCGCCGAGCACGCGGCAGTCCCGGTAGAAGGCCGTGAAGTCCTGGGCGAGCTGCAACGCATAGGCCGCGATCCGATGCGGGGCGCGGCGCTCGACCGCCTCGGCGACCTCTCCGGGGAAGGCAAGCAGCTGCTCGATCAGCGCACGCTCCGACGCATGCAACTGCACCTGACTGCGATCGTCGCCCGCCGCGCCGGCCACGTCCGTCCCATCCGCCGCATCCACTCCCTCCTCGTCCAATCCCTCCGCGTCCACTCCCTCCGCATCCACTCCCTCCTCGTCCACTCCCTCCGCGCCCACTCCCTCCGCGTCCACTCCCTCCGCATCCACTCCCTCCGCATCCACTCCCTCCGCATCCAATCCCTCCGAGGCGACGCTCGCCAGGGCCCTGCGCACGCGCTCCTCCCCCACCTTCGCCAGCACCGCGGCGATCCGCGCGTGCGCGTACTGCACGTAGTAGACGGGGTTCTCGTTCGACTGCTCGCGGGCAAGGTCGAGGTCGAGGTCGACGGTCGTCTCGTGCGAGCGCGCCAGCAGATACCAGCGCGCGGCGTCGACGCCGATCTCGGTCAGGAGATCGTCGAGCGTGACGAATTCCCCGGCCCGCTTAGACATCTGCGCGCGCTCGCCGCCGCGCATCAGATGGACGAGCTGCATGATCAACAGGTCCAGGTGCTCGGGGTCGCCGCCGAGCGCCGCGTAGGCGGCCTTCATCCGCCCCACGTAGCCGTGGTGGTCGGCTCCCCACACGTCGATCTGGCGGTCGAAGCCGCGCTCGCGCTTGTCCTGGTGGTAGGCGATGTCCGAGGCGAAGTAGGTGTGCTCGCCGTTCGAGCGGACGAGCACGCGGTCCTTGTCGTCGCCGTAGTCGGTCGTGCGCAGCCACAGCGCTCCCTCATGGCGATAGGTGTGCCCCGCCTGCTCGAGGATCGCCAGGGTGTGGGCCACCGGGCTGGGGTCGCCTTCGTGGAGCCTGCTCTCGTAGGTCCACTCCTCGAAGCTCACGCGGAACTCGCTCAACGAGGCGGCGATCTGGCCGATCATCACTGCCACGGCGGCCCGTCCAAGCTCGGCCGGCTCGATCGTGGAGGCATTTGCCAGGTGCGCGACAAGCTGCTCGACGTATGCTCCCTGATAGCCGTCCGCGGGGACCTCCTCTCCCCGCGCCAGCGAGCTGATCGACTCCCCGAGCTTGCGTACTTGAGAGCCGGCGTCGTTCACATAGAACTCGCGCGTGACCTCGTGACCGTGCAGGACCAGGAGTCGCGCAAGCGCGTCGCCGTAGGCGGCGTTGCGGGCGTGTCCCACGTGCATCGGGCCAGTGGGGTTGGCGGAGACGAACTCGACCACGATTCGCTCGGCCGGATTGGCGGCGCCGGCGCCGAAGGCCTCTCCGGCGGCGAGCGCCACCGCGAGCGCGCCTGCCAGCCACCGATCGGCGAGGAACAGGTTGAGGAAGCCGGGCCCCGCCACCTCGAAGCGCTCGAGGTTCGCGCCGAGTCGCCGCTGCAGCTCCTCGCCGAGACGCTCCGCGACCTCGCGCGGAGAGGCGCCTACGCTCGGCGCCAGCAGCAGCGCGGCGTTGGTCGAGTAGTCGCCGAAATCCGCCCGCGGTGGGCGCTCCAGCACGATCCCGCCGCGCGCGGCGAGCTTGCCGGGCGGCTCGCCCGCCAGCTCGCCGACGGCCGACAGCACCGTCTCGCGCAGGCCGATGAGCGGCGTGGGGACACCGCTCATCGCGCGTTCCAAAGCGACTCGTTCATCGATCCGTGCTCACCGGTTGCGATACTAGCTGCGTGAACGATCAAGACCCAGGCGCAGAGCGCCACATAAACATCCACCTCTCCCCCGAGATCATGGGGGGCGTATACGCGAACTTCGCCAACGTCAGCCACTCCGACTACGAGTTCACCGTCACCTTCGCGCGGGTCGACCACGAGGTCGAGTCCGACGAGGTCCCGGGCGTTGTCGTCTCCCGCGTCAACATCTCCCCGCGCTTCATGCGCGAGCTGATCGACGCGATGGAGGACAACTACTCCAAGTGGCGCACCCGCGAGGGCATCAAGAACCTACCCGAGTACGGCGGCACGGAGGCCGGCTCAGAGGAGGAGTAGGGCATTGGCGCTCCAGTTGAGAGGCCCAGCCACATGGGCGGTCGAGGGTCGAGCGGGGCAATATGAAGAAGACCCACCCACCCAGCGTGGCGTGCTATGTACGTGTGCTGGCCGATCTTCGATCGGTAAGGACGCCGCCCCGCGAAGTGCCATCGATCGTCCATGAAGGTCGCTGTTATCTCCGACATCCATGGCAACCGGCAGGCCTTCGAGGCGGTGCTCGAGGCGGTCGCCGCGAGCGATGCGTCCGAGCTGTGGTGCCTCGGCGACCTCGTCGGCTACGGCGCCGACCCCGACATCTGCGTGGAGCTCGCGCGCGCGCACGCCGCGGTGTGCCTCGCCGGCAATCACGACCTCGCCGTCGCCGGGAAGATCCCGCTCGACGAGTTCTCCCGTGGGGCGAGCCTCGCCGCGCAGTGGACGAAGGAGGTGATCGCGCCGGAGAACCTCGCCTTCCTCGCCGAGCTGCGCCCCGATGGGCGGGAGGGCCAGATCGGCCTCTACCACGCCAGCCCGCGCGACCCCGTGTGGGAGTACGTGCTCTCGGCGTTGCTCGCCGAGCTCTGCCTGGATCGCCAGCCCGACCGCATCTGCCTGATCGGCCATTCGCATGTCGCGCTCGCGTTCGTGCGCCGCGAGGGCGAGCTCGCCACCGGCGAACCACAGCGAGAGGGCGCGCAGCTAGATCTCGCAGGCGGAGAATGGCTGCTCAACCCCGGCAGTGTCGGGCAGCCCCGCGACGGGGATCCGCGCGCCTCCTGGCTGCTGCTCGACCTCGACGGGGCGAGCGCCTCCTTCCGGCGCGCCGACTACGACATCGCCGGCGCCGCCGCCGCGATCCGCGCGGCGCGCCTCCCGGACTCGCTCGCCGAGCGCCTGGAGTACGGTCAATGACCGTGAAGCGAGCCAACCCAGTCGGCGAGCGGCTCTCCGCTCGGAGCGCGCGCGACAATCTGCGCCTACGGATCCCGCTCGCCGGGCTGCTCGGCGTGAGCGCCGCCCTGCTCGTCGCCTGCGGCAGCTCCGGCAAGGGCCTGATCCCGACCGCCAACGCCGGGCCGCTGCAGAGCGACTTCGAAGCCGTCGCCCAGGCCGCGGAGAGTGGCGAAGGGAGCTGCACCGCCACCGAAGCCGCGATCGAAAAAACCGAATCCGACTTCGCGGCGCTGCCCGCGACCGTCGACGCGGGCCTGCACAAAACGCTCAGCGTCGGGATCGCAAACCTGCGGCGCCGCGGGCTCGCGCTGTGCGCGCAGCCGCTCCCGCAGAGCACCTCGACGACGAAGACAAACAGCACCCCGACGACGAGCACCCAAACGACGCCCCCGGCAACCACAACCAACACCGAAACGACCACCACGCCGACGACCCCCACACCGACGACGCCGACCGCCACCACCCCCGGTGGCGGCACGCCGGCGCCGGGGAGCGAAAGCGAACCCGACGCCTCCAACGGGCCGGGAGGCGGCACCGGCATCGGCGGTGAAAGCGGCTCGGGCGCCGGGGCGCCGGGCGCGGCCGACGGCCAGGAAAACGGCAAATGAGCACCCGTCGTGCAGCCTCTGAGATCGGCGCCCGGGGCGCGCCGGGCGCCCGTACGGGGGTGGGGAACCGGTGAGCGAGGCGAGCATCGCCGGGCGCTACCGCCTGGAGGGCCGGCTCGGCTTCGGTGGGATGTCGACCGTGCACCTCGCCCTCGACCTGCGCCTGGAGCGCCAGGTGGCCGTCAAGCTGCTCGCCGAGCACCTCGCCGACGACCCCACCTTTGTGTCCCGCTTCCAGCGCGAGGCGCAGGCCGCCGCGCGCCTGGTCCACCCCAACATCGTGCAGATCTTCGACTCGGGCCTCGACCAGGCCTCGGGCCGGCACTTCATCGTGATGGAGTACATCGAGGGCCAGTCCTGCGCGGAGATCCTCCGCGACGACGGCTGGGTCGAGGTCGACGAGGCCGTCTCGATCATCGAGCAGGCCTGCGAGGGTCTCGACTACGCGCACCGCCACGGCGTCGTCCACCGCGACGTCAAGCCCGGCAACCTGCTGCGCGCACGCGAGGGCGAGGTCAAGCTCGCCGACTTCGGCATCGCCAAGGCGACCGAGCAGTCCTCGATCACCCAGGTCGGCTCCGTGCTCGGCACCGCGGCCTACCTCGCGCCCGAGCAGGCGCGCGGCGAGGAGGCCGGCCCACCCGCCGACCTCTACGCGCTCGGGGTCGTCACCTATCAGCTGATCTCCGGGCGCCTGCCCTACGAGGCCACCTCGCTGACCGAGCTCGCGCTCAAGCAGCAGCGCGAGGAGCCGCCGATGCTCGACACGCTCGTCGCCGCCGTCGGGCCCGAGCTGGCCGACGCGGTCGCGATCGCGCTCGCGCTCGACCCCCGCGACCGCTACCAGACCGCCCGCGAGATGGGGCGCGCGATCGACGGCGGCGCCCGCGGCGTCTCCCCCGGCGAACCGATCGAGGGCGCGCGCGGCGGTGGGCCGGCAACCGCGGCGACGAGCCTGCTGGCGACGGCCGGGCCGCGCGGATCCGAGCGCAGTGGTAACTCCGCCGCGGGGGCCGTCACCCCCCGACGGCCGCGACCCGGGCCGCCGCGCCAGGCTGCTCCGATCCTGACCCCCACATCCTCCCCGGGCGACAGCGCCGGGCGCCGGCGCGGGCGTCTGCTGCCGGCGATCCTCGCGCTGCTAGCGATCGTTGTCCTGATCGTCATCGTCGTCGTCGCCACCGCCCCGGCGCCGACGAAGGTCGTGCTGCGCAACGTCGTCTACACCGACGTCCAGCAGGCCTCTTCGGCGCTCAAACAGCTAGTCGCGGAAAACACCAAATAGGAAGACGAAAGGCCCCGCTTACGCAGGGCCCTCGCCTGGGCAACCGTCACTCGTTGACTCAGGTTAGCTCGCTTAAAGACGAAAGGCCCCGCTCAAGCAGGGCCCTCGCCTGGACAACCGTCAATTGATGTCCAAGAGTAGCTCATTAAAAGGCGAAAGGCCCGCTTACGCGGGCCCCTCGGTAACGCAACTGCCCTTTCGGGCTGGGCACCCGTCAAGTGCCCAGCAGGCTAGCAGCCTCAACCGTCGCCTTCAACACATGGCTCCGGCGGCCGGACTCGAACCGGCACCTGGTACTTGACGGGTACTCATGCTGCCCTTACACCACACCGAAATGCCACCGATCAAGCTACTCAGCGCTCGGAACGGAATCCGCCGGCGCGCCACTCGCGGGCGACGTTTTCCAAGTCCCCGTCTAGGATTCCGGCCCTCAAATCTTTCATCAACGTCGCCAGGAACGCGAGGTTGTGCATCGTCAGCAGCCGCGCCCCCGTGAGCTCGCCGGCGCGCGCCAGGTAGCTGAGGTAAGCGCGCGACAGCCCGTCGGCGCAGGCAGGACACTCGCAGCCCTCCAAGAGCGACTCCTCGGACTCGCGCCAGCGGGCCTTCTTCAGGTCGACCCGCCAGCGGTTCTCCGGGTCGGGGACGAGCGCCGTGCCGTGCCTGCCGAGACGGGTCGGCATCGCGCAGTCGAACGTGTCGATCCCCAGCTCGACGCCCCTGATCAGGTCGTCCACCTCGCCGATCCCGAGCAGGTGGCGCGGCTTGCGCTCATACTCGCCTCCCAGCTCGCGCGTGGCGTAGCCGACGACCTCGTACATCTGCGCCTTCTCCGCGCCCAGCGAGCCGCCGATCGCCACCCCGTCACACGCGCTCGCCGCGACCGTGCTCGTCGACTCGCGGCGCAGATCCTCGTAGACGCCGCCCTGGACGATCCCGTAGACGAGCTGACCCTCCGGCCCGTGCTCGGCGTGCCAGCCCAGGCAGCGCTCCAGCCAGCGGTGCGTCCGCTCGGTCGAGCGCTGCGTGTAGTCGCGGTCGACGTTAAACGGCGTGCACTCGTCGAACACCAGCGCCAGGTCCGAGCCGAGCGCCGCCTGCGTCGCCATCGAGCCCTCCGGCGAAAGAAATCGCTCGCGGCCGTCGACGTAGGAGCGAAAGCGCACCCCGTCCTCCTCGATCGCGAGGATCGCGCCCGCGCGCCCTCCCGCGCCGGCCTGTGAGGACTTGATCTCCTCGGCGACCGTCCCGTGACCCATCGAGAACACCTGAAAACCCCCCGAGTCGGTCACGATCGGGCCGTCCCAGCCCATGAAGCCGCCGATCCCGCCGAAGCGCTCGATCAGCTCCGGGCCGGGATTGAGCAGCAGATGGAAGGTGTTCCCGAGCACCATCTCGTAGCCCAGCGCCGCCACCTCCGCGGGCAGCAGCCCTTTCACCGTCGCCTTCGTCGCGAGCGGCACGAATGCCGGTGTGCGAACATCGCCGTGCGCCGTCGCGAGCACTCCCGCACGGGCGTCGCAGGCACCGTCGCGGGCCTCGATCGTGAAAGCTGTCATCGTCGCGGCATCCTAAGGGTCTTCCCCACCGCCCCTCGAGACCTCCCTCAATGCTCGCGGCCCTCGTCAACGTCACCCACCTCGTCGAAGTCTCCGGCTACCCGCTGCTGTTCGTGCTCGTGATGGCCGAGTCCTCGGGGGTGCCGATCCCCGGCGAGACGGCCCTGATCACCGCCGCCGTGCTCGCCTCCGGCGGCAAGCTCAAAATCGAGCTCGTGATCCCACTCGCCGCCCTCGCGGCGATCGTCGGCGACAACATCGGCTACCTGATCGGGCGCAAGGGCGGGCGCTGGCTACTCGAACGCCCCGGGCGCTTCCAAGCTCAGCGCCTGGAGGTGCTCGAGACCGGCGAACCGTTCTTCGAGCGCCACGGCCCGAAGGCGGTGTTCTTCGGCCGCTTCATCCTCGGCCTGCGCGTCTGGGCCTCGTGGCTGGCCGGCGCCACGCACATGCGCTGGCGCTCGTTCTTCTTCTGGAACGCGCTCGGCGGGATCTGCTGGGCGAGCGCGATCGGGCTGCTCGCCTACCTACTCGGCCACTCCGCAGGCAAAGCGATCGAGGCGTTCGGCATCTACGGGCTCGTCGCGGTCGTCCTCGCGATCGCGAGCATCTACTTCATGCACCGCCGCCACCGCCGGCGCGAGGGCTGATTCAGCAGCCGTTGCCGCCGACGTTCCCGCAGGGCGCGAGCCGGTCCCAGAGATCCGCCAGCGTGCTCAGCTCGCTCTCGGAGAAGCGCGAGAAGAAATGCTCTCTGACGACCGCCAGGTGCGTGCCGCGCGCTTCCGCCAGTCGCTCGCGTCCCAGCTCGGTCAAGCAGGCGTAGGAGCCGCGCGCGTCGTGATCGCACGAGCAGCGCTCCAGCAGCTCGTCGCGCTCCAGCCGATCGACCAGCCGCGTCAGCCCGCTGCGCGAGAGCTGCGCCTGCTCGGCCAGATCGCACATCCGCATCCGGCCACCGCTCGAGTCCTGCAGGTGCTGTAGCACCTCATACGAGGTCATCGGCAGCCCGTGTGCCTGCTCCAGCTCGGTGTCTAGGCGCTTTGCCAGGCACGCGTGCGCGCGCAGCAGGCCGCGCCAGGCGCGCACCTCTCCCTCGTTGAGTGACTCCTCCCCGGAAGGGATCTTGACGGCGGTCGCGGTCGACATGATGGCAATCGATACTTGGGACCTACTACCCCGAACATAGCAGCGTCGGCGCCACTTTCCCGCCCTCCAGGGCGACTCGGGTCGCTCTCCAACAGCCCCTACGACGGCTTCGTCGCCCGCCACGCCCACCACATCATCAGCGGCTGCAGCGGCAGCCGCGCATACAGCGCCCAGGCCGGGATCTGCTTGAACTGCCCGGGGTTACGGGCCATGTGGACGTTCGCCGGGAACACCGCGGCGAGCAGCGCAATCAGGCCGTAGCCCGCCAGCCTCCGCGTCTGCGGCAGCAGCACTCCCACCCCACCCGCGACCTCGGCCACGCCGCTGACCCGCACGAGCGTCTCGGGGTCGCCCAGGCCCGGCGGCACGATCCGCTTGTAGACGCCCGGGATCACGAAGTGGTTCACGCCGGCGCCGATGAAGAAGGCCGCGAGCGCCCTCCGCGCTCCCCGTCTCTCTCCGCTCACATCTGGATTGTCCATCACGTCTCCTTCTTCCACCCGCACGCCCGCTCAGACGGCCGGTAGGCCGTCTCATTAAAATCTCATCGCTCCTCGATCAACGAGCGACCTGTCATCTCCTCCGGCTGGGGCATCTCCAACAGATCCAGCACCGTCGGCGCGACGTCCGCCAGGACCCCGTCGCCGGCCCTCAGCTTCAGCCCCGGCACGGTGACGATCAGCGGGACCGGGTTCAACGAGTGCGCCGTGTTCGGACTGCCGTCGGGCTCGAGCATGTGATCGGCATTGCCGTGGTCGGCCGTCACGACACACGCTCCGCCGCCCGCGTGCACCGCCGCTACGACCTCGCCGAGGCACTCGTCGACGGTCTCCACCGCCGTCACCGCCGCCGCGATCACGCCCGTGTGCCCGACCATGTCGGCGTTCGCGAAGTTGATGATTCCGAACGCCGGGGACTCGCTGCGCCAGGCCTCCGTGAACGCCGCCGCCGCCGCGCGCGCGCTCATCTCGGGCTTGTGGTCATACGTCGGCACATCCCGCGGCGAGTCGACCAGCGCGCGCGTCTCGCCCGCCAGCGGCGCCTCCTCGCCACCGTTGAAGAAGTACGTCACGTGCGGGTACTTCTCCGTCTCGGCCACGTGCAACTGCCGCGCGCCCGCCGCGGCCAGCGCGATCCCGAGCGTCGTCGGCGGCCGCTCCGGCGGGAACGCGACGGGGTAGGGCCAGCCCTCCTCGTACTCGGTCAGCGTCGCGTATCGCCGCAGGGGCTCGCCGCCGTCGCGATCGAACTCGGCGAACTCCGGCTCGGCGAGCGCACGGGTCAGCTCGCGCATCCGGTCGGGGCGGAAGTTGAACGCGATCACGCTGTCGCCCGGCCCGATCCGCGCGTCTTCCCCACCGACGAGCGTCGGCTCGACGAACTCGTCCGTCTCCCCCCGCTCGTACGCGGCCCGGACGGCCTCCTCGCCGCTCGCGGCGGTGTGGAGAGCGCGACCGTGGACGAGCAGCTCGTAGGCGCGCCCCACCCGGTCCCAGCGCCGGTCGCGGTCCATCGCCCAGTAGCGGCCTACGACCGAGCCGACGCGCGCGCCCTCGACCGCGTCCAGCGCGGCGAGGAAGCCGGCGCCCGCGTGCGGCAGCGTGTCGCGCCCGTCGGTGAACGCGTGCACGATCACGTCCTTGCGCCCGGCCTCCGCGCCCCCCGCCTCGGCTTCGGCCCCAGTCCCAGTCCCGATCCCGATCTCGATCCCGGTCCCGGCTTGTTCACGGGCGCAGGCGATGAGCGCGAGCAGATGGTCGAGCGAGGAGTGCACGCCCCCGTCGGAGACGAGCCCGATCAGGTGCACCCGGTCGGCGTCCTCGAGCGCGGCCCGCAGCACGGGGTTGGCGGCGAACGTCCCGTCCGCGATCGAGTCGTTGATCCGTACGAGATCCTGGCGCACGACCGACCCGGCGCCGAGGTTCAGGTGCCCAACCTCGCTGTTTCCCATCTGCCCGTCCGGCAGCCCCACTGCCCTCCCGCAGGCGGTCAGCGTCGTATGCGGGTAGGTCTCCCACAGCTCGTCGAACACGGGGGTGCGCGCCAGCGAGATGGCGTTGCCGGGGCCGGGCTCGGCGAGCCCCCAGCCGTCGAGGATCACCAGGCAGACGCTCCCCGCCGGCAGCTCGTCTGGACCCGCGGGAAGGCTCATCGATCCAAGGGATTCATGTGCCGACTCATGCGGCGGCGACGATCTGGGCGAACGACTCTGCCTCGAGGCTCGCGCCGCCGACGAGCGCGCCGTCGACGTCTGGGAGCGCGAGCAGCTCGGGCGCGTTCTCGGGCTTGACAGAGCCGCCATAGAGAATCCTCACGCGCTCCGCCGCCTGCTTGTCGCGATCGCGGACGAGCGCCCTCACGAACGCGACCGCCTCCTGGGCCTGCTCGGCGCCGGCCACGCGGCCGGTGCCGATCGCCCAGATCGGCTCGTAGGCGATCGTCACCTCCGCCAGGCGCTCGTCCGCTACCCGCGCCAGGCCGTCCCATACCTGCTGGCGGAGCTTGCGCTCGGTCTCGTCGCCGTCGCGCTCCTCCTCGGTCTCCCCCACGCACAGGATCGGCTTCAGCCCCGCATCGAGCGCCGCCGGGACCTTCAGCGCGAGCGCCCGATCGGTCTCGCCGAAGTACTCCCTCCGCTCGGAGTGCCCCAGCACCACCCCCTGCACGCCGACGTCGCCGAGCATCGCCGGCGAGACCTCGCCCGTGTAGGCGCCCTCGGGCTCGTGGTGCATGTTCTGCGCGTAGACCTCCACGCGCGAGCCCCGGGCGCTGTCGACCATCGCCCGCAGGTCCGTGAACGGCACGCAGATCGCGACCTCGACGCGCTCGACCGAGGAGACCCGAGGCAGCAGCGCCTGGATGTAGTCCTCGGCCTGCGCCTCGGTCTTGTACATCTTCCAGTTGCCCGCGATCAGCGGCGTCCGCGCGATGACGGACATCAGGAGACGACCCCGGCGCCTTCCAGCGCCTGCACGCCCGGCAGCGTGGCGCCCTCAACCAGCTCGAGCGTCGCGCCCCCGCCCGTGGAGAGATGGTCGACCGCGTGCTCCAGCCCGAACTGCGCGAGTGCCGCCGCGGAGTCGCCGCCGCCCACGACGGTCAGCCCGGGCGCGCTCGCCACCGCCTCGGCCACCGCGCGCGTGCCCGCCGCGAACGGCTCCAGCTCGAACGCGCCCATCGGGCCGTTCCAGAAGACCGTGCCCGCGCTCGCGATCACGCTCGCATAACGCTCCACCGTCTTGGGGCCGATATCCAAGCCCATCCAGCCCTCAGGCACCTCGACCCCGTCGAGCACGCGGTGCTCCGCGTCCATCGCCAGGCGCTTGCCGATCACGAGGTCGTTCGGCACCAGCAGACGCGCTCGGCCGAGCTGCGGGTCGTGCGTGTCGCTGGCCCGCGCAAGCGCGCTGCGGGCGTGCTCGACGTCCTCGTCGTCGCACAGCGACGTTCCCACCGTGTGCCCCTGCGCGCACAGGAACGGGAAGCACATCGCGCCGCCGATCATCACCACGTCGGCCACCGCCAGGAAACGCTCGATCACCCTGATCTTGTCGGCCACCTTCGCGCCGCCCACGATCGCCACGAACGGGTGCTCGGGGTGCTCGAGGATCCCCGTCAGAGTCTTAACCTCCCGTTCGAGCAACCGTCCGGCCGCGCTCGGCAAGAGATGGGTGACACCCTCGTTGCTCGCGTGCGCGCGGTGGGCCACGCCGAAGGCGTCGTCGACGTAGAGGTCCGCCAGCGCCGCCAGCGCCCGCGCGAACTCGGGGTCGTTGCTCGTCTCGCCCGGCTCGAAGCGCACGTTCTCCAACACCAGGATGTCCCCCTCCTCCAGCTCCTCCGCCAGCGCCGTCACCTCCTCGCCAATCACCGCCGGCGCGAGCGTTACCTTCGCGCCGGTCAGCTCGCGCAGGCGGTCGGCCACCGGCGCCAGCGACAGCTCCGCCACCGGTTTACCTTGCGGACGCCCCAGATGCGAGACCAACACCAGCATGGCGCCGCCCGCGCGCAGCTCTTCGATCGTCGCCAGCGCCGCGGCGATCCGCGTGTCGTCGCTCACGAGCGGAACGCCGCCGGCCTCCGGCTCGCCCTCCGTGTCCGCGGCCAATGGGACGTTGAAATCGACCCTGACGAGCACCCGCTTGCCGTGCACGTCGAGGTCGTCGAGGCTCCTCATCGGCTAGAGCACCCGCTGCACTAGGTCCACGAGCCGGTTCGAGTAGCCCCACTCGTTGTCGTACCACGCCACAACCTTCAGCATCGTGCCGTCGATCGCGGCCGTCAGCTGGGAGTCGACGATCGAGGAGAACGGCGAGGAGACGATGTCGCTGGAGACGATCGGGTCCTCGGTATAGGCCATGATGCCCTGCAGCGGGCCGCTCTCCGAGGCTGCTTTCAGGGCGCCATTGACCTCCTCGACGCTCGTCTCGCGCGCGCACTCGACCGTCAGGTCGACGACCGAGCCGGTCGGCACCGGCGCGCGTACGGCGAAGCCGTTCAGCTTGCCCCGCAGCTCCGGGATCACCAGCCCGATCGCCTTCGCCGCCCCGGTCGAGGCGGGGATCAGGTTGATCGCGGCGGCGCGCGCGCGACGCAGGTCCTTGTGCGGCATGTCCTGCAGGCGCTGGTCGGCCGTGTAGGCGTGGATCGTCGTCATCAGGCCGTGCTTGATGCCGACGGTGTCGTTGAGCACCTTCGCGACCGGGCCGAGGCAGTTGGTCGTGCAGGAGGCGTTCGAGATCACGTCGTGGGCGTCGCGGTCGTAGACCTCGTCGAAGTTCACCCCGAGCACGACGGTCGCGTCGGGATCGCTCGCCGGCGCGGAGACGATGACCTTCTTGGCGCCGCCCGCAAGGTGCTCGGCGGCGCTCGCGCGGTCGGTGAACAGGCCCGTCGACTCGATCACCACGTCGACTCCGAGCTCGCCCCATGGCAGCGCGCCCGGATCGCGCTCGGCGAGCACCTTCAGCTCGCGCCCGTCGACCTCGATCGCGCCCTCGCGAGCCTCGACCGTGCCCGGATAGGGCCCGAGGATCGAGTCGTACTTGAGCAGGTGCGCGAGCGTCTTCGCGTCGGTCAGATCGTTGACCGCCACCCACTCGATCGCGTCTGCATCACTGCCTGCCAAGACCCGCGCCTGGGCGGCGCGGAACGCGTTCCGGCCGATCCGGCCGAACCCGTTGATTCCCACCCGTACTGACATTCTTCACGGCCTCCGTAAGCGAAAAATGAACAATGCCGGGCCTCGGGAGCACTGCTCCGTGGCCCGGCGTGCTCGGCGAAGGCTATCAGCGAGACCCGGGTCGCCGTCGCCTTTTTCAAACTGCGTCTGACCATAGTTACACGCAATCTTTAAGGGAAGTACTTTTTAACCCTCCCCCTATGCCTGCTCGTCGGGTCAGGACTCGCGCGAGCGCTTGTCGATGTCGCGGTGGGCGACCGCCACCTCGAGGTCCTCGCGGTCGCCGTAGCGCTCGGCGAGATGCCGCGCGATCGCGACCGAGCGGTGGCGCCCGCCGGTGCAGCCGATCGCGATCACGAGGTGCGCCTTGCCCTCCGCGACGTACTGGGGCAGGAGAAAGTCGAGCAGCGGATGCAGACGCTCGTACAGCTCCTCCAGGCGGCCGTCGCGCGCGACGTACTCGACGACGCGCTCGTCGTTCCCGGTCAGCTCGCGCAGCTCGGGCACGTAGTGCGGGTTGGGCAGGAAGCGCACGTCGAGCGCCACGTCCTCCTCGCGCGGGGGTCCGTGCTTGAAGCCGAAGCTCATGAACGTCACCGCCAGCCTCCCGCCCGTCTGGCGGGGGAGGAACTCGTCGGCGATCTTCCCGCGGAGCATCGCCGCGGACATGCCCGTCGTGTCGATCACGAGGTCGGCGCGGTTGCGCAACGGCTCCAGCAGCGCCCGCTCGGCGGCGACGCCGGCGGAGACGCTGCCCTCGGGCGCCAGCGGATGGCGCCGGCGGGTCTCCTTGTAGCGCGTCACGAGCGTCTGCTCGGCCGCTTCGAGGAACAGCACGTGATGGTCGACGCCGAGCGCGTCGAGTTCGTCGACGACCTCGCGCAGCGCCTCGAAGTAGACGCCCCCGCGGACATCGGAGACGACCGCCGCGCGCTCGACCTTCGAGCCCTCGTGCATGAACAGCTCGACCAGCGAGCGGATCATCTCCGGGGGGAGGTTGTCGACGCAGAAGTAGCCGGCGTCCTCGAACACGTTCATCGCGGTCGACTTGCCCGCGCCGGAGAAGCCCGTGATCACGACGACGTCCTTCAGGCGTGACTCGTTCGCGGCCATCGTCCTCATTGTGCCGGTAATCACCGGCGGCGGTGTTACCCCGCGCGGTGGAGGTGGCCGTGGAGCTCCCGCGCGACCTTCGCGGGGAGGCCGGGCACCGCCTGGAGCTCCTCGCGGGAGGCCGCGAGCACCGCGTCGGGGGAGCCGAAGTGGGCAAGCAAAGCGCGCTTGCGCGCGGGCCCGACGCCGGGCAGCTCGTCGAGCAGCGAGCTCGTCATCGCGCGGTCTCGCCGCGAGCGGTGGTGGGCGATCGCGAAGCGGTGCGCCTCGTCGCGAACGCGCTGCAAGAGCTGCAGCTCGGGGGTCGAGTGGTCGAGCAGGAGCGGGGCCGTGCGGCCGGGAATGAACACCTCCTCGATCCGCTTCGCGAGCGAGACGACCGTCACCCCCCGTTCGCGAAAGCCGCGCAGCGGGCCGAGGCCGGCCGCGAGCTGTCCCTTGCCACCGTCGATCACGACGAGGTTCGGGAGCGCCGCGAAGCTCGCGTTGTACTCGGGGTCGTGCGGTGAGATGTCGGTCTGGCGCTCCCACTGGGCGAAGCGCCGGCCGAGCACCTCGGCGATCGCGGCGTAGTCGTCGGAGGTGTCTCCGAGCGAGCGGATCGTGAAGCGGCGGTAGTCGGACTTCTTCGGCGCGCCGCCCTCGAAGACGACCATCGAGGCGACCGTCTGCGTGCCGCCGAGGTGCGAGATGTCGAAGCACTCGATCCTGATCGGCGGCGCGTCGAGCCCGAGCGCGAGCGCCAACCCCTCGAGCGCCTCGACGCGGCTCGAGCGACGGCGCTCGGCGCGCAGGCGCTCCTCGTCGAGCGCCAGCCGCGCGTTGCGCTCGGCCAGCTCGAGGATCCTGCGCTTCTCGCCGCGCTCGGCGGCGCGCAGCTCGACCGGTCCACCACGCCGCTGCGCGAGCGCCTCGGCCAGCGCCCCATGTCCGGTGCCGTCTCCCTGGACGAGCTCGCGCTGCACGACGAGCAGCGGCGGGATCGAGATGTGCGAGGCGTAGAACTGGAGCATGAACTCCTCCGCGACCTCCGCCACGTCGCGCTCGGTCTCGTTCGACAAGTAGAAAGACTGGCGGTCCGAGAGCACCCCGTCGCGCACCTGGAAGACCTGCGCGTTGGCCTCGCGCCCGTCGACGGCGACCGCGACCGCGTCGAGCGTGCCGACCGACTCGTTCGCCACGCGACGGCGCTCCAGCAGCGCGTGCACCGCCCGCAGCCGGTTGCGCTCGATCGTCGCCTGCTCGAACTCCTCCGCCGCCGCGGCGGCGGACATGCGCCGCTCGAGATCGCGCTCGATCGTGCGGTAGCGCCCGGACAGGAAGTCGATCACGCCGTCGATGCTCTTGCGGTAGTCCTCCTTGGAGACATAGCCCACGCAGGGCGCCTCGCAGCGCTTGATGTAGTAGTCCAGGCACGGGCTGCCACTGCGCCGCCCCGGCTCGGGACCGGTGCAGGAACGGAACATGAAGACCTTCGCGAGCACCTCCAGCGTGCTCCTTACGCGCTTCGCATTCGAGTACGGGCCGAAGTACGCTCTCCCCGGCCGGTGGCGCTCGCGCGTGAAGTACACCCGCGGATAGTCCTCGTCGAGCGAGATCGCGATGAACGGGTAGGACTTGTCGTCGCGCAATCGGATGTTGAAGCGCGGCCGGTACTGCTTGATGAAGCCCTGCTCGGCGAGCAGCGCCTCCGCCTCGCTGCCCACGACCACGCACTCGATCCGCTCGGTGCTCGCCACCATCTCCTCGTGGCCGGGAGAATTCGTTCCCCGCCCACCCCCCTGTGCCTTGGTGAAGTGCGATGCGACCCGCTTGCGGATCGACTTCGCCTTGCCGACGTAGATCACGCGCCCTTTGCCGTCGCGGAACAGGTAGACGCCGGGCTGGTCCGGCAGGCGTTTGCGTTGCTCGGCGATGCTCGCCTTCCTGTTCGCCGCGCTGTTTGCGTCGGGCGCGCCCCAGCCGTCCTGGGTGCCTGTCGATGCCTTGGGGGCCATCAAACCGAGGATACGAGGCGCCCGCCGCGCGGCGCCCGCCTCAATACGCGCGCCAGTGGCGGTAGACCTCGAGCAGCGCGTAGAGGATGAAGCCGGCGAGCACGAGCCAGACGAGCTCGCCGATACCCGTCTGCCACATCCGCGCACGGGCGATGTAGGCGAACACCGCTCCCGCGACGC
>DATCFG010000073.1:0-28265 GCA_036509655.1 Solirubrobacteraceae bacterium | reverse complement strand
CTCCCTGGCCGACAACCCCTTCTTATCGGCCAGCAATTCATCCATACGCCCAACAGTGCCCTCTGAAAACGGAATTGAAGTAGCCATACACCACAATTCGACACCGACTACAAATCACCTACCTTGACTTCCAAATGGTATAAATGCCATGCTTTGAACCGCAGTCGGCATACCGGGGAGGTGTACGTACTCCGGGCGAGGCGCGACGCGGCCATCGCCAGTAAGGGTGTGGGGCCGCTGTCTGCGCGGCCCCACACTCATGCGCTTGGGTTCTTCGCGCCTTATGATTCGGAGACGTAGATGTTGCTTCCGTTCGCTCGCGTCACGTCAAACGTCGCGGTGAATTCCGTGGCTTCCCCGCCGAGCAGAAGCCCTTTGGCTTTTGAGAAGGCGAGCGTTGAAGGACTGTCGTTTGTCCACGTCCCTGTCACTTCGCCACTGTAGTAATGCGTCCCGTTGTACGGTTCGTACGCGCCGGTGCAGCCCGAGATGACGATTGCGCCGCCTTCTGTTGGCACCGTGATGGTGTCTTTGTATCCTGCGGATTCGGAGCCTGAGAGCTGATCGGTCCAGGTTTTCAGCAGCTCCGGTGTTGCTTTGCACGGCGCCGGCAGGTTGATGCTGTTGCCATCGAAGACAGCTTTCGTGATTTTGCTTTTGCCGCCGGTTTCCGCTTTGCCTTCGATCGTGAACGATTCGCTTTCCACGGTCAAGCCGCCCGCACTCGTGAGTTTGGACTTTCCACCCGTGAGTTCGCCCACGAGTCCCTCGCTTGCCGTGATGCACGCCCCTTTTGCGGAGTTTTGAAAGCAGGGGGCTGCTTGAGCCGCAACAGGAGCGACCGCGAAGGCCGCAACGGCGAGAACCGGCGCGAACGCCAGTAGGAACTTTGGTCTCATCAGATACTCTCTTTCGTTGTAGGACATTGCGGCTCCGGGGCGCTCGTCTTTGCGGATATGCGTTCCGGAGCCGTGACATTGGGTCCTCCCGTTCCCTTGCGTGGCACGCGGGAGGCTTCGTTGTGGATCTCGTACGGAGTCGGCGCCATCGCTACCGGCGACGTCGGCTTGCTGAGCTCCTCGGGGATCCGCTTCGCCAAGGGGCGACGCGGGTCTGCCTGAGTAGTGTTTTGATCTGGATTGCTGCCCTCCTCGTGTTCGACATCCGGTGATCTCGTCGGGCGGGGCGTCTGCGCGTCCCGGCGACGGGGACAAGGGGACATGAGAGCACTTTCGGTGGGGGCGCGCAAGCCCAAAAAGTGGGATTAGTTGCGTTTTGCCTGGTTTTCCCTGCAAACGGTAGGATTCGCAGTTTTCGGGTTACGGGGCAGATACACTGGACATGTGTTTGATTGCCGGGGTTTTCAGGCTGGCGGGGAGTGCCAGTCGACCGAGAGAACGTCGTGCAACGCGGTGAGGATGTCCTCCACGAGCGTCACTTGGCCGCTGATCCGCAGGCCCTTCGACGTGCCGCCGATAAGGGCGCCGCACCATGTCAGGGGCGGCGCTTCGGCACGCGCGTCCGCGGCCGGACGCTGTGAGCGCTCGAGGACCGTGATCGTCCCGTGCTGGACGCGGACGAGGATGCTTGGCTCGATTGCCGTGGCGGAGCGCACGGCCAGCTCGCAGACACCGACGGTCGCGGCCGGGACGCGCGCAACTGGCGCGATCAGGCGCACCAGCCCGACGAGGTCGCTGGCGAGGAGGGGACGTGCGGGTCGCGTCCAACGCCATTCCCAGCCAGTGGAAAGCAGCGCGGTCGCGGGCAGCCAGCAGCCTCCTGGTGTCAGCTCGTACTCGACGCGGGCGGGGAACCCCGGGTGGCGCTCGTAGTGCAGCAGGCCCAGGTCTCGTAGGCGGTGCAGGCGATCGTCGAGCGTACTTTCAGCCAGGCCGGGAATCGGGAGTTCGATCTCTGCGCGCTGGTGGGACCCAACGGCGACGCGGCGCAGGATCGGTAGGACCCACTCATCGGCGAGCAGTCCCAGTGCTGTGCTGCCCGGCCGCTGGGACTCCGCGGCGCACGCGGGCGAGACGCGAGCTTCCCAGCGCGCCGCGACTGGACGGATCGAGCGGGCCTCCACGCCCGCACGGGTCAGCTGGTAAGCCACCAGCGGCGGGCGCCCGGAGAGGCGCAACTCGGCCGCGATCTTCACAGCCATCAAACGGTGCAGGCACTCGTTGATCGTCGATGTACCCAAATCAGGCAGCCGCTGTTCGAGCTCGTCTTGGCGTTGGGGCTCCTCGCTCAGCTCACAAAGGGTCAGCCACGTCAAGTCCTCGCCGAGCAGCCCCAACAGGCCTTGCGGCGGTTCGTGCTCGTGTGCAATTTCGTGGGGCATCGAGGGCTCACCGGATCGTTATCCGACCGCACAGATCGCTCCACGAGCTCTCCTCACGCCGACGCGATCTGCCGATCATTGCGCCGCAACCCAACCCAATGTACTCCTCTCCTGCTGGAAGCGTACCGGCAGTCAAACTCCCACGGTCGCCTCTTGGGCCGGTCACTCCCAGCGCGGCTGTGAGCTCTGCGACTGCGCGAGCACCGGGGCGACGGCCTGGCTGCCCACGTAGAGCTCCCCTTGCCAGCGCAACGCCGGCGCCGTGGTGATACCAATCCGCTCGAGCGCGCTCGCGACACGCTGCAACTCCAGATCCCACGCCGAGCCCTCCGCGGCTGCTGCGCTCGCCTCGTGACGATCGATGCCAAGCTCCCCCGCCATGAACTCGTACTCCTCGGGATCCTCCAGGCTGCGACCAGAGCCCCACGCGAGCCTCGACATCCCGAGCATGAAGTCCGCGCCGCGACCACGCGCGCACGCCAGCGCGGCGACACGCATCGCGCGCGGCACCGCGTGCGGATGGCGCTGCGGCCACGCCAGCTCGAGCCCCAAACGATCGGCGCGCGCCTGCGCGGCCTGCCGGTCGCGATCCAGCGGCGCCGGCTCGCCGATCAACGGACACCACACCGCGCCCTCCTGCTCGAACGCCAGACAAGCCAGCGGCTGCACCAACAGATACGTCTCGACCGACGCCAGATCGAGCACCACCAGCGGCACGCCACGGTCCCCCCACGCCCCAGCCAACCGCGGGTGGCTGTTCACAGAGGCAGTCATCGCAGAAACATTGCGCTCAACCCCCGCAACCGGATCACCCCCCAGCTATCGAAAACACGGGCCGAGCACTGACCCTACCGGCAAGGCAAGCGTTAGCGCTGGCAAGAGTTTATTAGGATTGGCGAGGATTGACAGCTTGAGCCGTCTCGCAGTGATATGACCCACCGCCCGCGGCCAACAGCGTCAAGCGGCGTCGTCGTCTGCGGCCAGGATCACCTGAACGGCGGCCTCGCCGCCGATCACAGGGGCCAGCGCAAGGTAGCTCAGCTGGCCGGCCAGTGCTGGGAGCCGATGCGCGGTCCCTTGCGTCACGTGATGGTGGACGATGCCCCAGATCGCGCCGATGATCGCCTCGACCGTCACGTTGGATAGGCGCAGCGGCTCCGGCACCCGAGTTATGAGCAGCTCGTTGAACTTGTGCAGCAGCGCTTCGCGGTGTTCGATGGCGGCGGATCCAACCGCGAAGACCTCCACGAAAGCGACGCGTTGCAACACGGGATCGCTCGCGACGTGTCCCATCAGAGCGACCATTCCGCGATGCACACCTCCCAGCGGCTGCCCGCTCGTCTGCGAAGCGCCTTTCGCACATCTCAGCGCTTCGAGCGCCAGGAGGCTCAGCGACGCCAGGAAACACTGCGCGGTACTGTCATACAACGCATCGAACGCCTCAACGGAAATGCCGGCAGCCACGCTGATCTGCCTCACGGTGAGGTGCTCATAGCCCCCTTCAGCCGCTACCCGAGCGGTCGCCTGCAGGACACGCACGCGCTCGCAGCGCCCCTGAGCTGGTGGTCGACTTGGCGCGCGGTCTCTCGGACAGGTGGGGTTGGTGGCGCGCAGCGCCACGGTGGCCGACGAGTGGTAGGAGAGCAACCAGCGCGCAAGGTCGTCCTCGAGCGCGAGCAGCTCCCGGACGTTGCCGGCGAGGAGGTGCTGCCGCGCGATGCGCTCAACGCCGCACACGATGCCCTTGGCGACGGTCGGCGGGAGCGCCACTCCGCCGTCCCGGAAGCTTGCCACAAGCATCTTCTCGAATGCCAGTCTCGTCTCCTGCATCCGCGCCACGGCCGCGGGGCCGGCACCGAGCGCCTCGACAAGGACCAGTCGAGCGGCCTTGGGATTCTCCTCGACCTCCGCCGCAAACTCCGCGAACGCCCAGCGCAACCGCGTCTGCCAGTCGCCCTCGCGAGCACCATATGCGTCACCGATACGCCCGCGCGCACGCTTGACCGCATAGTCGTAGCTCCCAAGGAAACACGCCTCCATCGAGCCGAGACGGTCATAGAACGTGCGCGTCGATACGCCGGCGAGCGCGCTCACCCGCCTGATGCTCGTGCGTGGATAGCCTCGCTCGGCGACCGTCTCGATCATCGCTCCGAATAGCCGCTCGCGTTGATTGGCGAACGTCGCCTCGCGACTGACCCCCGCCGGACGGCGGCCTCGATGAAGCTGGGCGTACAGCGGCTCGAGCGACGCAGGCGCCTCGGCAACGGCATCAGTCATCGGCCCTCCCTCCCGTTGCCCTCGCTGCGCGAAGCACTGAATCGGGAAAAGTTACCGCTTTGGTCATGGCCTTGTTGGTGCTGCGCCGTAAGGATCGGTCGCCATGGCTGGTCTACCTCAGAAGCTCGGTGAGAATGTCCGCGACGCCCGGAAACAACTCGGCTGGACCCAGGAGGATCTGTCTGCCAGGACGGACCTCGCGGTCGTCCAGATCTCGAGGATCGAGCGAGGCAAGCGCGAGATCAGACTCAGCACGCTGATCCGCCTCCTCGACGGCCTGGACATCCCACCCGAGGTGCTCCTGCGAGGACTGTACAAGGACCACACCAGGCGCTAACGGGCACAACGGGCCGCCTGGGTTGTGGAGCGGTCTTAATCGACGGCCCCCCAGATCCAGCAGCCGAGACTCGGCGATCACATATCACGTCGGGCCGCGAGCCCGACATGCCAGCTACTGCTCCCATTGCCTCCTCCTACTCAATCCCCTTCGCGGACCCTTTCGAACTATTTGACAATTTAGCGTATACCCACCTGTCCGGATGTGCGCCGTTTCTTCGAATGGCCGACCGCGCTCGGCGTCCCGGCAGAGCTGTTCGCTGGCATCGACGGGCGATAGGCGGGCGTCCACGATCATCTGTCCCAATTGTATCTAGCACAATTGGGACAGGTCGCGCATCGTGCGTCCGTATGCTCGACCCCCTCGACGTCTTCGCAGCCAACCTGAAGCGACTCCGTGCCGAGCGTGGATGGAGCCAGGAGCGAGTCGCTCACGAATCCGACCTGCACATGAGCCACGTCTCCAAGATCGAGCGCAGCGAGCGCGAGCCCGGCGTACGCACCGTCGCGAAGCTCACGATCGGCCTCGGTATCTCAGCCGCCGACCTGTTCGAGGGCATCGACGGTCGCCGGGCATGACCGTGTAACCACGCCAATCGTGGTGTCCGACACCCCCGCGAACAGCGAGCGCTCGTCCAAGCGAGCCGTCAGGAGCCAGCCGACGACGGCTGCTCGCCGGTGCCTGGCGTGAGCGCGACGAGGTGCAGCGCGTCCTCGCTCAGGGTGAGGATCGCGCCGATCGGGGTGCCGTAGAGGAACGCTTCAAGGCGCAGGTTGCCGTCGGGTGTGTGGGTGATGCGGCCGTGCTCGAAGGCGGGCCGCAGCAGCGCTGCCAGGCGAGCGGTCGACGGGCTCTCGCGCGTCTCCGTGGTGAGCCCGAGCTGATACTCGACGGCCGGCAGGCGCAGGAGCGGGACCAGCGCTTGCCGGTCGATGCGCAGGTGGTAGCGAGCCAGCAGCGCAGCCGCGCTGTCGAGCGGTGTGCCCTTGACCAGGTGGGCGGGCGGGTGCAGCTCGCCGCTGCTCGGCGTCTGGACGGCGTGAACCTCGAGGTGCCGGCCGGCGGGGCACAGCAGCACGGTCAGCCCCGCACCGGAGAATCTGAGCCCAAGTCCACCCGGCGCGCTTGGCAGATCGAGCAGACGGCACTCGCCTGCTCGAAGCCATGTTCGTCGCCCACGCCGAGCCATTACTGCGAGAACTACTCGATCGGGAGAGCGTGATCGCCGCAGAACTAAGAGCCCTGACGGCCGAGAGCAATTGACGCTCAGGCGCTCGCGACTCGCGCGGCCGCGGCCTGCTCGAACTGCGCCGCGAGCCTCAAGGCGCCCGCGCGATAGCCCTCGAAACAATCGCAGCGAGAGAGCCACGACACATTCGAGATCCACCCCGCCCCACCGGGAGGTCGATCGTTTGGGCAGCAGCCCCAGGCCGCGCACGATCTCGCCCGCGGGGCGCTCCTCGGCCAGCTCGTGTGCTTGGCTCGCGATCACGCGCAGCAGCGCCAGCAGGCCGCTCCCGCCGGCATGCTCGTCGTCGACGAAGCCGCCGCGATGTCCACCCGCCTCGGTGCCCTGCACGACCAGCGCGTCCGCGCCCGCGCGCTGCGCCTGCCTGGCCTCCTGGAGGTCTGGGCGCCCCGGATGCTCCCGAGCTCGGGGCCGGTCGTGGCGATCGACCATGTCCTGGTCGCGATAAACGTGGGGCTGCCGGCCGGTACGCTGCGCGCGACACGCAAACGATCTAGCTCCCAGACCTCCACCCGGCTGAGGCTAAACGCACGCGACCGTCAGCGTAGGACGCGCTCCAGGGTGTGCGCGAGCGTCTGGATGCGGGTGAGGTGCTCGCGTGTGAGGACCTCCAGCTGCTCTCGTCCCCGAGCGGTGAGCTCGAGGTGCACGCGGCGGTGGTCGACGGTGTCACGGGCGCGGCGGATCAGACCCGCGGTCTCCGCGCGCTGGGCGAGCTCGACGGCGCTGTGGTGGCGTATGTGCAACTCCTTCGCGGCTTGCCCGATCGCCGGGCCAGGTATGGCGGGGTGGCCGCGTATGACCAGCAAAAGCTGGTGCAGGGAGGGTGTCAGGCCCACGTCGTTGGCTGCCTGCTCGCTCCAGCGCAGGAAGCTGCGCAGCTCGCTGCGGAACGCGAGCAGCCGCTCGTAGTCCTCATCGAGCAATGGGCAGTCGACGGCGAGGGGTTTCACGATCTCGGCTCGCGGGCGGGAAGGAGCGTGCCGAGCCCGCCGGCGAGCTGGCGTGGCCCCAGCGGACGCTCGCGGTGGCGCTCCTCGATCAGCACCCGCTCGTGCGCTCTGAGCAGGTCGAACTGGCTGACCAGACCCACCAGCCGGTGTGGGTCCTCGCGGTCTGTGACGGGTAGTACGCCGTGCCCGCTCGCGACCATCCTGTCGGCTACCTCGCGCAGCGTCTCATCCGCAAAGGCGAGCATCGGTTGGTGTGCCAGCTCGCTCGCGGGCAGCGGACTGGCCGACTGGTGGGCGGCGAGCACATCGGAGAATGCCAGCACACCGACGAGGTTCTCGTCGGTGTCGAGCACCGGGTAGAGACGCTGGCGGCGCTCATCGCTGCCCTCGGGCAGCCGCTCGTAGAGCTCCGCGGCGCGAGTCGACGGGTGGACACTCAGCATCTCGGTCCTCATCACGTCGCGTACGAGCAGGGCCTGTAGAGGGTCGATCTCGTACTCGCGGGTGACGTGGTAGCCACGCCGGGCGATCTTCTCGGTCAGGATCGAGCGCTTCAACGTCAGCACGCTCACGAGGTGAGCGATCGTACACGCGAGCAGCAGCGCCAGCAGCGCGTTCACGTCATGGGTGAGCTCGAGCGCGAACACGATGCTCGTAAACGGCGAGCGCATCACGCCGGCCATCGCGGCGGCCATCCCGATCAGCGCCCACGTGCCCTCCCCCGCTCCCGGGAGCACCGCGCCGAGCAGTCCTCCCAGCGCGGCACCGAGCATCAGCAGCGGGGCGAGGATCCCACCGCTGGTGTTCGACCCGAGCGCGACAGACCAGATCACGAGCTTCACCAGCAGCAACACCAACAGCGCGCTGAGCGCCAGACGCCCCCCGAGCTCCGCGCCGATCGTGTCATAGCCCACGCCGAGCGCCCGCGGGTCGATCAAACCACCCACTCCGACGACGAAACCGCCGATCGCCGGCCACCACGACCAGTGAATGGGCAGACGCCCGAACAGGTCCTCCGCCCCATAAACACAACGGGTCATTACCCAGGCAAGGCCACCGCACGCCACCCCGACCAACACCGCCCCCAAAGTCACGGATAGGCCCAGCGTCCCATGAACGAACATCGGGAACAGCGGCGCGGCACGCAACAGGCCGGCATGAGCGAGCGCTTCACGGACCGCCTCCGCCGAGCACGCGGCGAGCGCTACCGGGACCATCGACCGTGGACGCCACTCGAACAACAACAGCTCCACCGCCAAAAGCACGGCCGCGACCGGCGTGGCGAACACCGCTGTCATGCCCCCCGCCGCCCCGGCAACCAACAGCGTTCGCCGCTGCGCCGCGGTGAGATGCAAGAGCTGCCCCACGATGCTCCCGAGCGCGCCGCCGGTCACGATGATCGGCCCCTCCGCCCCGAACGGACCGCCCGTACCGATGCTCACAGCGCTCGAGATCGGCTTCAGCACCGCCAGCCTCGGCTCCATCCGACTGCCGCGCAAAAGGATCGTTTCTATCGCCTCCGGGATCCCGTGCCCGCGAATTCGCTCTGAGCCGAACCGCGCCATCACACCCACGACCAACCCCCCAACCACCGGCACCAGCACGCTCCACCCCCCGAGCACGTGTATGTCCGGGGGATCGAGAGCGGTGCTGATCGTTCCCGCGTACGCGAGATGAGTGATGAGGCCGATCAGATCCAGCAGCGCCAGCGCGAGCAACGCGACCGCCGCTCCCACGAGCAGCGCCGCCGCCCCCAGCCCGATGACCGACCGCGTCGTGGTGAAGTCACCAAGCTCACGGTCCCGGGCACCAGATGGTCGCGAGTCCGGGGGAGCAATCGCGTCACCGGGGAACCGCTCGACATGACCGTTGCTCACCACGCAACGATCATATCGGGAAGCGATATTTCATCGTCTAGTGAGGCGGGCGGCGACCCGCGATCAGCTTGACTGCGTGCGGCAGGGCCTGTTCGATCGCGGCTCCTGCCTGGGCGATGCTCTCTGGGCTGCCCGGGAAATTAATGATCAGGCATGACCCACGAATGCCGGCCACAGAACGCGAGAGCATCCAGTGGCGTGTGTGCTCGCGGGAGGCGATGCGCATCGCCTCTGGGATCCCGGGGGCCTCGCGCTCGATGACCGCTCGCGTCGCCTCCGGCGTGACGTCGGTGGGGGCAAAGCCCGTGCCGCCGGTGCTCAGCACCAGCTCGCAGCGCTCGACGTCCGCCCAGTGCCGGAATCGCTCTTCGATCAGTTGGCGGTCGTCGGGGATCAGTTCTCGACCGGCGATCTCCGCGCCGATCCGCTCCGCCAGCTCTGCCAGTCCGCTCCCGCTCAGGTCCTCTGCCCCGCCGGTGGACCTCGAGGTGCTGATCGTGATGATCGCCGCACGCATCGATTGCTCACCTCGCGACATTGTCGTCGTCGTCGCGTCGCCAGTCACTTCGCCCGCCGCTCTTCTGGAGCAACACGATTCTCTCGATCTGGACCCCTCGCTCAAGCCCCTTGATCATGTCGTAGACGGTCAGCGCGGCGACAGCCGCGGCGGTCATCGCCTCCATCTCCACCCCGGTCCGACCCACCACACGAGCTTCGGAGATGATTCGCACGGTCCCTTCGGCAGCGTCAACCGAAGCCTGCACGTCAGCGTAGGTTAGGGGCAGCGGGTGCGCCAGCGGGATAAGCTCGCCCGTGCGCTTCGCCGCCTGGATCCCGGCCAGGCGAGCGGTCCCGAGAACGTCGCCCTTGGGCGCGTCGCCGCGCTGCAATGCAGCCGCCGTCTGCGGTGACATCCGCACCAGCGCCTCCGCTCGCGCGGCGCGTTCGCTCTCCGTCTTTGCGCCGACGTCCACCATGTGCGCGGCACCTGAGTCGTCGATGTGCGTGAGGTGATCGCTCAAGGCAACGCCCCCTCGACCCACTGCGAATTCCCGTCGTGCACTTCGCGCTTCCAGATCGGGGCCTCGGCCTTGATCCGGTCGATCGCTTCGCGCGCCCCGGCGAAGGCCTCGTCGCGGTGCGCACTGGACGCGGCCACGATCACGCTCGCCTCGCCGAGGGGGACGGAGCCCACGCGGTGCTGCGCCGCGATCGCCTGCAACCCGTGGCTCTCCAAGCACCCGGTGAGGATTTGGTGGATGCGCTCCTCGGCCATCTCCGTGTAGGCCTCGTAGTCGAGACGTTCGACCTCGCGCGTGGTTCCCTGAAACGTGACGATCGCGCCCGCACCGGGACGCTCCACCAGCCGCGAAACATCTTGTAGGGACAGCGAGTCGCGGGATATGCGCGCGTCTATGTCGCCGCAACCGCCGCTGATCGGGGGTATCAGCGCAAGCTCGTCGCCGGGGTGAAGCTCGCTGTCGCCGTCGGCATACTCGCGGTTGACCGCCATCCGCACGGGGATGCGCGTCAGCGCATCACTCAGCTCGCTGCGCTGCCCGAGGATCTCCAGGGCGTCGGCTACCGTCGCCCGCTGTGGCAGCTCGACGTCGATGAAGCGTGCACCCGCTCGATCGCGCAGGATTGCGAACAGCCGCACGGTCACTCTCATCTGCGCCATGCTAGTTGCACTCAACCGGCCCGGGGTAGCAGCTCGACTTCGATGCGCTCGCCGGCCGCCAGCCCATCGCTTGCCGCCGGGACGATTCCGAGACCTTCCGCTCCAATCATCGAGCGCAGCACATGCGAGCCCTGCGTGCCCGTGGGCCGAGCATGCCAGCCGTCGTCGCACAGCTGCAGGCGACAGCGGACCGCGTGGGCTCGACCAGGCGGCTTGCGGTACTCCTCATCGAGCACAGCGGTCAGGCGCTCGCAGCCGGGGTCGGCGCCGCACAGGCGACGCACAGCGGGCCGGGCGAACAGCAGGAAGGTCACGATCGCCGAGACCGGATTGCCCGGCAGCCCGAACACGAGCGTCTTGCGCTCCCCGCCGCGGCTGTCGCATATCCCGAACCAGGTCGGCTTTCCGGGGCGCAGCGCAACACCCCAGAACACCTCCTGCGCACCGGCGGCACGCAGTGCAGGGCGAACGTGGTCGTGCGCGCCGACCGACACGCCGCCACAGATGACCGCGATATCGCACTGAAGCGTCTCCACAACGGCCGCCCGGGTCGCCGCCTGCTCGTCACCGACACCCTGCACCCCGACTACCTCGGCGCCCGCAAGCCGCGCGAGCGCGGGCACGGTGTAGGCGTTCGTGTTGCGCACGCCTCCGGGACGCAGCTGCTCGCTTGGATCGAGCAGCTCGTCGCCCGTCGTCAGCACCTGTAGGCTCGGGCGGCTGACGCAGCGCACCCTCGCGCACCCGATCGAGGCCAGCACGCCGAGCTCGAACGGTCCGACGTGCGTGCCCGCGCGAAGCGCCACCTGGCCTGCGCGGATGTCCTCCCCTGTTCTGCGCACGTCTGTCCCGGGCTCGACCGGGGCACGCACCTCGATCTCTGCGCCCCGCGCCAGCACGTCCTCGATCCGCACGACGGCGTCGGCGCCCGCGGGGAGCATCGCCCCCGTGGAGATGGCGATCGCCTCCCCGGCGTTCACGCCGCACCGGGCCGGATGGCCCGCGCTGGACTCGTCGACGGCTCGCATGAGCGCGGGCGAGGCCGCATTCGCGCCCGCGGTGTCGCGTGCTCTGACAGCGAAACCGTCCATCGCCGAATTGTCAAAGCCGGGCACCGACTCGGCGCTCCTCACGTCCTCGGCAAGGGTCCGCCCGAGCGCATCCCCAAGCGCCACCTCCTCTGGATGGAGCGCGCTCGCACGCTCAAGCACGAGCTCCCGTGCGGGGTCCAAGCCGATCAGCGCACGGGACATGATTCACCGAGCGCGATCGTGGTCTCGGCGGTGGCGTGGCGCAGGCTCCTGGCGATCACGAGTGCGTGATGGTGATCGCGCGAGAGGGGAACGAGGGCTGGGTGGCGCTTCATGACGGTGTGGGGCGCGGCGGAACGGTCACGGCGGGATCGAGCCGGTGCGCGGCCGCGGCGGCGCGCAGGTGCCATTCGCGGACGGTCGACGGTGGCGGGTGACCCCAGGTTCGGCCCTCCAGCGCCCAGCGTCCCTCGGTCGGTCCGCGCTGCAGGAACAGGCCCGAGTCGAAGTCCAGCCGCACGACACCGGGGCTGGTGGGGCTGTTGTACAGCTTGGGGTGCAGATGCGTCGTCAGATCCAGCCTGCGGGAGAGAAGGGCGGCGTCCTGATCGCTCATTGCGCTGGCGAAGGGGACCGCAAACAGCGTCGTCGCTCCACCCGGTCGCGGGGTGAGCCCCGGCGTCGGCGGACGCTCCGTACGGGGACGAGCAGAAGGCGGTAGTGCCGCCTGCCCGTTTGGACGAGGCCGGTGCCTCGGTGTCGCTCTGGGTGAGGCCGTTGTGCTCATATGCGCATCCTTTTACACAGTTGCACTGTGTATAAGCTAGCACACCTTGTCGCCATGCGAAGATTTCCGACGCCGCGCTCTGGTGCACCGGCGCGAACATTCGTGGCGCGCGTGCCGCATCCTGGTAAGAACGCACGGCGCGCTCGACGCTGAGGAGATATGAGCATCCCTGCTACACACCACGCGCTGAGCACGCGCTCCTTGGCCCGGACTGACAGCGGCCAAACGACCCTGTGACTACCTACCCGGAGCACTGACGAGATGGCTCTCGATGTGCGCGCCCAGCGCATCTACGATCCACCCGAGGACGCCGACGGCTATCGCGTGCTGATCGACCACATCTGGCCCCGCGGCGTATCACGCGAGCGCGCCAAGCTGGACGAGTGGGCCAAGGAGCTGGCACCCAGCGGCGAGCTGCGCAAGTGGTTCGACCACGATCCGGCGCGCTTCGCCGAGTTTCGCTCCCACTACCGCGACGAGCTCGCCGCGCAATCGGAGCGCCTTGGCGACCTGCGCCGCCGCGCCGCATCGGGCCCGCTCACGATCCTCTACGCCGCGCGCGACGAGGAGCACAACAACGCTGTCGTCGTCCGCGAGTTGCTGCGCGATGGCTGAGCCGGCTGCCACAGCATCAGCGGAGCCGATCCCGAGCCGCGATGAGGCGCCCTATCGGGTGAGCGCGATCGAGCGGGTCACCCCGAGCATCGTCGAGGTGTGGCTGCGTCCGCTCGCGGAACCGATGGGGTTCCTGCCCGGCGAGTACGTGCTGTTGGAAGACTCAGGCCGCCGCGTTCCGCCGCGGTCCTACTCGATCGCCAACGCTCCGTGCCCCGACGGCGAGATCTCGCTGCTGGTCACGCGCGTCGCCGAGGGCACCACCAGCACCTGGGTACACGACCGGCTGCGCACGGGAGACGAGGTGATCCTCACCGGCCCCTACGGCACCTTCGTCGCCGACCCATCCCGCACACCCCCCTGCCTGTATCTGGCCGCCGGGTCCGGGTTGGCGCCAATCCGCGCGCTGATCGAGGCGTCGCTCAAGGCCACGCCAGAGCGGTCGCTGACCCTCGTTCTCTCGGCCAGGACCGAGGCCGACGTGCTGGACCGCGACCGGCTGTTGGGCTGGCAGGCAGAGCACCCGCAGTTTCGCTTCATCGCCACGCTGACCCGGGCCGCGGGCGCTCCTCGCCGGCGCGTGCCGGACCTGCTGGCAGACATCTGCCCGAGGCTCGCCGGTCATGAGGTGTTCATAGCCGGTTCGCCGGGGTTCGTGCTCGCCTGTGCCGCCGCCGCCGAAACGCTCGGTGCCGCGCGCGAGCGAGTGCACACCGAGCCGTTCTTCGTCGAACCACAGCCGTGGAACGGCCCGCCGCCGGCCTCGGGGTGAGGACCATGACGGGCACCCCGATCTACACCAGGACAGGCGATGACGGGACGACCGGGCTGCTGTTCGGCAGGCGAGGCGGGCGCGCCGGTGTCAGTCCGGCGCGCGCAGGCGGTGGTTGCTCACCGATCGCCTCGTGCCGTCGCGGTAGGCGATGCCGCGTTGAGCGCGCGCATGCGCGGCAGGAGCACGTTGTTCTCCTCGTGGATGTGCTGGTGCAGATCCTGCTCCAGCGACCGCAGCGCGTCGAGCAGCGCCCGGTGCGTACCGCACAACGCGCGGTCCGCGCGGTAGTCGCTCGTCAACTCGCGCAGCGCCGTGAGGCTGTCGCCGACGTGCTCGTGATCGTGTTCGTGCTTTGCGATCAGCGGCTCGTCGACGAGTGTGCCGTCGGCCTCGAGCTTGCGGGCGGCCGGGAAGAAGATGCGCTCCTCCAACCTGAGGTGCGGCAGGAGCTGTTCGGACATCCCCACGAAGGTCCGCTGCAGATCGTGCAGTTCGGCATGCCCGCGACCGTGCACGCGCACGACTGTGCGCAGCAGCTTCTCGATCCGCGGAAGCTCCCGGCGCAGGCCGTCGTGGTGGCGTTCGACGATGTGGTCGCACAGCTCGCCGAGGCTGGCGTCGCGCCAGTCGAGTTCCTCGAGCTCGGGCGCCTGGGCCGGAGTCTCCTCGAGCGCCTCCAACACGGCACACACGGTGTGCTCATCGAGCCCCCGACGAGCGCACGCCTCGGCCAGCGTCTGAGCGCCACCGCAACAGTAGTCCAGCCGCAGACGCTCCAGCAGCGACATACAAGCCGGCTTCTCGTTGACGAGCTCCCCAAGTGTGATGTTCGCATCGATTGTGTTCATGAGACGCCTCTCGACGATCGCAGCTGTGTTAAAGACCAGTTTACACACTATCAATGGGAAAAACGCTGCGGGGACCCGCGTCGTTGCGCTCGGTCACCTGTCACGGCCAGCGATGGTGTGCGCTGAGCCGCAGAGCCCGGTCATGCGGGGCGACGGGCAGCGCCCGCTCCTCGAGCGCCGGCCACTCCCGAGGCACGCGTGTTCCGCCGCGAGGGCCAGCCCTGCCCGGTGTGCGGGACGCCGGTCGAGCGGATCCGCGTCGCGGGACGCTTCACCAACATCTGCCCCCATTGCCAGCGCGCCCCTTGATCTCGCACGAATCGTGGGTTCCTCGTGGTCGCGCGAGCGCCGGCGCGACAGTCCAGAGGGCCCGCTGCCCGCTCGTCTTGCCGTCCAGCTGCTCTGTCCGTGCCGCCCACGTCACCGGCAGTGAGGCGAGCGCGCCGCTTGCGCTCGACAGCGTCCCGCTCCCGCTTGCGAGCGGTCCGTCCCAGATGATCTCGGCTTCGCGCGTTGCTATTGGCATCGGTTGCCTCCTGTTGGGGGAATTGGGGGAACGTGCATCAGCGTGCTCCTCGTGGGCTGCCGCCGCCGGGCCGACGAACCACTCGCGCGTGCGGCCAGCGATCGTCCAACTCCGCTGCGGGTGGTGTCGTGCCCATGTACCACTTCAGCGTGGGGATTGCCCGCTCTCTTACTCCGTCCGGCGGAATCACCGGGAGCGATCCTCTGCGGGGCGGCTCGGCGGCGCGTCGCGGCGGCGGTGAGCGGCGGCGACCAGGTGCTCCAGCGCCTGGGCGACCTCCTCCCAGGTGCGGGTCTTCAGGCCGCAGTCGGGGTTGACCCAAAGGCGCTCGCGCGGGATATGCTGCTCGGCACGCGCCAGGAGCGCCGCGATCTCCTCCATGGACGGCACGCGCGGTGAGTGGATGTCGTAGACACCGGGACCGATCTGGTTGGGATAGGAGAAGTCGTGGAAGGCGTCGAGAATGTCCATGTTCGAGCGTGAGGCCTCGATCGAGATGACGTCGGCGTCCATGCGCGCGATGTGCTCGACGATCTCGTTGAACTGCGAGTAGCACATGTGTGCGTGCACCTGGGTTGAATCGCCGAGGGCGGCGCACACGAGGCGGAAGCAGTCCACCGCCCAGCGCAGATAGGCGGGTTGCGAGGCGTGGCGCAAGGGCAGGCACTCGCGCAGCGCCGCCTCGTCGATCTGGACGATACGAGCGCCGGCGCGCTCGAGGTCCAGCGCCTCCTCGCCGATCGCGAGGGCGAGCTGGCGGGCGGTGAGCTCGGTGGGTTGGTCGTTGCGCACGAAGGACCAGGCGAGCATTGTCACGGGACCGGTGAGCATCGCCTTGACGGGACGGGTGGTCAGGCCCTGGGAAAAGCGCCACCAGCGCACAGTGATCGGGTGCGGACGAGAGACGTCGCCGAAAATGATCGGGGGCTTCACGCACCGTGAGCCGTAGGACTGCACCCACCCGTGCTCGGTGACAGCGAAGCCTCGCAGCTGTTCGGCGAAGTAGGCGACCATGTCGCCTCGCTCCGGCTCGCCGTGCACGAGCACGTCCAAACCGAGGCGCTCCTGGAGCTCGATCGTCGTGCGGATCTCCTGCTCCAGGAAGTGGTCGTACTCCTGCGGGTCGAGCGTCCCATCGGCCCACTGGCGTCGCGCGGCTCGGATCTGTTGAGTCTGCGGGAAAGACCCGATCGTGGTCGTGGGCAGATCCGGGAGCGCCAGTGCCTGGGCTTGCGCCTGTGCGCGTTGGTCATATGGCGAGCGGCGCCGCAGATCGGCGTCGTGGACGTTGGCCAGCCGTGCCGCGACCTCAGCGTCGTGCACGCGCGGTGAGGCGCCGCGCGCGTCGAGCATCTTGCGGTTGGTCTCCAGCACGTCGCGCCAACGGGTTGGGGTCGACATGAGCGCCTCCTTCACCGTCTGCAGTTCCTGCAGCTTCTCCTCTCCAAAGGCGAGCCAGATCCTCAGCTCGCTGTCGAGGTGCAGCTCGCGCGTAACCGAATAGGGGATGTGCAGCAGCGAGCACGAAGGCGCGAGTCGCACCCGATCGGCGCCCAGCCGCAGCAGCGCGGGCTCCACGAGACGGACGATCGCCTGCAGATCACTGGCCCACACGTTGCGGGCGTCGATGACCCCGAGCGATAGGCGCGCGCTCGGCCCGAGCGCGCCAAGTGCCCGGTCGAGTTGCTCGGGCGCGCGCACCAGGTCGAGGTGGAACTCGTTGGCGGGCAGGCTCAGCACGCGCTCCAGGTTCTCACCGAGGCCTCCGAAGTAGGTGGCCAACGTGAGCTCGATATTGGGCGCCGAGCCGGCCAGACGTGCCCAGGAGCGCTCGATGGCCACCAGCTGGGCGTCGTTCAGGTCGGTGACCAGGCAGGGCTCATCGATCTGCACCGCCTGCACGCCAGCGGCGTGCAGTAGGCAGAGTAGTTGCTCGTAGACTGGCAGGAGGTTCTCGAGCGCGTCCAGCGGCTGGAACTCGGGGCGCGCAGGCTTGGCCAGCAGCAGGAATGAGACCGGTCCGAGCAGCACCGGCCGCGTGGAGAACCCCCACTCCAGCGCCTCCCGGAAGTGCGCGAGCGGCTTCTCGGCACACAGCGCGAACGGCGTGTCCCCGGAGATCTCCGGGACGAGGTGGTGGTAGTTGCTGTCAAACCACTTCGTCATCGCCAGCGGACGCACGTCCTCCGAGCCTCGCGCCATCGCGAAGTAGCGCTCGAGCGAGGGCATCCGCAGATCGCCGAAGCGCTCCGGGATCGCACCCACCAGGACGCACGTGTCGAGCACGTGGTCATAGAGGGAGAAGTCGTTGGACGGTAGGACGTCCACCCCCGCGGCCGCCGCCATGCTCAGATGCCGGCGGCGCAGATCGCTTGCCACACGCTCGAGCTCGCCGGCCGGTGTCCGTCGATCCCAGTAGGACTCGAGCGCCGCCTTCAGCTCGCGGCTCGCACCGATTCGCGGCAGGCCCAGTACGGCGGTCGTGAGCTCGTGGGTTGCGATTTGGGCGCCTGCGGCGCTCACGGTGCGGCGATCATGGTTTCCATCAGCACAGGCCCGGCGAGGCCCAGCGAATCCTCGCCGGTCATGAGGGGACTTGCTCGTAGTAGGCGGCGTTCTTGGCGATGTAGTGATGCCACTCGTCCGGGACCTGATCCTCGGCGAAGATCGCGTCCACTGGGCACGCCTCGACGCAGGCGTCGCAGTCGATGCACTCCGCCGGATCGATGTAGAGCAACTCCGCGGCGTCATAGCCGGGCTCCTCGGGCGTCGGGTGGATGCAGTCGACTGGGCATACCTCGACGCAGGAGTTGTCCTTGGTGCCAATGCAGGGCTCGGTGATCACGTAGGTCATTTGGCGAACTCCCTTCCGATAGCTTCTTACAGCCGCGCTAAAAGAAATCGTATCACGTAGGCCTGGCTTTTTATAGTCCGCGTGTGTAAACTGGGTGGCGAGATGATCGATCTGCCCCGCACCGGGAGTCCCGGTGACGCGCTCTCCCAGCCCACGAGGGCGCGCCTGTTCACGCTGCTCGGTGAGCTGGGGCGGCCGGCCGGCACGGTCGAGCTCGCCGAGCAGCTTGGTCTGCACCCCAACGGCGTGCGCCTGCACCTCGAGCGCCTTCAGCGAGACGGGCTGCTCGTCCGCGAAAGCGAACCCCAGTCCCGCGGACGACCGCGTGACGTCTGGAAGATCGCGCCCGACGCACGTCCAGGCGGGCGCGCGCCACAAGCCTACGCCGACCTCGTGCGCTGGCTTGCCCGCGCGACGGGATCGGGCTCTCGCGGGCTGCGCGGGATCGAGGCCGCGGGCCGGGAGATCGGACAGGAGCTGGCCTCGCGCCAGGGCACAACCGGCGAAGATGCGTTGCAGACGACGCTCACCGCGCTCGGCTTCCAGCCCCGAGCGCAGGTACGGACCGGCGAGCACGTCACGATCTGTCTGGCCAACTGCCCCTACCGGGACGCCGTTCGCGAGAACCAGCCGGTCATCTGCACCCTGCACAGAGGCATCACTCGCGGGCTGCTCGACGTGATGGCGCCCGACGTCAAGCTCGCCGCATTCGAGCCGCACGACCCCGACCGTGCGGGCTGTCTGATCGAGCTCACCGGGATGGCGGCTCGTCAGAGCAACGTGTGAGCCGTCCGCCGGCTTTAGCCGGGTTACGTGGGCGTGAGGCGCTCGACGGCTTGCGCCGCGGGAATGATGTCGTGTAGCCGGCGGGCGGTTTCGCCGGCGTACAGCGCGGCACGATCGACGGTGTTCTCCGGCATACCGGCCAGCGGGAGCGCCGGCGTGAAGAACGGCAGTCCGGGGCGCTGCAGTGCGACGAGTCTTCCCATCGCGTCGAGTGGCGCGAGACGCCCGAGCGGCGTGCTTAGCCGGCCGCTCACACGGCCGATGCGAGGACCAAGCTCACTGTGGACACACCAGCGTTCCGTGGCTGCGTTGGGGATGACCCGGTGGCGCAGCGGCCAGCCGAGGCCGAACAGGAGAGTTGCGAGCGTCCGCTCGGCGTCCACCACACGACGCTTGTACTCCGGGTGCGCGGCCGACTCCTCGGTGAGCAGGAAGCGGGTGCCCGCTACAGCGGCCGCGGCCCCCATGTCGAGCAGGCGGCGCACGTCCTGCGCGTCGGCGACGCCGCCCGCCGCGAGGACCGGAGCGTCACCGGCGACATCGAGCACGCCGGGGAGCGCGCGCTCGATCGGCTCGACGCCGAGCAGGTGCCCCCCGGCCTCTGAACCCTGGAGCACCAGACCATCCGCGCCGCAGGCCAGGCCCCTGACGGCTTCCTCTGGAGTGCCAACCGTCACAAATACCGTCAGACCTCGCCGGCGCAGCCGACCGACCCAGCGCTGAGAGAGGCCCCCGTGCAGCACCACGAGCGCGACGTTAGCCTCGGCGCAGGCATCCACGTGAGCCTGTCTGATGAACGGCACGAGCAGGTTCGCCGCCACCGGACGATCCGCAGCGCGACGGCCTGCCTCGCGCAGAGCGGCGGCGAACGCTCGCGGGGCCATCATGCCAACCGTCCCCAGGCCCCCCGCCGCAGACACAGCGCCGGCGAGCTCGCCCCCCGCCACGCCGCCGGCCATCCCCGCCTGGACGACCGGGCACTCGAGCCCGAACCGGTCCACGAAGCCATCGGCACCAGGAGCTGTCATCTCCGTAGAGGCTTCATCTGAGGTAGGCCCGCACGCACGCGACGTATTGTGCTCAGTGGCGTGTCGTGATGCCATAGCTGGCGTGTCCCGGCGGTCCCTCGGAGCCTTCATCGGCAGGTTCGACGTTGCCGGTGTGTGTGGGCTCGTGGTAACCACGCCCTGTCAGGTAGCGGTCGACCATGCGCGCGCACTGGCGGCCCTCGTTGATCGCCCACACGATCAGGGACTGGCCGCGACGGGCGTCGCCGGCGACGAAGACGCCCTCGACGGACGTTGTGTAGGGCTTCACGGCCTTGACGTTGCCGCGCGGGTCCTTCTCGACGCCGAGCTGGTCGAGCAGCGGCTGCTCGGGGTGCAGGAAGCCCAACGCCAGCAGCACCACATCCGCGCGGAGCTCGCGCTCGGTGCCGGGGATCGGCGCGAATGGAGGGGCCGGCTCGGCCTGGGAGAAGCGCAGGGCGCCGACCGCGCCATCTACGGCGACGAAGCAGGTGGTCGCGATCGAGTAGTCCTGCTCGCCGCGTTCCAGCTCCTGGGCCTCTTGCATCGCATAGCTCAGGCGAAACCTGTCTGGCCATAGAGGCCACGGTGTGCGCTCGTCGGGTCGCCGGGGCGGCGGTTCGGGCAGCAGCTCCAGCTGTGTGACCGATGCGGCGCCCTCGCGCAGGACGT
Organism: Solirubrobacteraceae bacterium; assembly: GCA_036509655.1. GTDB lineage: Bacteria > Actinomycetota > Thermoleophilia > Solirubrobacterales > Solirubrobacteraceae > Palsa-744. The sequence continues at coordinate 7,628 of DATCFG010000073.1, read as the reverse complement.
TGCCCACGCAGTCGGCGCCCGTGTCACCGCCCCCGATGACCACGACATGCTTTCCAGCGACGGCTATCTCGCTCGCTCCGGACGGGGCGGGGACGGCTGGCTCGGGCCCTTGCTGGCCCGCGACCCAACGGTTGCGCTGATAGAGGTAGTCCATCGCGAAGTGGACGCCATTGAGCTCGCGGCCCGCGACCGGCAGGTCACGGGGAACCCGTGAGCCGGTGGCGATGACCGTCGCGTCGAAGCCCCTCAACAGCTCCTCGACAGGACCATCGCGACCGACGTCGACCCCGCAGCGCAGTTCGACGCCCTCGTCGACGAGCTGCTCCACGCGGCGCTGCACAACCGTCTTTTCGATCTTGAAGTCCGGGATGCCGAAGCGCAGCAGGCCGCCGGGGGCCTCGTCGCGCTCGAAGATCACCACGCGGTGCCCGGCACGGCGCAGTTGCTGGGCGGCCGCCAAGCCGGCGGGTCCTGAGCCGATCACCGCGACGTTGTGACCGGTCTCGAATGTGGGTGGCTGCGGCGTGACCCAGCCCTCCTTCCACGCGCGGTCGACGATCGCCTGCTCGATCTGCTTGATCGTGACCGCTTCGCCCTCTCGGATCTCCATCACGCACGCCGCTTCGCACGGCGCCGGGCACGCCCGCCCGGTGAAGTCGGGGAAGTTGTTGGTCTCGTGCAGCTGGACTATCGCCTCCTTCCAGCGGTCGCGGTAGACGAGATCGTTCCAGTCGGGAATCAGGTTGCCAACCGGGCATCCGTTGTGGCAGAACGGCACCCCGCAGTCCATGCAGCGCGCGCCCTGCGCACTGAGCTCCGCGTCTGGGAGCGGCGTGACGAACTCTCGGTAGTCGCCGGCGCGCTCACGCGGATCGCGTTGCACGCTGCCCGACCGCGCGATCTTTAGAAAGGCGCCGAGCTCACCCACCGCCGGCCACCCTCACCAGGCAGGCATTCATGGCTTGAAGACCATCAGCACCAGGATTGCCAGGACGGCCGCCGCGGATGTGTAGTTGGCGGCGAGCGAGAGGGGGTCGTCGAGCAGTGCGCGCAGCTCGGTGCTGACCGGCCCATCCTCGGCGGCAAGGCCCGTGGCCAGCCGGCGTGCCTGCTTGGGCCGCCGGCCGCCGATCGCGCCGAGCACAAGCGCGAGGAGGTACAGCGCGATTGCCGCGTCGACCCAGCCGGCGCCGTAGCCGAAGCCGCCGAGATGCACGAGCCACAGGCCGAAGCCGAGCACCAGCAGCGCGCCGATGCCGACCAGGACCACGCCAACCCGCGTGAGCCCCAGCAGCAGGGCGATATCCGCCGGCCGCTGCCTGCGCCGGGCTGCCTCGAAGGCGACGCCGGCGAGAACGATGCCGGCGACGAACAGCAGCGCGCCGAGCAGGTGGAAGAAGAGCGCCAGCTGATAGCGGGTGAGCTCATCCATGCGTCGCACCTTGGCGGATCTGCGATCGGCGTGCCTGTTCCCCAGGCGCTCTGCGGGCGACGCGGCGGGCGTGTAGCACCGCAAATGCGCTGACCGTCAGGAAGAGCAGGATCGCGACCGCGCCCAGCACGCCTCCCCACTGCCACGCCGCCAGGTTGCCGGCGAGGTCGCCGCCGAGCAGGCGCAGCGCGAGCGAGGCGTGCAGCAGCGCCAGGTGCGCGTAGAAGCCGCGGTGAAACGGCAGTGGCACGCGCAGCACGGCCGGGACGATCACGGGCGCGTGCGCGAAGACCATCGACATCACGAACCCGAGGAACACCGCGTGCAGCGAGGCGTCGTAGGCGGGAGCCCGAGATCCACGATGTTGACCCCAAGCTTCGGATCGATCACCGAGCGCAGCATCTCGAGCACCAGGCCCGCGTCGAGCGGGCGGGTGAGCAGGCCAAGCGCTCCAAGCCGATCATCCACGACCTTGATCTTTTCACACAAAGCCTGTAAAAACAACGAGGCCGTGAGAATCCATCCGACCGACGACGATGACGCGCTCAAGGCAATCACGCCAGTACTCGCCGATGCGCTGCGCACGCTCGGCGAAAGCGGCCGGCCCGCTCGAGCAGCTCCAGGCGGTAGGGTCTGCAGCGGGGCGCGGGATGCCCTCACCGACATGGAGGCCGCTTGAAAAGCTGGCAGCTCAAGACGCTTGACCTCAAGCCGCGACTACCGGAGATCCTGTCCTCGAGCGATGCCGCGCGCGCGATCGTGCTCGACCTCGCGGCCGGCGAGAGCCTGTCCGACCACGAGGTGCACGAGCGCGCGTGGGTCATCGTGATCGATGGCGCGATCGAGGTCACCACAACCGCCGGCGAGCACGCCGAAGGCGGGCCAGGGCTGCTCATCGAGTTCGCTCCAGCAGAGCGTCACGAGGTCCTCGCGTCCTCGAACGCGCGGCTGTTGCTGCTGCTGACCCCGTGGCCAGGCAGCGGCCATCCAGGTGCGATGACGATCCGGGAGAAGCTCTACGCGCGACGCCATGCAGCCAAGCAAAAGCGATGAGAGCGGGGACCGGATTCGCGTGGTTGGGGTCCCGTGCGAACGCGCGGACAGCCACTGGCGCCGCTACGCCGAGGTCCAACGTCATGATCGCCACACTCGACCAACGGGCGCGCCCGTTGCGCGACCTGCGTATCTCGGTTACCGACCGCTGCAACTTCCGCTGCTCCTACTGCATGCCCAAGGAGATCTTCGGAGGCGACTTCGCGTTCCTGCCCCGCGCCGAGCTGCTGTCCTTCGAGGAGATCCTCCGCTTGGGCCGCCTGTTCGCCGAGCGGGGCGTCACGAAGGTTCGTCTTACCGGTGGGGAGCCGCTGCTGCGCCGCGACCTGCAGCGGCTGGTGGAGATGCTCGCCGGCCTCGACGGCATCGACGACATCGCTCTCACCACCAACGGCTCGATGCTCGCCGCCCAGGCACGCGCTCTGGCGGACGCTGGTTTGACTCGTATAACGGTCAGCCTCGACGCGCTCGACGACGAGGTCTTCGGCACGATGAATGACGTCGGTTTCCCCGTCGCCCGGGTGCTTGCGGGCATCGACGCCGCCGCGGAGGTCGGGCTGGCTCCCGTGAAGGTCAACATGATCGTCAAGCGCGGGGTCAACGACCATTGCCTACTTCCGATGGCCGACTACTTCCGCCGCCGTGGCCACACCCTGCGCTTCATCGAGTACATGGATGTCGGGAGCACCAACCACTGGACGCCTGATGAGGTTGTCCCGGCCGCGGAGATCCTGAGCACGATCGATGCTTCCTGGCCGCTGGAGCCGCTGCAGCCAAGCTACCCGGGCGAGGTTGCCCGGCGTCACAGCTACCGCGACGGCGCCGGGGAGGTCGGTCTGATCGCTTCGGTCACCCAGCCCTTCTGTGGAAACTGCACGCGCGCGAGGCTCTCCGCCGAGGGCAAGCTCTACACCTGCCTGTTTGCCGCGAACGGGCACGATCTACGGGTGCTGCTGCGCGGCGGAGCCTCTGACCAGGACATCGCCCGACATCTAACCTCGATCTGGAGTGGCCGGGCTGATCGCTACTCCGAGGCGCGTACGCCCGCGAGCACTCGCCAGCCGAAGGTCGAGATGTCCTACATCGGCGGCTGAACCGAGCCCGTTCTGCGTGATCTTCTTCAGGAGTCGCTGCTGGCCGTGGGCAGCGCACCGTCCGGCGCCGCATCGCCAGCCGAGCCCGCCAGCGGCCAGACGGCGATGTCCGCGGGCGCCAGCTCCAGGCGCAAGGTCTGCCCGATCGTCAGTGGCCGCGCGTCCGCGGTACGCACGGTGAGCTCCAAGGTCCCCGCGAGGGAGATCGTCAGCTCGCGCACGGAGCCGAGGTCGACGTCATCCTGCAGGACGGCCGTATATCGGCCCCCGGGCCGCAGGGAGATGTGCTCGGGGCGCACGCACCAGACGACCTCCGTCCCCTCGTCCAGCTCGCACTTACAGACCTGTATCTCAGCCCCATTGCTGCTGATGCGGTCCGGGGCGACGAGCACGCCACGATGCGTGTTGGCGATGCCCAGCAGAGCGGCGACCTGAGGGGAGCCCGGCGCGCGAAAGACCGACTGGCGCGTGCCGGCCTGCAGCACGCGACCGTGGTCGAGGACGATGATCTCATCGGCCAGCAGCGCGGCCTCTTCGGGATCGTGCGTGACGATCACGGTGCTCAGACCGGTCTGGAGCTGCAGCCGGCGCAGCTCGCGGCGCAGCCGGTCGCGCACCGGGGCGTCGAGCCCCGTGAACGGCTCGTCGAGCAGCAGCACGCGTGGTGCCACGGCCAGGGCCCGTGCGAGCGCGACCCGCCGCTGCTGGCCTCCCGAGAGCTCGTCCGGGTAGCGGTCCTCCAGCCCTCCCAGGCCCAGGCGCTCAAGCCACCAGGCGGCGAGACCCGGTTGTGCCCGCGCGCCGAAGGTGGCCTGGTGCCAGACCGTGCGCCGCGGCAGCAGCGCCGGCTGCTGGGGCACATAGCCGATTCCCCGCCGCTCGGCGGGGAGGGGATCCAGCGCTTGCGTGCCGGCCCGGACGTGTCCGCCTTCGGTGGAGGTCAGCCCGGCGAGTAGGCGCAGGGTGAGCGTCTTGCCCGCCCCGGAGGGGCCGAGCAGGGCCAGCCGCGGGCCGTAAGCGTGGTGGGCGACGTCGAGCGAGAACGTCCCCAGGCGCTTGACCAAGGCGAAGTCCAGGGTCGCCGGTGGTTGGGGCGTCAGCGCCACCGGCGCGGGGGCCGACATGTGACCTCGCCGGCGACGCGGAGTCGGCAGCCCTACGAGCAGCAGAACCAACAGGGCGGCGACCAGGGCAGCAGCGATCGGCGCGATCGTGGCCGGCAGCCCGGTCTCGTCGAACTGCACGAACGTGAACACGGGCAGCGAATAGGGGTGGTAGGCGAGGATCACCGTGGCGCCGAACTCGCCGAAGGCCCGCAGCCAGGCCAGCATGATCCCGGCGCCGATGCCGGGCAGCGCCGCGGGCACCGCCACCCGCGCGAAGCGCGCCAGACGCCCGTGACCAAGCGAGGCCGCGACATCCTCCAGTGCCGGATCGACGGCGGCGAAGGCCGAGCGGGCGACGACGATCAAAAACGGGGCGGCGACGAACGTCTGGGCGAGCACGATCCCGGCCCGCGTGTCGGTCAACCTCCCGCCGAACAGGCCCCCGACCGGCGTCAACGGACCGACGACGTAGAGCAGCAGCAGGCCGCTCATCAACGGTGGCAGCGCGAGCGGCAGCGCCACGAGCGCCAGCAGCACCCGCGCGATGACCCCCCGTCCGCGGGCCAGCAGATAGGCCAGTGGCGTCCCCAGCACAGTAACGATCACGGCCGTGATCGTCGCGGTGAACAGCGACGTCAGCAGCGCCGAGGAGAGCCCGGGCGCCGCCGAGACGCCGCCCGTCAGACGCACGACGAAGGCGACGATCGGCACCAGCAGGTAGAGCGCCAGCAGCCCGCCCAGCCACGGCAGCGGGCTGCGCGCCAGGGCGCGCACCGCTCAGCCCGCGCCCACGATGCCGCGCAGGCCCTGCGGCACGGCGGAGGCCTCACCCGAGAAGCTGGCCGTCAACCCGGTCAGTCCGTCCTGCTTCAACTCAGGCGTTCGCCGGGGGCTGAGCAGGTAGCGCACGAACGCCGCGGCCCCGCTTGGGTCGTGGTTGCGGTTGAGGATCGTCACGGTGTAGTCGGCGACCTTGTAGACGGGGGTCAGAGGGACCGTCGCCAGGTGGGCCGCGGATGCCTCGATCGCGTAGAAGAACCCGGCGTCGAGCTGCCCGGACTGCAGGCGACCGACCAGCGCGGTCTCGGGGAAGACCGGGAACGACCTCAGCGCCTTGGTGAGCGCCGGGTCGTGGAGCTTCGTGGCTGCCTCGTCGACCGCTTCGACAGTCAGCTTGCCCTTCGGGTCGAGCTTTGGTTCGGTGCGACCCACCAGGATGCCGGGCTGTGCGATGACCTCATACCAGGGCACGCCGCGGCGCAGCTCGGCGCCGAACCTGCTCTTCGGGTTGTAGGCCAGGACCAGCGGCGAGGAGGCGAAGGTCGCATACCACGACACCCAGTCTCCGTTGGCCGACCCCTCCAGTTCCTGGTCGGCCGACGCCGCCGCGCTGACGAACACGTCGCCCTGGCGCACGTTGCCCCTGATCTCCGCCGCCACTTCGTTGGATCCGCCACCGTAGCCCTCGAACCCATACCCGTCGGCCTTCTGGAAGGCGGGACCGATGTCCTCTTCCATCAGCTCGACCAGCGAGCCGGCGTACAGGGCAGACACCTGCTTGCCGCCGGTCGAGGATGCCCTGGAGGCGCCTCCACAGGCGCTCAGGACCAGCGTGAGCCCAGCGAGCGCGACCACGATGGTCAGCGGGCCGCATGTCCCGAGCCCGCCCTTGCGTCCAGTCATCTATTACCTGCCTCCGTAGTGTTGAGCTCTCCGCGATGCGTCGAAGAGGACGGTCATCTCTGGCCCCGTTCGATCATCACCGACGTCGCCTTGACCATCGCCGTCACCTGCACGCCCGCGGCCAAGCCCAACTCCTCGACCGAGTCGCGCGTGATCGCGGCGGTCACCAAGAACGGACCCGCCTGCATCTCCACCAGCGCCATCACCCCATCGACCTCCACCGAACGGACAGTCCCCGCGAAACGGTTGCGAGCCGAGCCGGACGTGCCAGTCCGATGACGCCCGGGTCGGGCCGTCAAACGGCGTACCTCGGACTCTGAGACACGACGACGATTGCGCTCGTCACGACGAGTTCGCAGCTTGCCCGAACGATCCCAGCGACGCAACGTGTCGGCGCTGACACCGATCGCCTTGGCGGCCTCTCCGAGCGACAAATCCTTCCGCATCTGCATAAGCATTGCATAGGCGGCCAATGCAACGGCACTGACAGCTGCTCGGCATAGCGACACCGGCCCGCCGCGCTCGTCTTACGCCGCTCGCGTTCAGCTCGGATGCCCTCGCCAGCGCGCTGAGCGGCGATTGTGGGCTGCCACAAGCCTGTTATTGAGTGCTCCCTTCGAGCCCTCCATATCCTGCCGCCAACCCCTCAATTTGGGGCGCGCGTCAGCGGCGGGCGAGCCGACGTCCGCTTTCGGTGGCTGGTGGGGTGTAGTTGAGCTCGTAGTGGTGGTAGAGCGCTGACTCGTCGGCCTGTGAGAGCTCCTCGCCGTGCTGCTCGATGTTGGGTGCGTTCTGGACCTGTTCCTTGGTGACCGCGACCCGAAGCTCGTCGGGGCCGACTTGGATCCCGCCGAGCGGTACGAAGGTCAGATGGCGTCCGATGAAGCCCTCCTTGACCGTCGCGAACTGCGGCTCGTCGGTCAAGATGTCGACGTAGACATCTTGGAGCTTGCCGATCTTCTCGCCGTCACGGTCGACGAGCTGGCGGTCGTGCCATTCTGCAACGTTCCACTCAGCGTCTGGTTGTTGGTCGGTCATTTTCTTTGCCTCCGCTGTTTTTGCCGGCTGGTTGTCTTGGCGCGAGTAGAGCTCCGACGCTCCGAAGCGGGGATCTGCAAGGAGCCCTGGGCCAACGCCACCGCTTTCTGGGCGCCGCTGAGGACAGCCTGGGCCGCCTCGGCGATCGGCTCGGGTCCAGGCGCCGATACGGTCTCGGCGGTTCCGCCGAGCTGTTTGATGCGCTGCTTGACCTCGCGTCCG
>DATCFG010000072.1:0-3378 GCA_036509655.1 Solirubrobacteraceae bacterium | reverse complement strand
CAGCGGGCGATCCTGTACGACAAAGGAGGGGACCGCCACTACGACTACATCTCCGCATAGATTAAGGCCACGAGAGGCTCGGACCCCGACGCCTCGCTCTACTACCTCGCGGTGATGCTCGAGGGCGGCGAGGACCCGCGGTTCATCGTGCGGCGGATGGTGATCCTCGCATCGGAGGACATCGGCAACGCCGACCCCGCCGCGCTCACCGTCGCCGTCGCCGCGGCCCAGGCGGTCGAGCACGTCGGTCTGCCGGAGGCAACGTATGCGCTCGCGCAGGCGGCTATCTATTTGTCGCTCGCGCCGAAGTCGAACGCCGCCGGGCGCGCGCTGGGCGCCGCTCGGGCACACGTGCGCGAACACGGCGCCGCGCCCGTGCCGGGATGGCTGCGGTCGGGTCCGAGGCCGGGGCAGGATGAGAGCCCGGGTGGGCGGGCTCCCATCTACGACAACCCTCACGGCCATCCCGGGCACCTCGCCGCACAGGAGCTCCTGCCGGAGGGCGTCGCCGGAGAGCGCTTCTATGAGCCCGACGAGGCCGAGGCGGAGCTCGCACGGCGCCTGGAGCAGATTCGCCGGGAGCGCCGCCGGGAGAGCGATAATCGGCGGAGATGAGTCGAGCCCCCCGCGAGGCGCACTCCCCCGAAGCGCAGGCGCCGCAGACGATCGAGTCGCGCAACCCGGCGACGGGGGCATTGCTCGGCAGCGTGCAGTCGACCCCGCCCGAACAGATCGACGAGGTCGTCCGCGCCGTCGCCCAGGTGCAGCCGCTGTGGGCGCTGCTGCGCGTGGAGGACCGCGCGCGGTACATGCGCAGGATGGCGCAGGCGATCATCGACGAGCTCGACGCGCTCGCGCAGGCGATCGGCCGCGAGCAGGGCCGGCCGCGCGCGGAGGTGGCGGCGCTCGAGCTGCTGCCCGCGATCGACGCGCTGATCTGGATCGCCGACGACGGCGCGAAGGTCCTCGGCGGCCGCCGCGTCGGGATCCACCGCTCGATGTCGCTCGCGCGGAGGGCGCGGATCGCGTATGAGCCCTACGGCGTGATCGGCGTGATCGGCGCCGGCTCAGCGCCCTTCGCCCAGCCGCTCGGGCAGATCGCGGGGGCTTTGCTGGCGGGCAACGGCGTCGTCTTCAAGCCCGCCGCCCGTGCCTGCCTGACGGCGGAGCGGATCGCGCGCGTGCTCGCCCGCGCCGACCTGCCAGAGGGGCTGGTGGCGCTCGCGCACGGCGACGCTCGCGTGGGGGTCGCGCTCGCGGGGGCGCCGGTCGCGAAGATCCTCTTCACGGGCTCGCCCGCGGTCGGCCGCGAGGTCGCGCGTGCGTGCGTGAGCAGGGAGAAGGAGGTGACGGTCGAGCTCGGCGGCAAGGACGCGATGCTGGTGCTCGGCGACTGCAACCTCGTGCGCGCGGCCGAAGGCGCGCTGTGGGCGGGCTGTGCGGGCGCGGGGCAGGCGCGCGGGGCGGTCGAGCGCGTGTACGTCGCGCGCGAGGTCTCCGAGCGCTTCACCGAGCGGCTCGTCGCCGGCGCGCGGGCGCTCGCCGTGGGAGACCCCGAGCGGGTGGGCGGGCACCCGATCATGGTCGGCCCGCTCGCCTCCGCGCGACGGCTCGAGCACGTCAATGAGCTCGTCGAGGAGGCTGTCGCCGCGGGCGCGACGTTGCACTGCGGCGGGCAGGTCTCACCGGAGGGCTGCGACGGCTCGTTCTACGCGCCCGCGGTGCTCACCGGCGTGACGAACGAGATGCGGTTGATGCGCGAGCCGATCGACGGTCCCGTGCTGGCCCTCATGACGGTCGACTCCGTAGAGGAGGCGATCGCACTGACCAACGACGGCGAGTTCTCCCTCGGCGCGTCGGTGTGGACGCGCGACCGCTACCGCGGCCTGCGGATCGCGCGCGAGCTGCGCGCGGGGATGGTGTGGCTGAACGACCACCTGCCGGGGGCGGGTGGGGCCTTAACCGCGCGCGGACCGTGGGGCGCCGCGGCCGGCGGCGGCCTCGGCCGCGTGCTCGGCGAGGCGGGCCTGCGGGCGTGCGCGCAGGAGAAGCTGATCGTGTGGAGCCAGCCGGGGATGAGGGGGCTGTGGTGGGGACCCTACGACGGGGTGCTCGAGGGCGGCGCGCGGGCGGTCGCCCAGCTGCGCTCAGGGCGCGACTCCGACCGCGAGCGCGCCTGGCGGCACGGGGCGGTGGCGATGGCGCGGGTGGGAGCAAGGGCGCTGGGGCGCGGGGTGCCGCGGTAGGCAGCTACCCTTTTGGGATGCCCGCCCAGGCCTACGCAGGCAAGGAGTGCGTCTGTCAGCTGCGCAGAGGAATCTGCGATCAGTCGTGCGTGCAGGGGATGCTCGACACCCCGTTCTACATCGCCTGCCTGAAGCTCACGGGACGGCGCTGCGTCGTCGTCGGCGGCGGGGAGATCGGGCTGGAGAAGGTCGAGGGCCTGCTCGCGTGCGACGGCCAGGTGACATTGATCGCACCCGATGCCGAGGAGGCGTTGCGGGAGTACGCGCGCGAGGGCTCGATCCGCTGGGAGCGGCGCGAGTACGCGGGCGCCGAGGACCTCGAGGGCGTGTTCATGGCGATCGCCGCGACGGACGACACCGACGTGAACATCGCCGTCTACGACGACGCCGAGCGCAGGGCGATGCTCGTGAACGTGGTCGACGTGCCGCCGCTGTGCAACTTCATCCTCCCGGCGATCGTCCGCACCGGGCCGCTGGCGATCGCGATCTCCACCGCGGGCGCCTCGCCGGCGCTGGCGAAGCGGATCAAGCGCCAGGTCGCCGACGAGTACGGCGAGCCATACGCACGCCTGGCGGTGCTTCTGAACGAGGTCCGCGGCTGGGCGAAGGGGACCCTGCCGACCTACAGGGACCGCAAGGAGTTCTTCGAGGGGATCGTCAACGGGGACCCCGACCCGGTGGAGCTGCTGCGTAGCGGCGACGAGGGCACGGTGCGCGAGCTGATCGCGGCGGCGCAGAGCAGGCACCAGCCCCAGACCTCGGGCGTGTGATCGAGCTCGAAGGGCTCGCTCGCCGCTACGGCGAACGCGAGGCCCTGAGCGATGTGTCGTTGTCGCTTCACGCCGGACAGACGCTGGTCGTATTCGGACCGAACGGCGCCGGCAAGACGACGCTGCTGAGAATCCTCTCGACGCTGCTGCGCCCGCACTCCGGCGGGGTCACCGTGCTCGGATACAGCCTGCCCGACGAAGCATGGGCGGTCAGAGGGCGCGTCGGACTGCTCGGACACGAGCCGCTGCTCTACCGCGAGCTGACCGCCCGCGAGAACCTCACGTTCCATGCGCGCCTCCACGGCGTCGACGCGGCGCGAGTCGAGGAGCTGCTCGCGGTCGTGCGGCTCGCGGATCGCGCC
>DATCFG010000071.1:0-37030 GCA_036509655.1 Solirubrobacteraceae bacterium | reverse complement strand
GCGCGCGCGCACGTCGACGATCTGCTGGGAGTGTTCGGCGCGGAGAACGTCTACTTCGAGGTGCAGAAGAACGGCCTCGCGCCGCAGGACAAGTGCAACGAGGGCATCGTGCGCATCGCCGGCGAAGTCGGCGGCTCGCTGGTGGGCACCGGCGACGTGCACTATCTGCGCCGCGAGGACTACGACCACCACACGGCGCTGCTGTGCGTGCAGACCAAGAGCACGCTCGCGGCGCCGAAGATGACCTTCGAGACGAACGAGTTCTACCTGCGCGACTCGGCCGAGATGGCGACCGCCTTCGCACAGTGGCCCGAGGCGATCGCGAGCACGGTGGAGATCGCCGAGCGCTGCTCGGTGGAGATCGAGCTGGGCAAGCAGCTGATCCCCAGCTACCCGACGCCCGACGGAGTCTCCGAGCAGGAGTACCTGCGCCGGCGGGTGCGCGAGGGTCTCGCGCTCCGCTACGGCGACCCGCCGCCGGCCGCGGCGATCGAACGCATGGAGATGGAGCTCGGCGTGATCGACCGGATGGGCTTCAACGCCTACTTTTTGATCGTCTGGGACTTCGTCAAGTTCGCCAAGGAGAACGGCATCGCGGTCGGTCCCGGTCGTGGCTCCGCCGCCGGCTCGATCGTCGCCTACTGCCTGTCGATCACCGACGTGGACCCGCTGCAGTACGACCTGCTGTTCGAGCGCTTCCTCAACCCCGAGCGCGTGTCGATGCCGGATATCGACATCGACTTCTCCGTGCGCGGGCGCGAGCGGGTGATGAAATATGTGACCGACAAGTACGGGCGCGAGTCGGTTGCGCAGATCGTCACATTCGGCAAGATGTTCCCCCGCGCCGCCACGCGCGACGCGGCGCGCGTGCTCGGCTTCGACTACGGCGCCGGCGATCGCCTCGCGAAGCTGATCCCCGATCCGATCATGGGCCGCTCCCCCTCCTTCGAGGAATGCCTGAAGAGCGGCGAGCCGCTGCGCAAGGCCTGCGACGAGGACCCCACCGCGAAGCAGATCATCGAGGTCGCCCAGGGCCTGGAGGGGATCGTGCGCAACTCCTCGATCCACGCCGCGGCGGTTGTGATCGCCGATCGCCCGCTCACCGACATCGTCCCTCTGCAGCTCGCCGACGGTGGCACCGACGAGCACGGCGAGCGCGTCTGGCGCACCGTCACCCAGTTCTCGATGAAGCCGATCGAGGACATCGGCCTGTTGAAGATGGACTTCCTCGGCCTGCGCAACCTCGACGTGATCGAGGACGCGCTCGACATCATCGAGCGCTCCACCGGCGCGCGCCCGGACATGACGACGCTGCCGCTGGATGACGCCAAGACCTACGAGATGATGGCGCGCGGCGAATCCACAGGCGTCTTCCAGTTCGAGTCCGAGGGCATGCGCGAGGCGCTCAAGAAGGTCCGCCCGGACGAGTTCAACGACCTCGTTGCGCTCAACGCGCTCTACCGCCCCGGTGCGATGGATCAGATCCCGGTGTACGCGAGGGGCAAGCACAACCCGGAGGCGATCTCCTACCCCGACGAGCGCCTGCGGCCGATCCTCGAATCCTCCAACGGGGTGATCCTCTATCAGGAGCAGGCGATGCAGATCTCCAAGGAGATCGCCGGCTTCTCCGGCGCCAAGGCGGACGACCTGCGCAAGGCGATCGGCAAGAAGAACCGCGCCGCGATGGCGGCCCTGAAGCCCGAGTTCGTCGAGGGCTGCCGCGCCTCGGGCACGAGTTCCGCGGTGACCGAATCGCTGTGGCAGACCAACGAAAAATCCGCCGACTACTCGTTCAACAAGAGCCATGCTGCCTGCTACGGGCTGATCGGCTACCGCACCGCCTGGCTGAAGGCCAACTACCCGGCGGAGTACATGGCGGCGCTGATCTCCTCGGTGATGTCGACCAAGGACAAGGTCCCCTACTTCGTGGCTCGCTGCGAGGAGATGGGGATCGAGATCCTACCCCCGGACGTGAACCTCTCCGACCACGAGTTCACTGTCGTTGAGGGCAACATTCGCTTCGGCCTCGACGCCGTCAAGGGCGTCGGCTATCAGGCGGTCGAGGCGATCAAGCGCGCCCGCGATGATGAAGGACCGGGTGGGGGCTCATTTCAATCGCTGTGGGACTTCTGCGAGCGCGTCGACAACCGCACGGTCAACAAGAAGGCGATCGAGGCGCTGATCAAGTGCGGCGCCTTTGGCTCGACCGGGGCCACCCGCAAGGGCATGCTTGCGGTGCTCGAGCAGGCCCAGGGCTCGGGTCAGAAGGCCCAGCAGGACGCGCTGATCGGTCAGGGCTCGATCTTCGACCTGGACACCCCGCCGGCAGGGGTCGGAGCCGGAGCCGGAGCGGGCTCTGGCGAGCACGGCGTCGGGCCGGCCGCGGCCGCGGTCGGCTTCGCGGGGGGGCTGGCCCGGCCGACCCACCCGCCGATCCCGACGGAGGAGTTCGAGCAGGCCGAGTTCCTGGCCGTGGAGAAGGAGGCGATCGGGCTGTTCGTCTCCGCACACCCGCTCAAGCCCCTGCGCGAGGCGCTGCGCGCGCGCGTGGACTGCCCGCTGGCTGCGCTCGCCGATCGCCGCGACAAGGATCTCGTGACGGTCGGCGGGATCATCACCGAGGCCAAGCGGATCCGCACCCGCAACGGCGACCCGATGATGTTCGCGATGCTCGACGACCTCGCCGGAGCCGTCGAGATGATTGTGTTCGGCAAGGCGATCGCCGAGCACGAGGCGGCGCTGGCCGTCGATCAGGTCGTGCTTGTGCGCGGCCGCATCGATCACAAGGAAGCCGGCAAGACGTGCCTGGTGGTGCAGTCGGTCGAGCCCTTCTCACCCTCCGATGAGGAGATCGAGCGCGCCCGCACAAAGGCTGACGCGGCTACGAGGACCGCGACGGCGCTGGCCCATCCGGTGCGCCTGTGCATCGACGCCTCCAGCCTGCCGGAGAGCGCGATCGAAGACTGCAAGCAGCTGATCGAGGAAAACCCCGGGCCCGCAGAGGTCGTGCTGGAGATCAACACGAGCGCCGGCACCCGCCGGGTGCGCCTGGGTGACACCTACCGCGTGCAGCACACGCCAACCTTGCTCGCCGAGCTCGAAAACGTCCTGACGGCCGTGGACACGTCGCATCCCGGCGTCCTCGATCGCTCGTGTGCGTAGCACACTTCGCTCACTGCGTCCTGGGGCTGCTTGGTCCACGACCGTCAGGGGGCTACGGCATGGACCATGCGCAATACCGCCGCACGGGCTGAGTCGGTATACGTCCCGTTTACTTCTTGCGGGCCGCGATGCCCCGCTCGCGTAGTTCGATCGCCAGCTCGATTTCCTCGCGGCCGGGGCCCTCGCGGTTCTCGCCCGGGGTCTCGAGCACGCAGGGCAGCTGCTGTAGGCCGGGTGCGGACAGGAACGCCATGCAGCCCTCCTCGCCGAGCTCGCCGGCGCCGAGGTTGGCGTGGCGGTCGCGGTTGGAGCCGAGCGGGGTCTGGGAGTCGTTCAGGTGCAGCGAGCGGACCTGGCCGCGCCCGAGCTTGCGCGTCGCCTCGCTCAGCGTCGAGCCCATGCCCTTTGCCGTGCGGATGTCATAGCCGGAGGCCAGCAGATGACAGGAGTCCAGGCACACTCCCAGGCGCTTGCTCCCGCCGGATGCCTCCAGCAGCGCGGCGAGCTCGTCGAATGAGCGCCCGAGCGTGCCGCCAGTGCCCGCCGTGTTCTCGAGGTGCAACTCACAGCCCTCGCTCTCCTGCAGAGCCTCCCCGATCGTCTCCCCGGCACGGGTGATCGCCTCGCCGACGTCGCCGGTCTTCGCCGAGCCAGGGTGCAGGACGACGCCGCTCGCGCCGATCAGCTCGCCGACGCGCAGCGAGTGCGTCAGCGAGGTGAGCGACTTGGCGCGGATCTCGGGGTCGTCGCTCGCGCAGTTGAGTAGGTAGACCGCGTGGATCAGGACGGCGTCGATCGGGCTGCCAGCCATCGCCTCCCTGAACGCCTCGACGTCCTCCTCGCGGTAGGTCGTGGGCTTCCACATGCGCGGCGATTGGTTGAAAATCTGGATCGCCCGCGCGCCGCGCTGCACGCCGCGCTCGATCGCTTTCGGCAGGCCGCCCGCAGGGGAGACGTGTGCACCGATTAGCATGGCGGCGATCTTATGGCTTCCGCTCCCGTCCAGACCGACCGCCCGGATCCATCGGTGCGCGTCCGCTTCGCCCCCTCGCCGACGGGCGCCCTGCACATCGGTGGCGCGCGCACGGCGCTGTTCAACTGGCTGCTCGCCCGGCACACGGGCGGGACGCTAGTGCTGCGCATCGAGGACACCGACCGCGAGCGCTCCACGCCGGAGAACGTCGAGCAGATCCTCGACGCGCTGCGCTGGTTGGAGCTCGACTGGGACGAGGGCCCGATCCTGCAGACCGAGCGATCCGAGCGCCACCACGAGGCGCTGGCGGCGCTGCTGGACGCCGGGCTCGCCTACCGCACGAGCGCGACGGCGGAAGATGTGAAGGCCTACAAGCAGTTCCATGGCGCCGAGCGCGGGTTCCGGGGGGAGCTCGAGGCCGAGGGCGCGGTACGCCTGCGCGTGCCCGAGGAGGGCGAGACGGTCGTGCATGACGCGATCCGCGGTGAGACGAGCTTCGCCCACGTTCACCTCGACGATCCCGTGATCGCGCGCGCGGACGGCTCGGTGCTCTACAACTTCGCCGTCGCGATCGACGACCTCGACGCTCATATCACCCACGTGGTCCGCGGCGAGGATCACCTCTCGAACACCCCCAAGCAGCTGCTCGTGCTCGAGGCGGCCAGAGCCGCCGGGTTCGACGGCGCCAGCCGGCCGCTGCCGGTCTACGCTCACCTGCCGCTGCTGCACGGGCCCGACGGCAAGAAGCTCTCCAAGCGCCACGGGGCGGCCTCGGTGCAGGAGCTGCGCGACGCCGGCTATCTGCCGGCGGCGGTTCGCAACTACCTGGCGTTGCTCGGCTGGGGCGCGGGCGACGATCAGACCGTGCTCTCGACCGACGAGCTGATCGAGCGCTTCACGCTGCAGCGCGTCAGCCGCAACCCGGCACGCTTTGACGAGACCAAGCTGAAGTGGCTCAACGGCGTCCACATCCGCGCCCTGCCCGTGGACGAGCTGACTGGGCTCCTCGGCGACTTCCTCGACGAGGTCGCCGGACATCCGGACGTGCGCGAGGACGAGCGCTTTGCGGGGGCGGTCGCGATCAGCCAGGAGAAGATCCACACGCTCGCCGACTTCTGGCCGCTGGCGGGGTTCATCTTCGCCGGGCCCTCCGCCGACCTGGAGGCGCGGGAGAAGTGGCTTGGCGAGGACGGACGCGCGGTGCTCGCTGATGTTCGCGCGGCGCTCGCCGCGCTCGTCGACTTCGACCAGGCGGGGGTGCAGGCGGCGCTCGAGGGGGTGCTCGAGCATCTGGAGCTGAAGCCACGGGCCGTCTACCAGCCAGTGCGCGTGGCGATCTCCGGCACGACGATCTCGCCGGGCATCTTCGAGAGCGTGTCGCTGCTCGGGCGCGAGGAGACGCTGCGGCGCATCGACGCCGCCCTCGAGCCGGCGTCCTGACCGCGAGGCTCCGGGGGCGCGCAGAGGCCGCGCTACGGCAGGCACGGTGGGTGGGTCTACGGAGAACTAGGTAGCGCTGGCCGGCAAGTGCCCCTCAACCGTCCGTCCAAATGTGCCGATAGGACCCCGACACGGAATCGCCCACCCGGGTGGTCAACAATTGCGAGGCAGGTACACGGACGTATGCAGGCCACAGCTTCCAAGCCAAAGCGAGCAGCGACCGCGAAGGTTCGCTCCGCGGAGTTAGAGCGCCGCGCCGGCGGATCCCCCGCGACTCCAGGCGCACGCCATCAGAACGAGGGGCATGGCCGTCGTCTGACGATGGCCTTTGAGGCGCTCGAGGCCTTCCCGGCGCTCGCGGAGTCGCGCAACCGCCTGCTCGCGGTGATGTCCGGTGACCATGTCGCGACGGCCGACATCGTCACGGCCGTCGAGTCGGATGTCGCACTGATCATCGCCGTGCTGCGCCTTGCCAACCAGTCGCAGAGCTCGCGGGCGCAGGGCTCGAGCGTGCGGGTGGACACCGTCGTATCCGCCGTGGAGCTGCTCAGCCCCCAGATCGTGCAGAGGCTCGCCGGTCGCGTGCGCACCTTTGAATTCTTCGAGCGATCGAGCGTCTGGGACGCGGCGCCCGAGCGCTTCCGGCTGCACGCGCTGGCGACCCAGCGCGCCGCCGATCGCGTCGCCATCGAGGTCGGTTACGAGCACCGCGATCGCCTGACCGTGACGAGCCTCCTGCACGACATCGGCAAGCTCGTCCTGCTGTACGCATATCCCGGCTATCCCGCGCAGGTGCACCGCGGGGCGAAGACCCCCGAGGAACGCATCCATCAGGAGCGCCGCGAGTTGGGCGTCGACCACGCGCTGGTGGGGGGCGTGCTCGCGCGACGCTGGGGCCTGCCGGCCTCGATCGCGACCGCGATCGAGCGCCATCACAACCGGGATGACGAAGGCGAGCCCGCCTTCATCCGCCTGGCGGACATGCTCGCGCACTACGAGCAGGGGGCCCCTGTCTCCTCGTCGGAGATGCTGCAGACCGCCCGCACGATCGGCATCGGCCCGGAGGAGCTGCGACGGGTGATGTACGAGTTGCCCACCTCCTCGAGCCAGCGTCAGCGCCACGTCGACCCCTGCCCGCTGTCCGGGCGCGAGCTCGGCGTCCTGCAGCGGCTGGCCGAGGGCAAGGTCTACAAGCAGATCGCCCACGAGCTGACGCTCTCGACGAGCACCGTCCGTACCCACCTGCACAACATCTACGGCAAGCTCGGCGCCGTCGATCGGGCGCAGGCGGTGTTGATCGCGACCGAGCGCGGCTGGTTGTAGTTGCGTAGCATCGCCGTGTGATCTCGATCACGAGCAAGTCTCCCTACGCGGTCCTCGCGCTCGCCGAGCTCGGGCGCTCCGCCGGCTCGGGGCCGGTCCCGATCGGTGAGCTGGCGCGCAAGCGCGACGTGCCCGTGCAGTTCCTCGAGCAGCTGTTCGCCGCGCTGCGCCGCGCGGGGGTGATCAGCTCGCAGCGGGGTGTGAAGGGCGGCTACCGATTCGCGCGCGAGCCCTCGACGGTGAGCGTGCTGGAGGTCGTCGAGCTGCTCGACGGTCCGCTCGGACGCGACTCCGAGGGCGTCTTCGCCGAGGCCGCCGAGGCCGCCCGCCAGGTGCTCGCGCAGACGACGATCGCCGACGTGATCGAGCGAGAGTCGCGCGACGCTGGCGCGTCGATGTACTACATCTGAGCGCCCCTCTCTGGCTCGCGCTCTATTCTCGGGGGCCGATGTCCCAAATCCCGATCAACATTGCGGAACTTGTCGGGGACACGCCTTTGGTAGGGCTGCCGCGGATGCTCGAGGGCACGGGCGCGGCGGAGGGCGTGGAGCTGTTCGCCAAGCTCGAGTCGCTCAACCCGGGCGGCTCGGTCAAGGACCGGATCGGCGTGGCGATGATCGAGGCGGCCGAGTCGGAGGGCCTGATCGAGCCGGGGCGCACGACGATCGTCGAGGCCACCTCCGGCAACACCGGGATCGCGCTCGCGTTCGTCTGCGCCGCTCGCGGCTACCAGCTCGTGCTCATGCTGCCCCAGGGGATGAGCCGCGAGCGCGAGAGCCTGCTCCGCCTCTACGGGGCGCGTGTCGACATCACCGAGTCGCTCGGCGGGATGTCGGAGGCCGTCGCCGCCGCACACGCAATGGCGGAGGACCCCGACGTGTTCCTCCCCGACCAGTTCTCCAACCCAGCCAACCCGGCCGTCCACCGGCGCACGACCGGGCCGGAGATCGACCGTGCGCTCGATGGCCGCCTCGACGTGCTCGTGGCCGGTGTCGGCACCGGTGGCACGATCACCGGCGCGGGCGAATACCTGCGTGAGCGCAACCCCGAGCTGCAGGTCGTCGCGGTCGAGCCGGCCGGTTCGGCCGTCCTCTCCGGCGAGCATCCCGGCCCGCACCGCATCCAGGGCATCGGTGCCGGCTTCGTGCCCGCGGTGCTCAACCGTGAGCTGCTCTCCGAGGTGATCCCTGTCTCCGACGACGATGCAATCCAGACCGCCTGGACCTGCGCGCGCCGCGCCGGGCTGCTGGCGGGCATCTCCTGCGGGGCGGCGCTCTGGGGGGCGCTGCAGGTGGCGGCTCGCCCGGAGTCGCGCGGCAAGCGGATTGTCGTGATCATGCCCGACTCGGGCGAGCGCTACATATCGCAAGCATTTTTCGCACCCTGACGGCACCCGACGCCTGTCCACGTGCTGGCCGATCCCGGACGATCGGTGGCACGCGGCCAGTCGCCGTGCACCGTCAGGCGTGTTGTTTCTGGATCGAACTACACATGGCATCGCGTTGGAGGCCCAGAGTTGGGCGCTACGCTGATGACATGCCTGACTTTGGCGCATTTGCGCAGGTGGCTCGCGAGCTGCGACGCGACGTGGCCGCCGCGCGTGATCGCGATCCCGCGGCGCGGGGGGTGGGGCAGGGGGAGATTCTTGCCACTTGGCCCGGGATCCATGCGCTCCTTGCCTATCGCGTCGCGCACATGCTGCACGGCGCCGGGGTGCGGGTGCTGCCGCGCACGATCTCGACGCTCACGCGCACGCTCACCGGCATCGAGATCCATCCCGCCGCACGGATCGGCGAGGGCCTGTTCATCGACCACGGCGCCGGGGTGGTGATCGGCGAGACGGCCGACATCGGCGAGAACGTCACGCTCTACCAGGGCGTCACGCTCGGGGGCACGGGCTTCGCCACGGGCAAGCGCCACCCGACCGTGCAGGACAACGTCACGATCGGCTCCGGCGCGAAGCTACTCGGGCCGATCACGATCGGTCACGGCGCGAAGATCGGCGCGAACAGCGTCGTCATCACCGACGTGCCGCCGAACTCCACGGTCGTCGGCAACCCCGGTCACCCCGTCCGCGTCGACGGCCGCCGCGTCGAGGGCCCGGACGCCGATTGGATCCACCTACCCGACCCGATCGCCGAGGCGATCCAGGGACTCGCCAGCCGGATCGGAGCGCTCGAACGGACGGTTTCGGAGCTCTCCGGGGAGGAGCTCGACGATGTCTCGCTGGCCGAGGTGCGGCCGTTGCGCACGGTCAAGGGGCCGAACCCCGCGGGGGGGTAGCGGGGCCGTCCGATCGCAGCGGGTTGTGATGTCCGCGCTCCCCGATCTAGTCGCTCAGCCGGCGGGGCTCCGGCCTCGCCGGCTCGTACAGCGACGTCCGTTCGTCGCTGATCGACCACCACGACCCGGCGAGCATCGCGACCGCGCCGACGAGTGCCAGCCACGCGCCCGCGCACAGCGACGTCGCGTGGTCGGGGCGCTCCAGGACCCTGACGATCGCCGCGACGACCGCGATCAGCCCGAACAGCACGCTCCACACGGCGGCCGTCACGGGCAATGCCGGAGAGCGCTCGGCGAGCGTTGCGAAGAACAGCACGAGCGCGGCGATCGTCGCCAGGATCAGCAGCACGACCGCGGGTCCGAACGTGCTCCACGCGCTGAGCTTGCCTTCCGCGTTTTCGTACCAGGGCAGCGTCAGCGCGACGATCAGGCAGACGGCGCCCGCCACGGCCAGCAGCTCTCCACCGTTCGGAGATCGGAGGGATCTCCGAACGGCTAGCAGGCGCCTAAGGCTCACTGGATCCCCGCCAGAGCGCGCGCGGCCTGCAGCGTGTTCACGAGCAGGTAAGCGATCGTCATCGGTCCCACCCCGCCCGGCACCGGCGTGATCGCCGCGGCGATCTCCGACACGGCGTCGAAGTCGACGTCGCCGACGAGGCCGCTCTTGTTGCCGGCCTCCTCGGGGGTCAGGCGGTTCATGCCGACGTCGATCACGACCGCGCCCGGTTTCACGAACTCGCGCGTCACCAGGCGCGCGCGACCGACCGCCGCGATCAATACGTCCGCGCGGGCGCACACCTCGCCGAGCTCGCGAGTGCGCGAGTGGCAGGTCGTCACCGTCGCGTTCTCCGCGAGCAGCAGCTGCGCCATCGGCTTGCCGAACAGGTTCGAGCGACCGATCACGACCGCCTCGGCGCCTTCCAGCTTGGTGTCGACGCTTGCCAGCAGCTCCATCACGCCAGATGGGGTGCAGGGCCGCAGGCCGGGCAGTCCGAGCGCGAGCAGCCCGGCGTTCACGGGGGTCAGGCCGTCTACGTCCTTGCCCGGATCGATCATCGCGGTCAGCGCCGCCCCGTCGAGATCGCCGGGCAGCGGCAGCTGTAGCAGCACACCGCTCACCGCCGCGTCTCCGTTCAGGGATCTCAGCTCGTCGGCCACTTCCTCGAAGGAGGCGTCCGCCGGCAGCCGGCGGTCGAATGGCACCATCCCCACCTCCGCACAGGCGCGCTGCTTGCCGCCGACGTACACCGCCGAGGCGGGGTCCTCGCCGACGAGCACCGTCGCGAGGCCGGGCGCACGGCCGGTCCGCGCGGCGAACGTCTGCACCGCGCTCGCGACCTCGCCCCGCACGCGGGCTGCGATCGCCTTGCCGTCGATGGTCGTGGCTGACATCGCGTCGGACTCTAACGCCGGGCGACCTGCGCGTACTCGGCCATCAGCTTGCGCTCGGAGCCGTCGTCGGCGAAGCGCACGACGATCACCCCGCCCGGCTCCACGCCGGTGACGACGCCCTCACCGAAGGCCGCGTGCACGACGTCCTCGCCCATCCGGAGCGCAGGCGCCGCAGCCAGGTCCCGACCGCGTTCGACGGAGGCGGTCTCGCGGCCCTGCGTTCCCGCGCGCCCAACCCAGCCGCTTGTCGGCGCTCCGCCGCCGCCGAGCGCGGACCCGCCGTTGGTAGTGCCCATGCCGCTCCTCGAGCCGGCCCAGGAGTGAAGCGCCGGCGCCTGCACGCGATCCAGCAGCTCCGCGGGGATCTCGTCGAGGAAGCGGCTCGGGAGCCCGTAGCTCTGTGCGCCGAACACCGCTCGACGGCGCGCGTGGGTCAGGTACAGCTTCTGCATCGCCCTCGTCACGCCGACGTAGAACAGGCGCCGCTCCTCCTCCAGGGCGCCTTCGTCGAGCGCGCGCGAGTGGGGGAAGACCCCGTCCTCGCAGCCGGCGATGAACACGATCGGATACTCCAGACCCTTCGCGTTGTGCAGCGTCATCAACGTCACTAGCCCCTCGTCCTCGGTGCGGGAGTCGGCGTCGGCGACGAGCGCGATCTGCTGGAGGAACACTTCGAGCGAGTCCTCGCCCTCCGGCGCGCTCGTGTCGAACTCGCGCCCGACCTGCACGAGCTGCTCCAGGTTCTCGATCCGTCCCTGCGCCTCGATCGTCCGCTCGGCCTCCAGCGCCTCCACGTAGCCGCTCTGCGACAGCATCGCCTCGAGCAGATCGGCCACTGGGACCCGTTGCTCGACGCGCAGGCGCAGCTCCTCCATCGTGTCCATGAAACGCCGCAGCGACTTGA
Organism: Solirubrobacteraceae bacterium; assembly: GCA_036509655.1. Taxonomy (GTDB): domain Bacteria; phylum Actinomycetota; class Thermoleophilia; order Solirubrobacterales; family Solirubrobacteraceae; genus Palsa-744. The sequence goes on along the minus strand of DATCFG010000071.1, from coordinate 25,553 downwards.
TCGCGGCGGCCCCGAGTCCGGGGATCCGATCGGGCGCTGACGCGGCCTCCCAGACGGACACGCCGACGCTCGCCGAGTGGGCCACGATCCGCGACAGCGAGGTCTGCCCGAGCCCGCGTCGCGGCGAGTTGGCCACGCGCGTGAAGCTCACCACGTCGAACGGGTTCGCGAGCAGCGACAGATACGCGATCGCGTCCTTGATCTCGGCGCGCTCGTAGAACTTCGTCCCGCCGATCACCTGGTAGGCGATCTCGCGGCGCACGAGCGTGTCCTCCAAGACCCGCGACATCGCGTTCGTGCGGTACAGAACGGCGATCTCCGCGCGCGAGGCGCCCTCGTCGACCAAGCGCTCGATCTCGCCGACGATGAACCGCGCCTCGGCGTGCTCGTCCTCGAGCTCGCGCACCTGCACCTGGTCTCCCTGTCCGAGCTCGCTCCACAGGCGCTTGGCGATCCCGCCGCGGTTGTTCGCGATCACCGCGTTCGCGGCCCCCAGGATCGTCTCGGTTGAGCGGTAGTTCTGCTCCAGCTTCACCACTCTCGCGTCGGGAAAATCCTCTTGAAAATCCAAAATATTGCGTACATCTGCGCCTCTGAAGCTGTAGATCGACTGCGAGTCGTCGCCGACGACCGCCAGGTTGCGGTGCCCGACCGGGCCGGCGTAGGTGGGCCGCTCGCCACCCTGCGGCGGCTCCTCGCGGCCCTGCCCGCCACCTCGCGGCGGCCGGCCTCCGCCCACCAGCAGCTGCAGAAAGCGGTACTGCGCGTGGTTGGTGTCCTGGTACTCATCCACGAGCACGTGTCTGAACGTCGTCGCGTAGCGCTCGCGGACCTGCTCGAACAGCTCCAGCAGGTTCACGGTCCGGAACAGGAGGTCATCGAAGTCCATCGCGTTCGAGCGCAGCAGGTCGCGCTCGTACAGCCTGTAGACCTCGCCGACCATCTCCTCGAACGGGGAGCCGACCCCCTGCCGGTAGGTCTCGGCGTCGAGCAGCTGGTTCTTCGCGGCCGAGATCTGGTTGTGCAGGGCGGCGGGGGTGTAGCGCTTCGGGTCGACCCCGAGCTCGTCGATGCAGCGCTTGGTCAGCCTGCGCGCGTCGGCCTGGTCGTAGATCGTGAACTGGCGCGTATATCCCAGGCGCTCGGCCTCGACGCGCAGGATTCGCGCGCAGGCGGCGTGGAAGGTCATCAACCACATCCCGCGCGTGCCCCGTCCTAGCAATCGTTCGACGCGGCCACGCATCTCCTTGGCGGCCTTGTTCGTGAACGTGATCGCGAGGATCTCGCCCGCCTGCGCCTGGTCGGTGTAGACGAGGAACGCGATCCGGTGGACGAGCACGCGCGTCTTGCCGCTGCCCGCGCCGGCGAGGATCAGCAGCGGCCCCTCGCCGTGGGTCACGGCCTCGCGCTGGGGCTCGTTCAGGCCCTCCAGCAGCTCCTTCAGGTGCTCGGCATGGGGGTTCTCGGACATCGACTCCCAGCATAGATGCGCCTACGGCCGGTAGGGCGCGGGTGCGTGACGGGTAGATCCGCTGGGTCTCACGCGGGGCGCCGCGGCCTTGCGCGGGGTGCTCCGTAGAATGCGGGCCGTGATCGACCGCGACGAGGTTCTGCACGTGGCGCGCTTGGCGCGCCTCCAGCTGGGCGAGGACGAGCTCGAGCCGATGGCGCGCGAGCTCTCCGCGGTGCTCGACCACATCGCCACGATCTCCCAGCTCGACCTCGACGACGTCGCGCCGATGACGCACGTGGTCGCCGACCGGATCTCCACCACGCTGCGCGAGGACGAGCCCCGGGACTCGCTGCCGCGCGAGGTCGCGCTCGCCCAGGCGCCGGCGGTCAGCGACGACGGCTTCTCTGTGCCAAGCCCGCAGGCATGAGCCGGTCCTCGCGACCGAGCCATGTATCCTCGGCAGCGTTAGTGTCGGGCGAGGCGGCAGGATTGGCCTGTGAGCTGTCGAACCCGGAACCGTCGCCCACAGGGACTGGACATAGCTTATGAGCACGATCACCTTCGACGTCCTTGACGTCCATGACACGATTGACGCTGATCGTGCGCTGCGAGTACGTGGGGGCAGGTCTCTACAAGGCGAGGTCAGCGTTCGCGGGGCCAAGAACACACTGCCAAAGAGCATGGTCGCTTCGCTGCTCACCGATCAGGAGTGCGTGCTGCGTAACGTTTCGGGGATCCGAGATGTCGAGATTGTCGGACGTATGATCCGGGCTCTCGGCGGGGATGTCGAGCGTACGGCCTCAGGTGAGATCACGATGCAAGCTGCCGATCCTGTCCCTCTTAGCAGGGAGGATGCGGCCGAGTTCTCCGGGAGAAGTAGGATTCCGGTGTTGCTGTGTGGGCCATTGCTCAATCGTGTGGGGGAGGTGTTCATTCCAGACTTGGGGGGCTGCAATATCGGGCCACGGCCGATTGACTTCCACCTCGAGGCGCTCACAGAGCTTGGGGCTGTCGTGCAGGAAAGCACTGACGGCGTGCGGCTGACCGCTCAGCGCTTGCACGGCGCCAAGATCCGACTTCCGTACCCGAGTGTTGGCGCTACAGAGCAGGTGCTGCTGTCAGCGGTTCTTGCAGAGGGTGTCACCGAGCTGTCCAACGCCGCAATCGAGCCAGAGATCATTGATTTGATTGCGGTACTCCAGAAGATGGGGGCCACTATCAGCGTAGAAACCGATCGGGTTATCACGATCAATGGTGTCGAGCGTATGCACGGGTTCGAGCACAGTGCCCTGCCAGATCGGCTGGAGACGGCCTCGTGGGCCTGCGCTGCGCTGGCGACCGACGGGCGCATCTTCGTCAAAGGCGCCCATCAGCTCGACATGATGACCTTCCTCAACGCATTCAGGCGCGTCGGGGGAGATTTCCGCGTCAGTGACGAGGGGATTGAGTTTTGGCGCGAGGGTCCGCTGCAATCGGTGGCGTTGCAGACCGATGTGCACCCTGGCTTCATGACTGATTGGCAGCAGCCGTTCGTTGTTGCGCTCACCCAGGCGAACGGCGTCTCGATTGTGCACGAGACGGTGTACGAGGATCGCTTTGGTTATACGTCCGCACTCAATGACATGGGAGCGCAGATCCAGCTTTACCGTGAGTGCCTCGGGGGTCGTGGTTGTCGCTTTGGTCAGCGCAATCATCTGCACAGCGCCGTCATCGTCGGACCGACGCCGCTGCGTGGCACCGAGATTCATATACCCGACCTGCGAGCGGGCTTTTCCTATGTGATCGCCGCATTGGTGGCTGACGGGCTCTCGACAATCACAAATGTTGGCTTGATCCGCCGTGGCTACGAGCACTTTGAGGACAAGCTACGCGCGCTCGGCGCGGATCTAGAACGCTGACCTGGCCGCCTGCTGGTGACACGTGCTCGGCAGAAGCAGGCAGTTATCTTGCCGGACAACATCCAGCAACTTATCCGCACGGATCTGCTACGGATCGGTGTGCGCTGTCATATCAGCCCACACGCGATCTTTGATCCCGCCGACATCTTGGGTCAGGAACGGCGAATCGTCGTCGGTGACGGCGTCCGGATCGGTCACGGAGCCATTGTCTACGGGGGGACGACAGTCGGAGCGGGAACGGTAATCGAGGAGCATGTCGTGCTCGGGAAGCCGGAGCACGGCTACGCGGTCGGGCGCGAATACCCTGGAGAAGGCGCCGAGACCGAGCTTGACAGCGAGGTCGTCTTGCGCTCGGGTAGTATCGTTTACGCAGGTTGCAAGATAGGCGAGCAGACGACAGTTGGCCATCACACAACGCTGCGCAGTCATGTCGACGTTGGTGAGCGCTCGCAACTCGCACACCGAATGAGCATAGAGCGCGGTTGTCGGATCGGCCACGGCGTACGCTGCTCGCCTGGCTCTCACATCACCAGCGAGGTGGTAATGGAGGATGGTGTGTTCATTGGTGCCGGAGTCGTCACCGTCAACGACAAGGGGATGATCTGGCGTGACCCGCAGCGCTCGCCCGAACTGCTGGCGCCACACTTCGAGCGGGGTGCCAAGATCGGATCAGGGTCGAGCATTGCTGCGGGCGTACGTATCGGACGAGAAGCGCTCGTGGGTATGGGATCAGTCGTCACGCGAGACATTCCTGACCATGCGGTTGCTTACGGTGTTCCCGCGCAGGTGCGAGGACGGGTCGAGAAAGCGCCCCCTAGCTGACATGCGGGGGGGCGGAAATGTGAGAGGCATCACCGCACTCGAATGGCTGGATGAAGCGGCTGGCCCATTGGGCGGCCGCATTCTCGCTTTGCTACAAGAGCTTGACGCATTGCTTGGTGAGGCCGTTCTGAGACCAAAGCGAGGTGCGTGGTTACTCGATTGCAGGCGAGACCTTTGCGAGCGCGGTTTCGGCGGTCTCGATGTCCCTGAGCACGTTGGAGGTGCCGGCCTCTGCTCGCGTGAGCAGCTATTGGTTCAGATGCTGTGTGGCTGGCACGACGCGGACTTTCGCGATGTCGCTCATATAGGGCATGGGAATCTACTTATCGCTCATGGCTCGCCTCAGCAGCGCGCCTTCTGGACGCCGCGAGTACTCAGCGGTGCTCTTGTGGCTATAGCGGCCACCGAGTCTCACGGAGGTAGCGACGTCAGGCGGGTGCGCACGGTCCTGAGCAAGGCGTCTAATAGGCTTGTGATTTGCGGTGAAAAGACATTTATCAGCCGAATCGAGGAGGCGGATGTCTTTGTCGTTTTTTGTCGGCATCATCAAACTGGGGATCTGACCGCAGTCTGCGTATCTGCCGATACTCCGGGCTTGAAGCGAGAGATCGACTGCCCGGAGGGCCTATCCGGTTGGTCTTGGGGAACCCTGCACTTCGATAACGTCGTCATCGATCAAGATGATGTGCTCCCGGGTGACGGAGCGGCAATCTTCCGCGCCCACTTCGCCTATTACAGGCCACTGGTAGCTGCAATAGTGGTGGGTGCCGCCGCACGCGTATGGGAGCAAGCGGCAAGTAATCTGCACCTGCGGCGTATGGACGAGCACATCGATCGCGTGCGGGACTCGGCACTTGAGCGTCTAGCTGCGGCTCATATCGCCTTACACGGTGCACTTCTCAGTGCCTTACGGGCCGAGGAACTTGTCAGGCAGGGCGATCCTAGGGCCGAGATATGGTCGCGCTCGACAAAGGCGTACTGCGTCGAAACGGCCCAGGATGCCGCTCAAGATGCAGCTCAGTTGCTTGGAGCACGCGGTTTTCGCGCCGAGAGCGTCACGGCTAAGGCGCTGCGAGACATACGCGCGTTTCTATACGCGGATGGAATGCACGATGCGCTTCTACGCTCAGCCGGACGTGAACTGCTCGGCGTGAATGATTTGCATGTTTCTCATCACGGGAGGCAGCCGAGATGAGCGACGCTGAGATCATCGGCCTGTCCGCCGCGCAGGCGGCGCGCGAGATCGCGGCCGGCTCGCTTGCGCCCGGGGATCTGTTCGAGGCCTATCGCGCCCGTGCCGCGGAGCACGCCTCGGGAGCCGGCCTGAACTGCTTCACGTGGGTGGCGCCCGGAGCTCCGGCGGAGTCGCCGTCCGGCGACGGCGCGGAGGGTGTTGGGGGCGGAGCTCTGCATGGCGTGCCGCTGGCGGTGAAGGATCTGTTCTGCACCGAGGGCGTGCCCAGCCAGTCCGGGTCGAAGATCCTCGAGGGCTATCTCCCGCCGTACACCGCCACCGCCGTCTCGCGTCTGACGGCGGCCGGCGCGAGCCTGCTCGGGAAGACCAACCAGGACGAGTTCGCGATGGGCTCCTCCAACGAGAACTCCGCCTACGGCCCGGTACTCAACCCTTGGAACCGCGCGCGCGTCCCCGGGGGCTCCTCGGGCGGCAGCGCCGCCGCGGTCGCCGCCGGATTGGCGCCGTGGGCGCTCGGCACCGACACCGGGGGCTCGATCCGCCAGCCCGCGGCGCTCTGCGGGATCGTCGGCCTGAAGCCAACCTACGGCGCGGTCTCGCGCTACGGGATGATCGCGTTCGCCTCCTCGCTCGACCAGGCGGGGCCGCTGACGCGCGATGTGACCGACGCGGCGTTGATGCTGCGCCACCTCGTAGGTCGTGACGAGCGCGACGCGACCTCGCTCGCCTTCCCCGAGGAGATCGCGCTGCCGAGCGCCGAGCGCCTGGACGGTATCCGCCTCGGCGTGCCGAAGGAGCTGACCGCCGGCGCCTCCGGCGGCGACGGCGCAGGGGAGGGAATCGAGCCGGGCGTGCTGGAGGCATTCGAGAACGCGCTGCGCCGCGCCGAGGAGCTCGGTGCGGAGATCGTGCAGAGCGTCCAGCTGCCGCACGCGCCCCACGCGCTCGCCGCCTACTACGTGCTCGCGCCCGCCGAGGCCTCCTCGAACCTGGCGCGCTTCGACGGCGTGCGCTACGGGCTGCGGGCCGAGGACCCGAAAGACCTGCTCGACATGTACACGCGCACGCGCCACGACGGCTTCGGGGCGGAGGTCAAGCGGCGGATCATGCTCGGCACCTACGCGCTCTCCTCCGGCTACTACGACGCCTACTACGGCCGCGCTCAGCGCGTGCGCACGAAGATCGCCGAGGACTTCCGCACGGCGTTCGCGGAGGTCGACTTGATCGTCACGCCGACCTCGCCGACGGTCGCGTTCGAGCTGGGGGAGAAGACCGGCGATCCGCTCCAGATGTACATGAACGACTACTGCACGGTGCCGATGTCGCTCGCGGGGATCCCCGCGATCTCGATCCCCTGCGGGCTCAGCGAGGGACTGCCCGTCGGGCTGCAGATCGCCGGCCCGGCGTTCAGCGAGAACCGGCTGCTCGAGGCCGCTCACGCGCTCGAGCGGGAGCTCGGCTTCGACGGATCACCGGCGCGCTCATGAACGCGCATGGCGGCGCCGGATCTGCGTCCTCAGTCGCTCATGTGCGAAGCACACTTCGCTCCCTGCGTCCTTGCCCGGCTTGCCCTGCGCGCCCATGAGTAGCGCGTCCAACAACGAAGCGGAGTCGCGCTACGAGCCCGTGATCGGCCTGGAGATCCACGTCCAGCTGAAGACCCGCACGAAGATGTTCTGCGGCTGTGAGCTGTCCTTCGGCGATCCCCCCAACACGCATACCTGCCCGGTCTGCCTCGGCCTGCCGGGGAGCCTGCCGGTGGCGAACGCGCGCGCCGTGCACTTCGGCCTGATGATCGGGATGGCGCTCGAGTCGGAGCTCGCGCCGCGCTCGATCTTCCACCGCAAGAACTACTTCTACCCCGACCTGCCGAAGGGCTACCAGATCTCCCAATACGACGAGCCGCTCTGCAAAGGCGGGCGGCTCGAGCAGGTGCGCATCCATCGGGTGCATCTCGAGGAGGACGCGGCCAAGCTGATCCACGTCGGCTCCAGTGGCCGGATCCAGGGCTCGGACGAGAGCATCGTCGACTTCAACCGCGGCGGCACGCCGCTCGCGGAGATCGTCACCGAGCCCGACCTCGGGACGCCGGAGCAGGCCGGCGAGTGGCTGCGCCTGCTGCGCACGACGCTGCGCCAGCTCGGTGTGAGCGACGTGAACATGGAGGAGGGCTCGCTGCGCTGCGACGCGAACATCTCGCTGCGCCCGGCCGGCTCGCAGGAGCTGGGGACGAAGACCGAGCTGAAGAACATGAACTCCTTCCGCTTCATCGAACGCGGCATCCGCGCGGAGATCGCCCGTCAGGAGAAGCTGTTGGAAGCGGGGGAGAGGGTCCTACAGGAGACGCTCCACTACGACCCGGCCTCGGGCGCGATCACAACGCTTCGCTCCAAGGAGGAGGCGCACGACTATCGCTACTTCCCCGAGCCCGACCTCGTCCCGGTCGCGATCGAGCAGGCGATGCTCGATGCCGCGGCCGGTGCGATCGGCGAGCTGCCCGCCGCGCGCGCCGAACGCCTGGAGCGGACGCTCGGCCTCAGCGCCGACAGCGCCCGGCAGCTGGCCTTCCGGGCTGAGCTGGGCGACTACTTCGAGGCCGCGCTCGCTGCCCCCGTTGAGCCGGCGCCCCCTGCGCAGGCACTCGCGAACTGGATCTCCAGCGATCTGCTCGCGCGCCTCCAGGACGGCCCGGGATCTAGCGGAGAGGGGGCCGCTGAGGAGACACCAGGTGGGGAGAGGGCGGGAGGGGAGAGGGCGGGTGGGGATCCCAACCATTCGCGCGTGCAGCCGGCGGCGATCGCCGCGCTCGTCGGCCTCGCCTCGGCCAAGCAGATCAGCGTCGGGGCGGCGCGGCAGGTGCTCGACAGGCTGGTCGCCGAGGGCGGCGATCCACTATCGATCGTCGAGGCGGAGGGGCTTGCGGCGATCGGCGGCGGGGAGGACCTTGCGGCGATCGTGGCCGCGGCGCTCGCGGCCAACGCGGATGCCGCCGAGGGCGTGCGGGCAGGCAACGCGAAGGCGATCGGCCCGATCGTGGGGTATGTGATGCGCGAGACCAAGGGACGCGCCGACGGCGGCGAGGTCACGAAGCTGGTGCACGACCAGCTCGGGATCTCATGAGCTAGCCTGAATTTATCCCGCTCGGTGCTGTGAACGTCTAGGCTTTACTCATGAACCAATCATCCTCAGCATCCCCGTCTCGCTTGGAGCAGTTCGGTAAGCATGTGCTGGCAGGTTTGTTGGTGCTGATCGTGGCCCTGGTCGCGCTGAAGATCATCATCGGGATCGTCGCGGCGCTGTTCTTCCCGATCATCGCGATCGTCGCGATCATCGCGGTCATCTGGGCGCTGCGGGTACTGCTCTAGGAATCCCACCCGCCCGACATGGCCTACCTCTTGATCGCGTTCTGCTTCGGTCTCGCCGGCGGGATCGTCGGCAGGATCAAGGGCAGCTCGTTCGTCCTCTGGTTCCTGATCTCCGCTGTGATCCCGGTGCTGGGCCTGATCACCGCGATCGCCTATCGCTTCGAGCGGGACGAGCTGCGCCGGGAGTGCCCCCAATGCGGACGCGTGACGAAGATCTACGACGCGCTCTGCACCCGCTGCGGTGCGGAGCTGGAGTGGGTGGGCGGGGATTCCGATCAGGCGATCGCCCCTGAATCCTGGGAGCCGGCGCAGGATCCGGACGTCCTTCCGACCGTATAAGCCCGCTTCGCGGGGACGGTCGGAATGACATTCCGGACCTGCTTTGCTGAGACGATTGAGATAAGGGAGCCCGAAGTCGGAGACTGTCTATAAATCGTGCATGGACGTAGATGCGACGACGACGACCGCTCCTCCGCACGATTCGCGGATCACGCGGATGATCCACGGCGCCGGCTTCCCGAACGAGCGCGACTTCGTGCTGCGGGTCGTTCAGCCCGCGCTGGTGGGGATGATCGACGGCACGGTCTCCTCGCTGGCGCCGATCTTTGCGGCGGCGATCTACGCCAACTCCCACACTGCCCTGATCGTCGGCCTCGCCACCGCGCTGGGCGCCGGCGTCAGCATGGGCTGGTCGGAGGCGCTGTCGGACACCGGCGAGCAGACCGGCCGCGGCTCGGCGCTCGTGCGCGGCTCGATCACCGGTGGGATGACGGCCCTCGGCGGCCTGTTCCACACGCTGCCGTTCATCATCTCCGACGTCCACAAGGCGCTCCTGGTGGCCGGTTGCGTGGTGGCGGTGGAGCTGTTCACGATCGCCTGGATCCGCAAACGCTTCCTCGAGGTCTCGATGGGCTCCTCGCTGCTCGTCGTCACCGTCGGTGGCCTGATCGTCCTCGCGATCGGCATAGGGATTGGGTCTTCCTGAAAGCGGGATTTAGCTCAGAGCGGCGAAAACCCGCTGGTACACTGGCTTTTTCAACAGGTCCCCGAGTAGACGAAGGAAGGAGGTCGGTGATATGCGCGCAGTGGACGCGGTGATGGAATGCTTGAAGGCGGAGGGTGTCGACGTCGTCTTCGGGCTGCCCGGCGGCGCCAACCTCCCGACCTACGACGCCTTCGTCACGGGGGGCATTCGCCACATCCTCGTCCGTCACGAGGCCGGCGGCGGGCACGCCGCGCAAGGCTACGCGAAGGCGACCGGGAAAGTCGGGGTTGCGTTCGCCACGTCAGGGCCCGGCGCGACGAACCTGATCACGCCGATCTGCGACGCGATGATGGACTCGGTTCCCGTCGTCTTCATCACCGGCCAGGTGCGTACCGAGCTGCTCGGCACCGACGGCTTCCAGGAGGCCGACACACTCGGGATCACGATTCCGATCGTCAAGCACTCGTTCATGATCCAGGACCCGCGCGAGATCCCGCGCGCGATCCACGAGGCCTTCTACATCGCGCGCTCCGGTCGTCCCGGCCCGGTGCTCGTCGACATTCCGCAGGATCTTTCGCGCGGGGAGATCGAGTACGAGCCCGTGACCGACGTGCGGCTGCCTGGGTACCAGCCGACGACGGAGGGCAATCAGAAGCAGATCCGCCAGGCCGCGAAGGCGCTGGCGGCATCGCAGCGGCCGGTGATCTACGCCGGCGGCGGCGTCGTCAACGCCGACGCCTCGGCGGAGCTCGTCGAGTTCGCGACGAGCGATCGCTTCCCGGTCACCTGCACGCTGATGGGGCTGGGAGGGTTCCCGGCCACGGTGGAGGGGGAGGGCGGGCGGGAATCCCATCCCCAATGGTTGGGGATGCTCGGCATGCACGGTACGCGCGCGGCCAACTACGCGATGGACGAGGCGGACCTGATCTGCGCCGTCGGCGCGCGCTTCGACGACCGTGTCACGGGCAAGCTCTCGGAGTTCGCGCCGCACGCGAAGTTCATCCACATCGACGTCGACCCCGCGGAGATCTCGAAGAACATCCCCGCGCACATCCCGATCGTGGGCGACGCCAAGCACGTGCTCGCGAAGCTCCTGATCGAGTATCGCGCGCTCGGCGTCGATCCCGCTCGTCTCGGCGCCTGGTGGGAGCGGATCGAAGGCTGGCGCGAGAAGTACCCGCTGGGCTACGAGGACTCGACCGACGACGAGATCAAGCCGCAGTACATGATCCAGGCGCTCTACGAGGCGACCGGCGGCGAGGCGATCGTAACGAGCGATGTCGGCCAGCACCAGATGTGGGCGGCGCAGTACTACGACTTCCCGGCGCCGCGCCGCTGGATCAACTCCGGCGGGCTCGGCACGATGGGCTTCGGCCTTCCCTCGGCGATGGGCGCCGCGGTCGGCTGCCCCGACCGCCTCGTCTGCTGCATCGCCGGCGACGGGTCGGTGCAGATGAACGCACAGGAGCTCGCGACCTGCGCGCAGAACGAGATTCCGATCAAGGTCTTCATCATGAACAACGGCTATCTCGGGATGGTCCGCCAGTGGCAGGAGCTGTTCTGGGACGGCAAATACAGCCACGTCGACACGGGCGAGTTCCCCGACTTCGTGAAGCTGGCCGAGGCCTACGGCGCCACCGGGATGCGCTTCACGAACAAGAAAACGCTCGTCGAGGACATGAAGCGAGCGATCGAGACCCCCGGCCCGGTCGTCGTCGACGTGCGCGTCACGCCCGAGGAGAACACCTATCCCATGATTCCAGCCGGGCACGCCGCGCGGGAAATGGTGGGGTGAGCGCGATGAGCTCTCCGGCCACCAAAGAGCCCCTCAGCCTCGAGGGATTGCAGGCCTCGGGCAGCCTACGCACCGGGCGCAAGCACGTGCTCTCGATCCTCGTCGAGAACAAGTCGGGCGTGCTCACGCGGATCGCCGGCCTGTTCGCGCGGCGCGGCTTCAACATCGACACGCTCACCGTTGGTCCCACCGACGACGAGCGGATCTCGCGCGTGACCCTCACAGTCGACGGGGCGCTGCACCCGATCGACCAGGTCACCAAGCAGCTGCACAAGCTGATCAACGTCCTGAAGATCCGCGACCTCGAGCCCGGCGACACGGTCACTCGCGAGCTCGCGCTGTTCAAGGTCTCCGCCGACGGCGCGCAGCGCGGGGAGCTGATGCAGATCACCGAGATCTTCCGCGGCAAGGTCGTCGACGTGACGAAGCGCTCGGTGATCGTCGAGATCACGGGTACGACCGACAAGATCGAGGCGTTCGAGGGCATGGTCCGCCCGTTCGGCCTGATCGAGATGATGCGCACGGGCGAGATAGCGATCTCGCGCGGACGCAGCGAAACCTAGCGAGAGCGATGTCCCAGCCGTCCCTCACCAAGTCCAGGCCTCCCTTCGAGCTGGGTGAGAGAGACCTCGAGCGACTGCTCACACGCCTACAGCTTGCGGTCAAGCGCGCACGACGGGCGGGCAAGGACGTCCTGGCGACGATCAGCGTCCCGCTGCCCGCCGATGTGGACCCGAGCGCCGTCGTCTTCGCCTCGAAGCGAGCCGGCGAGCAGTGGTTTGCGTTCGAGCAGCCCGACCGGGGCCGGGTCGCCCTCGCGACCCTGGGCGAGGTGGCTCATCTGGGCGCGTCCGGTCCCGACCGCTTTGCGGTGGTGGCAGATCGCTGGCGGGAGATGTCGGCCGCCGCGGTGGCCGATCCAGCGGAGGGCCTCGGCGGCGGACCGATCGCTGTGGGGGGGTTCGCGTTCGCGCCCGACGGAGGAGGCTCGCCGCACTGGGCCGGCTTCGCGCCGGCGTCGCTGATCGTGCCCGAGGTCGCGCTTACGCGGAGAGCGCCGAGACGCGATCGCGGAGACACTCGCACGGAGGTGCGGCTTACGCTGGCGGCGATCGCCCATCCGGACGATCTGGTGGAGGAGCTCGTGGCGCGCTTGGAGCGGCGCCTGGCCGAGTTGCGCGACGCGGCCCTGCCGCTGCTCGATCCCGCGCCGGCGGGGCGCTACCAGGTCGTGAGCGCGATGCCGCCCGAGCACTACGAGGCCGCGGTGGCGAGCGCTGTGCGGCTGATCGAGGCAGGCGAGCTAGAGAAGGTCGTGCTGGCGCGCGAGGTACAGGTCCACGCGCCGCGAGCCTACGACCCGGCGGCGGTGTTCGGAGTCTTGCGGGATGCCTTCCCGTCCTGCTTCGTCTTCTGCGTCGGTCGCGGCGACGCGACGCTCGTGGCTGCCAGCCCCGAGCTGCTGGTGCGCCGCGAGGGTCACCGCGTGAGCACGCTGGCGCTGGCGGGCTCGACCCGGCGCAGCGCCGACCCCGCAGTCGACGACCATCTCGGCGAGCAGTTGCTGCGCGACGAGAGCTATCGCGAAGAGCACGCGATCGTCGCGCGGCGAATCGAGCGGGCGCTGCGACCCCACGCCGTCTGGGTCGCCGCGGCGCCCGAGCCAGAGCTCGTGCGGATCGCCAACATCCAGCATCTGGCGACCCCGATTCGCGCGCAGCTCGCCAAGCCGATCGAGACGCTCGAGCTGGCCGGGCTGATGCACCCGACCCCGGCGGTCGGCGGCGAGCCGGCGGCGCCGGCGCTACGTCAGATCCCCGCGCTCGAGGGCCTCGATCGTGGCTGGTACGCGGGCCCCATCGGCTGGATCGACGGCGCCGGCGACGGCGAGTTCTGCGTGGCCCTGCGCTGCGCGCTGCTGCGCGGTTCCGTCGCTCGCTGCTACGCCGGCAACGGGATCGTGCGCGACTCCGATCCGGCGAAGGAGCTGGCGGAGACCGAGATCAAGCTACAGGCGCTGCTGCCGCTGTTGGCCGGTTGAGCGTCGAGGTCAGGTCAGCCAGCGTTGCTGCGGATCGCACTCGATATGGCCTTCCATACCTCGCGATGCAGCCCGACGTTGTGCGCGCGGTCCGTCGACACCTGCAGGATCGCTGAGCCGACCTGCGGCGATAGCGCCCGCTCGAGGGCCGTGCGGAAGGCGGGGACGGTCTCGACGCGCTCGTGGGCGAGGCCGTACAGCGCGGCGGCCTGGGCGAAGTCGAGGCCCGTCGGGGTGGCGATGTGGCGGTCGTAGATGTCGTGCTCGGCCGCCATCGGCGCGTGTGAGATCGGCAGGAAGTCGAAGATCCCGCCGCCGCTGTTGTCGACCAGCACGATCGTCAGCTTCAGTCCAAGGCGCCTAGCGGCGAGCAGGCCGCCGATGTCGTGGGCGAGCGCGACGTCGCCGATCAGCAGCACGACCGGCCCGTCCGCGCTCGCGGCGGCGCCGAACGCGCCCGAGACGATCCCGTCGATTCCGTTCGCGCCACGGTTGCAGAGCACGCGTGGGGGGTCCTCACGGGCGGGCCAGAAGGTCTCGATCTCGCGCACCGGCATCGAGGAGGCGACGAACAGCGTCGCCGTATCGGGCAGCAGCGTGCCGAGCTCCGCGGCGATCGCCGGCTCGCTGAGCTCGTCGAGGGGGCCGAGCACGCCGAGGGTCGCCTCCGCCGCCTGCTCGTCGGCGGCGCGCCAACCGGCCAGCCAGTCCGGATCTGCGGCGGGCTGCGACGCTGCCAGCTCGGCGAGCGCGCCGGCCGGCTCCAGCGCGAGCGACTCGATCAGGATCGACGCCGGGTCCTGCCAGGCGCCCTCGGGGTCGAGTGCCACCTGCGGGATCTCGCCCAGGCCCGCGAGCCACGTGCGCAGCGGCTTGGAAACGGGTAGGTCGCCGACGCGAACCACGAGATCCGGGATGGCTCCCGCGGCGAACGAGTCGTCGCGCAGCAGCGCGTCGTAGTGGGCGATCGCCGCCGTCCCCCGGCGCGCGCCGGAGAGGGGGTCGGCCAGCAGCGGCCAACCGGCCGCCTCGCAGAACGCGGCGGCGGCCTCGCCGAGCGGGGTGGGACGCTCGTGGCGCCCGGCGACGATCACGCCGCGTTTTGCCTTCGCTAGGAGCTCTCGCAGATCGGACCCACCGCCAGCGCCGGCCGTGCCCGCTCCGCCGGTTGAGCCGGCGGCGAGGAGAGCGCCGCCCGTGCCGGGCGCTGTCGCGGTGGGCGAGCGGCGCACGTAGGGACGACCGCCAGGGCGACCCGTCAGGTCCTCGGGCAGTTTCCCCTCGATCACGAGCGGCTCGCGCAGGGGGAAGTTCAGGTGCACGACGCCCGGCCGGCCTTCCAGCGAGGTCCAGTAGGCGCGGCATGCCAGCGTTCGCATCCAACGCAACCGCTCTTTGCTCGCCTCGTGGGTGCCGACCTCGAAGAACCACTTCGCGGCGCTTCCAAACAGCTTCAGCTGGTCGATCGCCTGTCCGGCGCCGTTATCGCGTAACTCGGGCGGCCGATCGGCCGTCAGCAGCAGTAGAGGCACGCGTGCCTCGTATGCCTCGATCGCCGCCGGCAAGAGCTCCGCCGCGGCGGTCCCCGAGGTGCAGGTCACGGCCACGGGCGATCTCGAGGCCTTCGCGAGTCCCAGCGCGAAGAACCCCGAGCAGCGCTCGTCGATGTGCGAGTAGCAGCGCAGGCGCTCTTCGCGCGCGAGCGTCAGCACCAGCGGCGCGCACCGCGACCCGGGCGAGGTGCAGGCCGCGCGCATCCCGCAACGGACCAGCTCGTCGACGAACGCGCGCAGCAGCAGGTAGGTATCGGTGGCGGGGGTCATAGGATTGCGGTGTGCCTGAGAGCGTCGTCCTGTTGCACGGGTTCAGCGGCACCCACCGCGCCTGGGACGGCGTGGCGGCACGGCTCGACCGGGAACGCTACCTGCCGCTGGCTTTCGACCTCCCGGGGCACGGCGCGGCCGCCGACGCCGAACGTCCGATCGCGTTCTCCGGCTGTGTCGCTCACGTGCTCGCCGCCAGCCCCGAGCGTTTCGTCCTGTGCGGCTACTCGCAGGGGGGGCGGATCGCTCTGCAGGTCGCGCTGCGGGCGCCCGAGCGCATCGACAGGCTGGTGCTCGTCGCCTGCAGCGCAGGGATCGAGGATGCCGCCGAGCGCGCCGAGCGCCGCCGCTGCGACCACCGTCTCGCCGACGAACTCGAAGCTGGGAGTTGGGCCGGGTTCGATTCCTTCATCGAGGGATGGCGCGCCCAGCCGCTGTTCGCCGGCGAACCGCCCGAGGCGGGCCGCCTCGCCCGCGAAGATCAGCGCCGCAACCGTCCCGACGCGCTCGCCGCGGCGCTCAGAGGCATCGGCACGGGGGAGATGGAGCCACTCTGGGGCCGACTCGCGGAGATGACGATGCCGGTCACCGTGCTCGTCGGCGCTCGTGACGAGAAGTTCCAGGCGCTGGGACAGCGGATGACGGAGCTGCTGCCAGACTCGCAACTCGTGGTCGCGCCCGGCGGACACGGCTTGCCGCTGGAGAACCCGGCGGCCGTGGTCCGGGCAATCGAGCGACGGTAGCCTCGAAGGACCGCTCAGAGCGGGTCGACACCGAGCCCGCCGACGGTGGGCAGCGTGACCTGCCCATCCATCGCCGGCAGCGGGTTGTCAAGATCCTCGAACAGCGCGAGCGTCGCCAGGCCGCAGGGCGGGACCGCTCCGCGGGAGGCGAGCGCCGCAGCGGCGTGCAGAGCGGCGGCCACGCCGAGCGGGCCGTCGAGCGTGGACGCGACGTACACCTCCGCCCCCGAAGCCCGGACGAGCGTGGCGGCAGCGATCAGGCCGGAGATGCCCCCGCAGCGGGAGATCTTCAGGCAGACCGCGTCGGCCACGCCCGCGCCGAGCGCTCCGTGCTCGGCGGCTGTCTCGTCGATCGCAACGCGCACCGCGACGCGCTCGCGCACTTCGCGCACCGCCTCCAGGCCGTGCGTCGGCTCCTCGACGAGCTCCAGGCCGGCGGGGGCGAGCAGTTCGATCGCCCGTACGGCCTGCTCGACGCTCCAGGCGCCGTTCGCGTCGAGCCGCAGATCGGTCTCCGGGCCGGCCGCGGCGCGCACCGCGGCCACGCGCCCCGCATCGTCGCCGACGCCGACCTTCACCTTCAAGCACCTGAACCCCGCTGCCACCGCGGCCGCCGCCTCGCCGGCCGCCCCGGCTCGGTCGAGCGCCGACAGCGTCGCGTTGACCGGCACCGCCGGGGCGGGGTTGTCCGTCAGCAGCGCCGCGACCGGCTTGCCCGCGCGTCGCCCCGCGCGGTCCCACAGCGCCATGTCGATTGCGGCGAACGCCGCCGGCAGGTCGTCCACGACGCGGCAGGCGTCGATCAACTGGGCGCCGTTCTTGCCCTCCGAGCTCGCGAGCACCGGGGCGTATGCGTCGAGCGCCCGCGCTACCCGCTCGACGCTCACGCCGTCGTAGGTCTCGAGCGGTGCGGCTTCGCCATAGCCGGTCAGCCCATCGGAGTCGGTCAGCGAGATGTTCAGGATCTCCCGCTCGCGCACCGCTCCGTAGGAGGTCTCCAGTGCGCTCGTCAAGCGCAGCGTGCGCCGCTGGACGCTCAGCCTCACGAGCCGATGCCGCCGCCCGCCAGGATCCCGGCCGCGAACAGCAGGCAGAAGACGAGCTGCAGCGCGCCGGTCTTCGCCAGCGCCCCGTTCAGCGCCGGGCCGTCGGTGTGGGTCCTGACGACGCCGATCGTGCCGAGCGCCAAGGGGATCGAGAGCCAGCAGAGCATCAACCACGCCGTCATCGAGCCGAGCGCCCACAGTAGCGGCGCGCTCAGGAACGCGCCCGCGACCATCGCCGTGTAGAGCGCCCGCGTGCGCTCGCGGCCGAGGCGCACGGCGAGCGTGCGCTTGCCCGCGCGGCGGTCGGTCTCGAGATCGCGCACGTTGTTCACGACGAGGATCGCGCTCGCCAAAAGGCCCACCGGGACCGCGCACGCAAAGGCCTGCCACGGCAGCGCCTGCACCTGCACGAAGTACGAGCCGGTAACCGCCACGATCCCGAAGAAGAGGAACACGAACACCTCGCCCAGACCCTCGTAGCCATACGGTCGCGGGCCGCCGGTGTAGAGCACGCCGGCGAGGATCGAGGCCGCGCCGACGGCGATCAGCTCCGGTCCCGCGACCGCCACCAGGTAGACGCCGCAGAGCACCGCCAGGCCGAACGTCGCGTACGTGGCGAACAGCACCTGGCTCGGCGGCACGAGGCCACCGGCGGTCACCCTGACCGGCCCCAGCCGGTCCTCGGTGTCGGCGCCGCGCCGCGCGTCGGAGTAGTCGTTCGAGAGGTTTGTCCCGACTTGGATGAACACCGCTCCAAGGAGCGCCGCGACGAACGCGAGCGCCCGGAAGTGACCGGCCCCGAGCGCGAGCGAGGTGCCGAGGAGCACGGGCGCCACGGCGGCCGGCAGCGTGCGCAGGCGCGCGGCCATCAACCAGATGCGGACCGCGCTCGGGGCATCGGGGATTGCGACGGACATCTACGCTCGTCGCGGGAAGCGGGAGAAGTCCGGCTTGCGCTTCTGCTTGTAGGCATCGCGGCCCTCCTGCGCCTCCTCGCTGCCGTAGAACAGCAGGTTGGTGTCGTGCGCGAGCTGCTGGATGCCCGCCAGGCCGTCCTCGGCCGCGTTGAAGCTCGCCTTCATCAGCCGCAGCGCGAACGGCGACAGCGCGAGCATCTCGTTGCACCACTGCACCGTCTCGGCCTCCAGGCGCTCGAGCGGAACGACAGTGTTCACGAGTCCCATCTGCAGCGCCTCCTCGGCCGAGTACTGCCGGCAGAGGAACCAGATCTCCTTTGCCTTCTTCGGCCCCACGAGGTTGGCGAGCAGCCCCGCGCCGAAGCCGCCGTCGAAGGAGCCGACCTTCGGGCCGACCTGCCCGAAGCGTGCGTTGTCCGCGGCGATCGTCAGGTCGCACACGAGGTGCAGCACGTGGCCGCCGCCGATCGCGTAGCCCGCGACCATCGCCACCACCGGCTTCGGCAGGCGGCGGATCTGCACGTGCAGATCGGTGACGTGAAAGCGCCCGACATTTGCATGGACGGGCGCCTTCAGCTGTTCGTCGTCGAGGTAGCCGGAGTCGCCGCGCACGCGCTGATCGCCGCCGGAGCAGAAGGCATCCGGGCCCTCGCCGGTGAGCACGATCACGCCGACGTCCGTGTCCTCGCGGGCGTCCTCCAGGGCCCGCGAGATCTCGACGATCGTCTGCGGACGAAATGCGTTGCGGACCTCGGGGCGGTCGATCGTGATCTTCGCGATCCCCGCCGACTTCTCGTAGCGGATGTCCTCGTACTCGCCAGCGGCGATCCAGGTGGTGGTTGACATGCGTTCCTCCGGGCCGGATTGGGATGGATGGCCGAATGGCCGAAGCTGGGAATGAGCGCGTTGAAGGCTAGCCTGTGGGCGATGATCGTCGAGGGATGGCTGCCGCGCGCCGCTGCCGCGCGGCCCGGAGGTGTGGCGCTGCAGACGCCGGATGGCGCCGTCTCCTACGCCGAGCTGCTCGCCGGCGCGAGCGCGGGCGCGGCCGAGCTGGACGCGCGCGGCGCGGGTCCCGGGCGGCGCGTCGCGATCGCGCTGGCGCCGGGGCTAGCCTTCGCCCGGGCGCTCCATGCCTGCCTGCTGCTCGGCGCCGTCGCGGTGCCGATCGATCTCAGGTTGACGGCGGCCGAGCGCGAGCGCCTCACCGCCGATGCCGCCGTGCTCGTCGAGGAGCCGCTCGCGCTGAGCGCGGACCGCGGCGGGACGAATCGCTACGCCACCGCGCGCCACGATCTGGAGAGCACCGCCGTGGTGATCCACACCTCCGGGACGACATCTCAACCCAAGCCGATCGAGCTCACCTACGGCAACTTCCTGTGGAGCGCGCTCGGCTCAGCCGTCGCGCTCGGTCTCGACCCCCGCGAGCGCTGGCTGTGCGCACTGCCGCTCTCGCACGTCGGCGGCCTCTCGATCCTGCTGCGCTCGACGATCTATGCCACGACCGCGGTGCTTCACGAGCGCTTTGACGCCGACGCCGTCCTCGAGGCGCTGATGGAGCAGGAGATCACGCTCGTCTCGCTCGTCGCCACCACGCTCGCGCGCCTGCTTGACGTGGGGCTTCAGTTTCCACCGGCGCTGCGCTGTGCGCTGACCGGTGGCGGACCGGTAGCACCCGTGCTGGTGGCCCGCGCGCAAGCGGCAGGCGTGCCGGTGAGCTTGACCTACGGGCTGACCGAGTCCTGCTCGCAGGTCACGACGACGCCCGTCGCGGCGCTGGACGAGGCTTCCACCCAGCCGCTGAGTGCCGGACCGCCACTGTTCTGCACGCGCGTGCGGATCGTCGATCCGTCGACGGATGCGAAGCAGGCATCGAGCGCCGGGCAGGAGGGGGAGATCCTCGTCGCCGGGCCGACCGTCGCGCCCGGCGCGCTTGCCGCCGACGGCTGGCTGCACACCGGCGACCTCGGCGTGCTCGACTCACAGGGCCGGCTGGGGATTACCGGGCGCAAGGCCGACACGATCGTCAGCGGCGGCGAGAACGTCGCGCCCGCGGAGGTCGAGGCGGTGCTGGAGGCCCACCCCGACGTGCTCGAGGCGGCGGTCGTGCCCCGCGCCGATGAGCACTGGGGCGAGGCTGTCACGGCGATCGTCGTGACGCGGCCGGGGGCGCTCCCCGACGGTGAGGCGCTGCGCGCTCATTGCGCCCGCGAGCTCACCGGGCACAAGGTGCCCAAGCAGGTGTCGTTCGTCGACGAGCCGCTGCCGCGCACCCGCTCGGGCAAGCTCCTGCGCAAGGAGCTGCTCCTGATTGGGAACGAACCGTGAGGGCTCGCCACCCCACCGCGGAGCGGCAATCGCGATGAGCTTCGACCCGAACGAGCACCGCGATACGAGCCTGCGCAGTTGGGAAGAGGCGGCCTCCGGCTGGGCTCGCCAGCAGCCTGCGATGCGCGAGTTCGGCGCTCCGGTCTCGCACTGGATGATCGACGCGACCGTGCCGCAGCCGGGCGAGCGCGTGCTCGAGCTCGCGGCGGGCCTGGGGGAGAC
This sequence comes from Solirubrobacteraceae bacterium, assembly GCA_036509655.1. GTDB lineage: Bacteria > Actinomycetota > Thermoleophilia > Solirubrobacterales > Solirubrobacteraceae > Palsa-744. The sequence continues at coordinate 4,920 of DATCFG010000071.1, read as the reverse complement.
GGGCATGCTCGCGGCGGAGCTGGTCGCGCCGATGGGCGGGGTGATCGTCTCCGACCAGGCCGAGGCGATGCTCGGCGGTGCGCGCGAGCGAGCGCTCGCCCTCGGTCTGAGCAACGTCGAGTTCCAGGTCCTGAACGCGGAATGGATCGACCTGTCGGTCGCGAGCATCGATGTCGTCCTGTGCCGCTGGGGCTACATGCTGATGGCCGATCCGCCGGCGGCGCTGCGCGATACCCGCCGCGTGCTGCGCCCGGGCGGGCGTGTTGCGCTGGCGGTGTGGGACGAGCTCGACCGCAACCCCTGGATGATGCTCCCCGCGAAGGAGCTGCGGGAACGCGGTCTGTCTGAGCCGCCCGCCCCGGGCACGCCGGGGCCCTTCGTGCTGGGCAACCCGGAGAGAGTGCGGGAGCTGCTCGAGCAGGCGGGCTTCGTCGAGGTGCGCGTCGAGGCGCTCGAGCTGCATCGGCGCCATGCGAGCTTCGAGGAGTTCTGGGACTCGACGCTCGATCTCTCGCGCCAACTCCACGACGCGGTCCTCGACCGGCCCGAGGACGAGATCGCCGATATCCACGAGGCGCTCGTCGAGCGCTTCGCGCCCTACACAGGGGCTGACGGCTCGCTCGACATTCCCGGTCGCGCGCTCGTGGCATCCGCGAGCGCCTGAACCCCTGAACACCCGCGCCGCACGTGATTGAGCAAGCGCTCCGACCGGCGTCGATCGGCCGTGGGCGCTGACACCGTGGCCGACGCGATAGCCTGCGCCGATGCTCTACGACGACGACGCGGACCTCAAGTTGCTCGACGGCAAGACCGTCGCGATCATCGGCTACGGCTCCCAGGGCCACGCCCACGCCCTCAACCTGAAGGACTCCGGCGTCAAAGTCGTGGTCGGGCTGCGCGAGGACTCCGCCTCCGTCGCCGCCGCGCGCGAGCAGGGCCTCGAGGTGCTGTCCGTCGTCGAGGCCGCCAGCCGTGGCGACCTCGTGATGATCCTGCTGCCCGACGAGCTCCACCACCAGGTCTGGGAGGAGCAGATCCGCGACGGCATCGCCGCGGGCAACATGTTGCTGTTCGGTCACGGTTTCTCGATCCACTACAACGAGATCGAGCCGCCGCCCGGGGTCGACGTCGCGATGGTCGCGCCCAAGGGTCCCGGGCATCTCGTGCGCCGGCAGTTCACCGAAGGCAGCGGCGTTCCCGGTCTGCTCGCGGTCGCCCAGGACGCGACCGGCAACGCGCGGGCGCTGGCGCTGGCCTATGCGAAGGGGATTGGCTGCACGCGCGGCGGCGTGATCGAGACGAGCTTCAAGGACGAGACCGAGACTGATCTGTTCGGCGAGCAGGCGGTGCTCTGCGGCGGCGCCTCCGAGCTCGTTCAGGCCGGCTTCGAGACGCTCGTCGACGCGGGCTATGACCCCGAGATGGCCTACTTCGAGTGCCTGCACGAGCTCAAGCTGATCGTCGATCTGATGCACGAGAAGGGCCTCGCGGGAATGCGCTACTCGATCTCCAACACGGCCGAGTACGGCGACTACACGCGTGGCAAGCGCGTGATCACCGAGGAGACCCGCGCGAGCATGCGCCAGATCCTCAAGGAGATTCAGGACGGCGATTTCGCACGCGAGTGGATCGCGGAGAATCGCGCAGGACAGGAGAACTTCAAGCGGATGCGCGCCGAGCAGGCCGACACCCAGGTCGAGCACGTCGGCGGCGAGCTGCGCGAGGGCATGGACTGGATCGAAACCTCGTTCTGAGGTTCTGTGCGAGCGCGGCTCGTTCGCTACACTCGCTCACGTCGTCGCGACTGGCGCTCAAGGTGGACCTAACCACCGGGAAGCGACGTATGAGCAGCACCGCCGCGCGCCTGGGCATTCTTCGATCTGCGAGATTCCACGAAGGAAGCCCATGACGCCGAACGCATCGCCACAGGACACAACCTCCCTCGTCATCCCCGGCGGGATGAAGCCCTCCGACGGACGCTTCGGCTGCGGTCCCTCGAAGGTCCGCCCGCAGGCGCTCGCGCGCCTCGCCGGCGAGGGCGCCGCGGTGATGGGCACATCGCACCGGCAAAAGCCGGTGAAGGCGCTCGTCGGCGAGATCCGCGCCGGTCTGCGCGAGCTGTTCGCCCTGCCCGACGGCTACGAGGTCGCGCTCGGCAACGGCGGCGCGACCGCGTTCTGGGACGCCGCGGCCTTCGGCCTCGTCGAGGATCGCGCGCTGCACCTGACCTACGGTGAGTTCTCCTCGAAGTTTGCCCAGGTGACCGCCGGGGCACCGTTCCTGAAGGACCCGATCGTCGTCTCCGCCGACCCCGGCGACGCGCCCGACCCGGCCGCGCTCGACGTGGCCGCCGGCGAGGGGAAGGTCGACGTCGTGACCTGGGCGCACAACGAGACCTCGACCGGGGTGATGCTCGGAGTGATGAGGCCGCCCGTCGATCGATCCGGCGACGCGCTGGTCCTGATCGACGCGACCTCCGGCGCGGGCGGCCTGCCCGTGCAGATCGAGCAGGCCGACGCCTACTATTTCGCCCCCCAGAAGAGCTTCGCCGCCGACGGCGGGCTGTGGATCGCGCTGCTCAGCCCCGCCGCACAGGAGCGGATCAAGGCGCTCGACTCCTCCGAGCAGCGCTGGATCCCGGCGTTCCTCTCGCTGCAGACGGCGCTCGATAACTCGCTGAAAGACCAGACCTACAACACGCCCGCGGTCGCGAGCCTGTTCCTGCTCGCCGATGAGATCCGCTGGATGCTCGACGGTGGCGGTCTCGACTGGTGCGTGTCGCGCACGACGGCCTCCTCCGAGCACCTCTACGGCTGGGCCGAGCGTAGCGGCTACGCGACGCCGTTCGTGGCCGACCCCGCGAAGCGCTCGCTCGTCGTCGGCACGATCGACTTCAACGACGACCTCGACGCGGCCCTCGTGGCGAAGACGCTGCGGGCGAACGGGATCGTTGACACCGAGCCCTACCGCAAGCTGGGACGCAACCAGCTGCGGATCGGGATGTTCCCGGCGGTCGAGGCCGGCGATGTCCAAGCCCTCACTGCGTGTATCGATTGGATCGTGGAGAGGATCTCGGCATGAGCGGTGAGCGTGTGAAAGTCCTGGTGAAGGAGAAGATCGGCGACTCGGGGATCGAGCTGCTGAGGGAGCACTTCGACGTCGAGCTCGGCTTCGACTGGAGCGACGAGCAGCTCGCCGAGCGGATCGGCGACTACGAGGGCATCCTGATCCGCTCCGCGACGAAGCTGACGGCCGAGCTGATCGAGCAGGGAACGAAGCTGCGCGCGATCGGCCGCGCAGGGGTCGGGGTGGACAACGTCGACGTCGAGGCCGCGACCAGGCGCGGGATCATCGTCGCGAACGCGCCGCAGTCGAACGTCGTCACCGCGGCCGAGCACACGATGGCGCTGCTGCTCGCGCTCGCGCGGAACATTCCGCAGGCGTACGCGTCGCTGACGAGCGGCAAGTGGGAGCGCTCGAAGTTCTCCGGCGTGGAGGTCTACGAGAAGACGCTCGGGATCGTCGGCTTCGGGCGCATCGGCCAGCTCGTCGCGACCCGCGCGCGCGCCTTCAACATGCGCGTGCTCGCCTTCGACCCGTTCGTGAGCGCCGAGCGCTACCGCGAGCTCGGCGTGGAGAAGGCGGAGAACAGCGAGGAGATCTACGCGCAGGCGGATTTCATCACGATCCACCTGCCGAAGACCCCGGAGACGCAGAACTGGCTGAACAAGGAGGCGTTCGCGCAGATGCGCGACGGCGTGCGCATCCTCAACGTCGCCCGCGGCGGGCTGATCGACGAAGCGGCGCTGGGCGAGGCGCTGGACTCGGGCAAGGTCGGCGGCGCCGCGCTGGACGTCTTCCCGTCGGAGCCGATGACCGAGAACCCGCTGTTCGCCAATCCCAAGGTGATCGTCACCCCGCATCTCGGCGCCTCGACCGCCGAGGCGACCGACCGCGCCGGCTACCAGAGCGCCGAGCAGGTCGTCGCTGCGCTCACCGGCGGCGTCGTCGCCACCGCGGTCAACATCCCCTCGGTCGGCGCCGAGGACATGGAGGTGCTCGGGCCGCTGTTGCCGCTCGCGAAAAACCTCGGGCGGCTGGCGATGGAGCTCGCCGAGGGCAGCTCGGTCGAGCGGATCGAGGCCGCGTTCATGGGCCGGATCGCCGACTTCGACACGCGCCTCTTGACGCTCGCGGTGATCGGCGGCGCGCTCGAGGGACGCACGGAGGAGCAGGTCAACCTCGTCAACGCCCCGAGCATGGCCGAGGAGCGCGGGATCGTGATCGAGGAGAAGTCGGTTTCCGAGGCGCAGGACTTCAACGAGCTGATCCGCGTCACCGTGATCGCCGGCGGTGAGCGCGTCGCGGTCGCCGGCACCGCGATCGGCCCGAACCGCGTGCCGCATCTGGTGGAGGTGCAGGGCCGGCGCTTCACGGTCGAGCTCGAGCCGTTCGTGACGATCTTCCGCTACCAGGATCTGCCCGGCATGATCGGGCGCGTCGGCACGATCTTCGGCGCGCACGGGATCAACATCTCCTCGGCCGCCGTCGGCCACACCCCCGACGGCGACTCCGGCGGCGAGGACCGATCGGAGATCGGCCAGCGCCTCGCCGCGATGGTCGTCACGACCGACGCCGCCGTGCCCGCCGAGGTGGTCGATGAGATCGTCGCCTCGGAGGGCTTCGTCGATGGCTGGGCCGTCGTGCTCGACTGAGCCGTCCCGCGCTATTAGCGTTCACTAATCAAATCGAGTAGGGTGTCGCCGATGCGGGCGATCATCATCACCAAGCATGGCGGGCCGGGCGTGCTGCAGGTACAGGAGCGCCCGGACCCGGAGCTCAAAGCCGGGGAGGTGCGCATCGACGTCGCCGCGTCGGGCATCAACTTCGCCGATGTGATGGCGCGGATGGGGCTGTATC